>DATCIR010000305.1:0-6469 GCA_036507695.1 Gammaproteobacteria bacterium
AGTCATAGCCGTAGCTATGGCTTGAGTGAAGAGCAAGCCTACGGACGCGAAGACAAGCCAGAACCGCGATAGGTCGAAAGTTGAAACAGTGTGTTAAAGGATTAAATTGCATAATCGTTTGTATTTCCATCTCATCTTGGCATTTGGTGGCCGCCTGGTGAGAAATGCGGGCTAAACACTTTCCAAAGGAGAAGCCGTGAATAGCAAATTATTGAGCAACAGATTGATGATTTTGCCCGCCCATGATTATAAGGCGATCCGGCTGGTGAAAATTCCGGAAGATTTTGAAACGCATGAAGTGTTCCGGCATGTCACCGGAATTATCGCGCAGGTGGAAGAAAATAACCCTAGCTATGGCTGGGACGACGTACTGACCGAACTGGAAGACCGTGGATTTGAGAATGTGGAATTCATTCTCGGACCGGCGCTGGATTAACGGCGAATTATTTTTCTTTGCGCCAGGCGTGCCAGGCGGAGAAAATTCCATTCACCAGCAATATCAACGCAAATAGCTCGGCAAACTGCGGCAAGGCGTGCATGAAACGGTTCAGCTGCGCATTCTGAAAATACAGGGTGGGAACCCAGTATTTCAAGCCGTAATACACCAGGACCGCGAGCGCCAGATCAACCCACCACGGCAGCTTGAGCACAATTTTCGGGACGCGTGTTTTACGAGCCATTTGCTTTGCCAAACATCGGTATGGAAACTACAGTTATATAATATGCGTGTACCCAATCAACTTGTCGGTATATGCTCCACAATCTATAACTAATTTTTTATGCGTTCATCGCCGGGTTTAGCGGATTGGTCGCACAATATACATATTATATGACGGAGTACTTGAAATTTGTGTCTTCTTACCTTTTCGCGTTTTTTCGCTGAAACCACCCTCCGGATGTGCGTCAGAATTGAGCTAACCGCTTAAGTTACATCGAATTTCGCTCGATACCATATCTGGTGAGCTGGGTACATGTTATGGATTGGGATCTTTATCGCATACTGTTTTATTTTACTGGCATCGCGCTGGTCGTGGTGCTGGCGATGTATGGCGCGGCGTTCAATCAACTGCAGGGCATTCGCATCCAGCGCCCCCGCTTCCTGGTAAAGGAACGCAGCGATTTGCCGGAATACCTGTTGCTATTGTATCAATGGCCGGTTTCCCAGCTTTCCGCCCTGGGATTTGAAATCCATCACTATCAATTGTCCTACGACATGATCGCCCACGAACATGCGGAAAAATGGAGCCTGGTCATGGTGAACCGGCAAGCGGGCGTGTTGGCGGAAATCTCCCCGGCATCGACCTTTCTGGATCTACCCGGTTGCGAAGTGGATTTCTGGAGTATTGCTAGAGATGCCACCGCGTTAATTACCCTTAATGGCCGCGGTCACACTGTATTGAGTAATATTCCGGGCGCGGAAGTTCATGATCCTATGGCCACTACCCTGGAAGAACAATACCAGACACACCTGGTGGAACAAAAAAAAGTATTTGCCGGCAAAGCGGTTGTCATACCTAATTCCACCAATTATCTCAAGCTGCAGCAAAAATTGATTAATGGATATTTCCTTACTCTGATCAATGGCGGAGAGGTGGTGTCGACCGGCAACAATCAATTCCGTTTAACCATTCGAAAAATCTTCAGCCTGTTACGGCAACTGCATCGTGGTGAAACACAATTATATAAGTTGAGGATGCAAAAACAGCTTGCGCAGGCCAAGCAGAAAAAAGTACAGCCGCAAAACACGGACGCCGCCGCCAACATCGATACCTCCACTAACTATCCCGTGGAAGCCGAAGTCTATCCCGTGGAAGCCGAAGTGCAAGCCTATGTGCGCATGCGTTCAGCACAGCAAACGACACCCGCCGGGCTTTTCGGTAAACTCACGGTATTTGTTTTCACCCTGATATTGTCCTATTTTGCCTTTGGGCTGGTGTTTTCCTTTAACTCGGTTCTTATATTGCTGGGTGTGATCCTGTTTCATGAGCTGGGGCATATTGCCGCAATGTATGCGTTTAAATACCGCGACCTGCAAATTCTGTTTATTCCATTGCTGGGCGCGGCGGCCACGGGCAAGAAAGAGGATGTCGCGATATGGAAACAGGTAATCGTATACCTGATGGGCCCACTGCCCGGCATCCTGGTTGGTATCGGCCTGATCGCCTTGTATCACTTGTATGCCGCGCCGTGGCTGTATGAAACCGCAATCATCATGCTGGTCATTAACTACCTCAATCTGTTGCCGTTTGTACCTTTGGATGGGGGACATATCATACGGTTAACCATCATGGAACGCTTCCCAACGGGCAAACTGATATTCTCGGCTTTGAGTGGACTGGCGTTTGCGGTGGGCGCCTGGTTTCTCGGTGAACCCGTGTTCTGGGTTTTGGCGGCAATCATGCTGGCAAGCCTTCCCTGGAGCGCATTGGAAGCCGGAGTATTGAATGAACTTTTCCACCCGATCAAAGGATTTGAAGACCTGGATAAGGAAACCAAACTGCGTAAATTGTTCGAAACCCTGAAACAACCCAAATTCCAAAAGATGCAATTTGCGCAAAAGTTTAACCTCGTGAAATCCTTGAGCGACGTTGTCCTCTATCAACAACATTTGGGCCGGCTTGCATCGCTTGGTCTGAATGGACTTTACCTGGGCGCATTATTATTAACGCCGCCCGCAGTACTCATCACGGCGGTTGGCAGCCAAAACGTTTCGAAAATTATTACTTTAGCGAGCGGCGAAATACCGAAAAGGGACTGGGATGAGGATATCGCCAGCGCGAATTCCTCCGAGAAACGTTTTGAATTAATGATTAACGCGGCGCAATTCCACATCGCGACCAATGAAACGGATAGGGCAATGCGATATCTGGAACACGCCGAGAAAACCTTGGCAGCCATTAATACCGACTCTGCGCTGGCCAGTCTGTACCAGACTTATTCTTATTATTACCAGCATCAAAACGATTTGCCGAACGCGGAAGAATATCTGCTCAAGGTTATTATGCTGCATAGGCAGTTACCCGATCAGCACACCCTGCAGCTCGCCACCAATTATCAAACCTTGGCGACCTTGCGTCACCAGCAGAACAAGCGGGATGCGCGGGAGTCCGACCTGAAAACCAGTTTGTCTTATGCCCTGAAAATTAATGTCCCGGAACAACGCTATATTATTTCCACCACAATCGGGTTGTTGCTCAACCATTATTACGAAACGAAAGAACTGGATAAAGCGCAAACCTTATTACAGGATACACTCGCCGAATTGGCTCAACTTACTGATCCAACGAGCCAGCAAGCCGCCATCTTTCTTCATCAGGAACTGGGTTGGTTGCACGCAGAAAAAAAAGAACATTCATCCGCTATTGATCAGTTCAATCAGGCACTGGCATTACTCAAAGGCAACAGTGGGCAAAATGACGCTAAACAATCTGACGCATTGGCTAGCGCTAGTGTTTACCTAGCAATAACGGCTGTTCACTACAGGCAAGGTAACTTTACAATTGCGGAAACCAATCTTAGGCAAGCCGAACAAATCGCCAAAGCCAATTTCTTTCAGTCGCTTGACGACTATATCCAGGTTTATCTCCCGGAAATGCTGGACACTGAAACGGATAGCGACACATCACGAGAAACAGCACGCTGGCAATTGATTAATGAAGCGTACGGGAAACTCAATTCATGAGAAAGCCGCTTTTCGGACTTTCGCGGAACCGGTAAATACGGGGTCAGACAGATAGCGGAACCGCGGCGTGTTATTTACCGGGCAGGACTATTTGCCATTCCGTATTTGCCTTTCCGCAGGGCAACAAACCAAACAACTTAGACTTTCGCGGGTGGTGTTTTTTGCGAGGGAGATATTACCCAATGGACATAACCTTTTTTCGACTGCGCCCGCAGATTAAGATTGTCAACAAAGTCATTGGCATATTGGGTCACCTGATTCAAGGTGCCACGCATGTTACCAACAATTTTGGAATTGTCCCGCACCACCACGTATTTAAACCAGTTGTCACCATCCGCGCCAACCGGTGCTTTGGATTTTTCCACACTTATGACGCTGTATTGCTTAACAATCGATTCGGCGTTCTTAACGGCTGACATGTTGGATATTCCTTTCACCCTGGTACAAGGCGACTCGCCTGGCAATTAATAATACCTGCAATGTTAAAGACACCCACCGCTATAACAATAGCTTTAACGATATCGTCTGGGACCGCCGCCGCCCTTGTTAATTTCCTTATCAAAGCGGATCTTTAACGGTTTACCACCCACGGTTTTGCCATCCAAACCGGCAATGGCCGCCCTGGCTTCATGGCCTTCCATCGCGATGGTTCCATAACCGCGGCATTTTCCGGTAAAGATATCCATATTCAACTGGATTGAATGTACTGTACCGTATTGTGAAAACATATCGCGCACCGACGCTTCCGAAGCATCAGAGGGTAAATTACCTATAAACATTTTTTTCAAAACGCATTCTCGCCTTGTCAGCTGATTCCAGTGGAATCAGGTTAATGAATAAAAAGACCCTGCATGAAGTTGCAGGGCCTTTGTTAAAAGCCAGATGGCAAGTAACTAACGATCAACCTGAACTGATGTAGCTTGCAGTCCTTTGGGACCTTTTTCTACTTCGAAACGGACGGCTTGGCCTTCAGCCAATGACCGGAATCCATTACTTTGAATTGCGGAAAAATGCACGAATATATCTGCGCTGCCGTCAGACGGGGAAATAAAACCAAAACCTTTAGCATCGTTAAACCATTTTACAGTGCCTGTAGCCATGTAAATAACCTCTATATTTCAATTAATTAATAAAAATGTGTGGTGTTGCAGATTATTCTAGGTACTTTACAGGAGACATACATCACTGCACTACTGAATAAACCTGGATAACTTACAATCCCAGGTAGTATAACGTTTTTGGGCCATTAATACTACTTAACACAAACATTACTGCGGGGAAAACACGAAGAGATTAGGAAAATCCACCACAAACCGCGTTGACTTGCGATGTTTGAGGGGCTGTAGCATCAAAAGTTCAATAAAACAACTTGTCTTGCCGCTCTAGGCAAATTACCCGATCAACCGGCCGGAAAACCTCACGGCGCCGGGCAAACAGGCAGAGGCACGCAACACACGCTTGAATTAGCAGCTTATTTCACCGAAAGAAAGTGTCAAAAAAAAGGGCCACAACGGGGTGACCCTTTTCGTTTTCATTCTCCATTCTTATAAAAAACCGAGACTGGCGCACTCCCTCACGGAATAACCGGTGCTGTTACATTGGCGGCTACCGTAACCGTCACTGGTTCGACCGCCGGATCAAACGCCGAAGTGATAGTGATGGTGGCGCTTCCGGATGCCGGTGCATCATTAATTTGAACCTCAAAGCGCGCGAATCCGTCTACGTTTGTTGTAGCAACTATGGACTTACTCACTGCGCCGCCGTTCACGTTCAATGTGATATCAGAGCCATTGGCATCACTCACTGAAACCACAATTGACACAAACGGTAAATAGACGCCATCACCGCCATCCACATAACTTACCACAATGGTTTGATCCGAAGTAATTTCCCTTGGTGCCGGAGTCAAGGTTCCGCCCGCAATTGATGTAAAACAAAACCGGTCATCGATAGTGGTAACAGCGTCGGTTACCGAAGCAACCATATAAACCTGCGCGGACCCCACTGGCGTAACGCGCGTGTCGATATCAGAACTGGCATAACACCCGGTCAAGATCGAATTATTATTGGCAGGATAAGTAACATAGAATCGCGCGATACCCTCTCTGGTCACGGCCGATCCGCTCACCAGGTTGTCATTCAGATCCAGGCCGGATATTTCCGCACCCAGCAGGGACGCGCCGATCAGGTAACCCACGTCACCGGAGGGATAATCAGCATTTGGGTAATTGCGGGAATATGGTTGACTCACGCTGATCTGGTTGTCCAGAGCACCATTTATATTGACAACGCGGTCCTTGTCTTCTTCATCAGCAAAAGTTAGAAAAATATGATCCGCAGGCTGTAGATAACGGATTGCGTCATTGCGCCTAACGCTTGCGCCGGTAAACAATGAAGGAATACCTCCACCATCCAACACGTTGAGATCATTAATGAGACTGCCCTGAATCGTATCGCCGGCATCGATTGTGCCCTGCGCGATCACAGAATCGATAATGCTAAGGTACACAATTGTGCCATCCGCCACCGCATGCCCATCCGCATCAGTCACTATGGCGGTACCACCCCGCCGATAGATGCCTCCACCCAGGTGTTCAACAGAGCCGCCCTGTGAATAGGAAAGGGCGATCGTGTGCGCTATTGCACCCGTGGGTGACGGAGACGGTGATGGTGATGGTGATGGTGATGGTGATGGTGATGGTGATGGTGATGGTGATGGTGATGGTGATGGTGATGGTGATGGTGATGGTGATGGTGATGGTGATGGAGGGGGTGGCGTGGTGCCAC
>DATCIR010000306.1:0-4080 GCA_036507695.1 Gammaproteobacteria bacterium
TATCGCGCACGTAGTTCGGCGATTACCACCGGCATTGGTACCGTGCTGGCGGATGATCCCTCCCTGAATGCGCGGCTGTCCGTGCAGCAAAATCCGGTGCTGGTAAACTTTACCGATGCGGATCAGCCACTGCGGGTGGTGCTGGATAGCCGGTTGCGGATGCCCGCACACGCTAAAATGACAACCTTGCCCGGACGGGTACTGGTTTATACGCTTAGCCACGATGAGCAACGCAAAGCCTCGTTAGAGCATGCCGGCGTGGAAGTGGTGGTGCTTGACAATGACGGGCAGCAGCTTGATCTTGAGCGGGTATTGCATGATCTTGCGCAGCGCCAGATCAACGAGGTATGGGTGGAGGCTGGGGCCCGGCTCAATGGAGCGTTGTTGGCGCGTCATCTCATCGATGAATTGGTTTTTTATATTGCGCCGAGTCTCATGGGGGATCAAGCCAGAGGTGCGTTTTACCTGCCGGAACTGACCCGCATGGCGCAAAAAATCGCTTTGGATGTGGTGGAAACTCGCCAGATCGGGCTGGATTGGCGTATCATTGCCCATCTGAAATATACCCAATGAGTCCTTGGGTCGCTAATATCGGCAGTTAATACGCGCCGTTCATTTACCATTTTTTATGCGGTCAGTCATGTTTACCGGAATTATACAAAGCGTCGGTTTTATCGAAGCATCACAGCGCAAAAATAACGATCTGCGCCTGACCGTTAATACCGCCAAACTGCCGGTTGCCGATTTGGCGCCTGGCGACAGCGTGGCCGTCAGCGGTATTTGCCTGACGGTCGTTGAAAAAACCACTCACGGTTTTGTTGCCGACGTGTCGGGAGAAACCTTGTCACGCACCATCGCCGGTCAATGGCGGACCGGTGAGCGGGTAAATCTGGAACTCGCATTAACACCTACGACCCGGCTCGGCGGCCACTGGGTCAGTGGACATGTCGATGGTATCGGCGAGGTGGTAAAACGCTGGAGTGACGGCCGTTCGGAGCGGTTTGTAGTTAACGCGCCCGCAGGCCTGGCGAAATACATCGCCGAAAAAGGTTCGATCAGCGTGGATGGCATCAGCCTGACGGTCAATGCCGTAACCGGCAGTGAATTTGAATTGAATATTGTACCTCATACTTTGCGCGAGAGCACGATGGGCGACTACGCGGCGGGCCGCAAGGTCAATCTCGAAGTGGATGTTATTGCGCGTTACCTGGAGCGTTTGTTGCTGGGTGACAAGGCGGCGGAAAAATCGCAATCCTCCGCGCAGGCCATTGACAAAACATTTTTAGCGCAGCATGGATTTTTATAAATGCGCGTAAAAAATAACATAACCAAGACTATTCATTAGTATGAACCTGAATACCCCGGAAGAATTGATCGAGGATATCCGTCAAGGCAAGATGGTCATCCTGATGGATGATGAAGATCGTGAAAACGAAGGCGATCTGGTCATGGCGGCCAGCCATGTGCGCCCGGTGGATATCAATTTCATGGCGCGCTACGGCCGGGGATTGATTTGTTTGACCCTGACCCGGGAGCGCTGCGAACAGTTGCGCCTGCCCTTGATGGTCAACAAGAACAGCGCCACCTTCGGCACGAATTTCACGGTTTCCATCGAGGCGGCCAAAAACGTTACCACGGGCATATCCGCCGCGGACCGCGCGACCACGGTTCAGGCGGCGGTGGCGCCGGACGCCACGCCGGCCGATATCGTGCAGCCGGGACACATATTTCCCATCATGGCGCAACCCGGTGGCGTGCTGACCCGCGCGGGACACACCGAAGCCGGTTGTGATCTGGCTCGCCTCGCGGGGCTGGAGCCCGCCAGTGTGATCGTGGAAATATTGAATGAAGACGGCGGCATGGCCCGGCGGCCGGACCTGGAAGTGTTCGCCAGGGAGTTTGGCCTCAAGATCGGCACGATTGCTGAATTGATTCGCTATCGTTTGTCCACCGAAAAGAGCCTGGAGCGTGTGGCGGAATGCCGTATCAGGAACCATATCGGCGAGTTTCATCTGGTCAGCTATCGCGATCGTATTGACAGCCAGGTGCATTTCGCGCTGGTCAAAGGCGACATCAAGCCGGCGGAGCCGGTGCTGGTGCGCGTGCATATGCCGCACTATCTGAATGATGTATTGGGTATTCAACGCAAGGATACCGGATGGCCGCTGGACGACGCGATGAAACGCATCGAGGAAGTCGGCAAGGGTGTTGTTGTGCTGCTGAGTTATCCCGGCGAGAAAGACGATATTCTGCGTCAGGTGGAAAATTACCGGCTGGAGGAGCGGGGTGAAATGGCGGTGCGCCGCGAGTCCGGCACGGATTTACGCACCTATGGCACCGGGGCGCAAATCCTGCTGGATCTGGGGGTGCGCAAGATGCGGGTCATGAGCGCGCCGAAGCGTATACACGGTTTGTCGGGTTTCGGGCTGGAAGTGGTTGAATATATCAGCAGTGATACAGATGGGTAGGATTGTGGGCACAAAAACGGACGCATCAAATAACAGCGAAACTAATCACAGAGTAATGGCAAAGCGATGAACAACATTAAAACGTATGAAGGTGGATTGACAATACAAGGCGCGCAATTTTGCATAATCGTATCGCGCTTTAACAGTTTTGTTGTCGAGAGTTTGTTAAGCGGCGCGCTGGATGCGTTAAAGCGCCACGGCGCCGAAGACAGCGATGTGCAGATTGTGCGCGTGCCCGGCGCGTTTGAAATGCCCTTGGCGGCGCAGCGCATGGCGGCTAAAAAACAATTTGACGCCCTGATCGCTTTGGGCGCGGTGATACGCGGCGGCACGCCGCATTTCGAATACGTTGCCGGAGAATGCGTCAAGGGTCTGGCTCAGGTGTCGTCCCAGTATAATGTACCGGTTGCATTTGGCGTGCTGACCGTCGATACCATCGAACAGGCGATTGAGCGGTCTGGCACCAAGGCCGGCAACAAAGGCGTGGAAGCCGCCATGTCGGCCATCGAAATGGTCAACCTGTTGCGTGCATTGGATTAAGCAATTGGCAAAAGTCACCTTATGAGTAAGGCACGTTCCCTGTCCCGCAAGCGCGCGGTGCAAGCGCTCTACATGTGGGAGATGACCAACATCAATTTATCCGACATCGATCAACAATTCGTGCTGGAACATGATATGGCCAAGGTTGACCTGAAATATTTTCAGGAATTGCTGCACCAGATCCCGGCGCATGTGGATGTGATCGATGATCATATTCGTGGGTTTCTGGATCGGCCGTTAGAGGAGATTGATCCCGTTGAACGCGCAATCATGCGCCTTGGCGTTTATGAGTTGCAGTATCGCCCGGATATTCCCTATCGAGTGGTTATCAATGAAGCGGTGGAGATCGCTAAAACATTCGGCGCCGAAGATGGCTATAAATACGTGAACAGTATCCTGGACGGCGTCGCGAAAAAACTGCGTGCGGCCGAAGTCAAGGCGAGAAAACCGACTTAGCGTTTTTGCAACACGTCCTTAACCTGCTAGCCGGTCCAGGCTTTTGTCCCATGGATGGTTGAACACTGGTGGTTGAGCAACAGAAATAAACCCGATTGCGCTGGCAATGACATACTCCGAATTTTCCCTCATTGAGCTTTTCTTTAAAGACCGTGGTGTCAGGCGTAACGATGTAGCGCTCGCCATCGGCGAAGATGCGGCAATCACGCAAGTGCCAGCCGGATTTCAATTGGTCACCACCGTCGATACCCTGGTTAACGGGGTGCATTTTCCCGCCGACAGCGAACCTTACGATGTGGGGCACAAGGCGCTGGCGGTCAACCTGAGCGATTTGGCCGCCATGGGCGCCGAACCCGCTTGGGCCACCTTGGCCTTGACGCTGCCGAAGGCGGATGAAAACTGGCTGCAGGCGTTTTGTGACGGGTTTTTTACTCAGGCTGACGCGTTCAATGTGCAACTCATCGGCGGCGACACCACGCAAGGGCCATTGAGTATCACGGTGCAGTTGATGGGCCTGGTGCCGGAGGGTAAGGCAATCCGCAGAAGCGGCGCAAAATCCGGAGACCGGATTTTTGTTTCAGGCACCATCGGCGATGCCGCATTGGGATTACGGATT
>DATCIR010000307.1:0-9954 GCA_036507695.1 Gammaproteobacteria bacterium
TTATTGAAACACATTAAAAAGCGCTGGCCCGATCTGCCCGTTATGATTATGACCGCGTATGGTTCGATTGAGAAAGCGGTGCAAGCCATGCGGGATGGCGCGGTGGACTATTTGACCAAACCCTTTGAGGCGGAAGTGTTGGTGAATATGGTAGGCCAATATGTCAACACCAGCACGCCGGAACCTAACGATCTGATTACTGTGGATCCGGTCAGCAAAAAGACCGCGGAAATTGCCCGCCGCGTTGCCGCGACAGACGCCACGGTATTAATTACCGGTGACAGCGGCTGTGGCAAGGAAGTCATGGCGCGTTATATTCACCAGCATTCCAGCCGGGCCGGCAAGCCCTTTATCGCCATCAATTGCGCTGCCATACCGCATAACATGCTGGAAGCAACGCTGTTTGGCTATGAAAAAGGCGCGTTTACCGGCGCATATAAAGCCTGTCCCGGAAAGTTCGAATTGGCGGACGGCGGTACATTACTGCTGGATGAGATTTCTGAAATGGATCTGGCGTTACAGGCAAAATTACTGCGCGTGTTGCAGGAGCGTGAGGTGGAACGCCTGGGAGGCAATAAACTGGTGCAGCTGGATGTGCGGGTGCTGGCCACCTCGAACCGCAATATGCGCGACCAGGTGCGGGCGGGCAGATTCCGCGAGGATCTGTTTTATCGTCTCAATGTCTTTCCTTTATTCATATCACCCTTGCGTGACCGGCCGGAAGATGTTTTGCACCTGGCGAAAGGGTTTATGAAAAAGCATCTGGTGGTCACCGCCGTCATGCACGCGCACTTGCCGGAACTGGAAGCGTCCGCCATCGCTAAACTGCTGTCCCACAACTGGCCGGGAAATGTGCGCGAACTGGACAATGTGATACAGCGGGCGTTAATTCTGCGGCAGTCCGACAATATTACGAGTGACGACATCCAGTTTGAACAAGGATCAAATGATGTAAGTGCTTTGTTGTACGCAGCTGGTAATGTGCGCGCCGAGGGGAATAAAACGCTTAGCGATGAAATCAAGGATCATGAACAGCAGCGAATTCAGGACGCGCTGAATAGTGATACGGGCAACCGTCAGGCGATTGCCGAAAAGCTGGGAATCAGTGAACGGACCTTGCGCTATAAAATAGCGAAGTTGCGGGAGCAGGGCTTGCAGGTTCCCGGCCGCGGCAATGCCGAACTAACCTGACCCCCAGTAGACAGTACCGCATGTATCAGGCCGATATCCCATGAGTGAACAACCGCAGCTGAACACGGCCGATGGCAATCGCAGGTATTTTGCCGTACCGGGTAATAAACCGGCATTTATTCTCGCGTTGCTTGCCGTGCTTTATGTCATGGGCTTTGTTATTATGCTGTGGGTCATGATGCCGGACTATACCGAACTGCAATCGGGTATCGCGGCAAATGACGCCGCCAGGGTAACTGCTGAGCTGCAAGGCGCCAGTATTTCCTATCATTACGAACCTTCCTCCGGCACGATAATGGTGCGGTCAGCACAGTTAACGCTAGCGAGAAACGTACTGGTTGAAAAAGGTTTATTGGATGCTTATAGCTTTCCTGTAAAACAAAATTATCCTGATCAGCCGGGTAATCCGCCGCAGCCAACCATCCAAGGGTCGCCACATCCGGCGCTGGAAGCGGAACTGGCGAAGTCAATCGCCGGTATTGATAACGTTCAATCCGCGCGCGTGCACCTGGCGTTCGCCAATGGTGTTGATGGTAATCCGAATAATGTGTCCCGGGCGTCCGTCGTCGTGCGTTTGTATCCTGGCCGGCGGCTCACCGAAGCGCAAATTTCGTCAATAACACATTTGGTCGCCGCAAGCGCCGCCAATTTATCAATGGACAACATCACGATCATTGATCAAACCGGGCAAATGTTAAAATCATCGGCGGCAGCATCGAAGACTTCCTCGTTATCATCGGCGCAATTCGGTTATCTGCGCCGCCTGGAACAATCGTATATGGATAGGATCGAGGAAATCCTGACACCGGTATTGGGAGCGGACTCCCTGCGTACCCAGGTCATCGCGGACGTCGATTTCAAAGTACTTAATTTGGCGGCGGTGGGGAGCGCGCCGTCGAATAGTGATGCGAATGAAATCAGTGGCGTGCGGCGGTTGTCGGTGACGGTAATGGTGGATAACCGGCTTATTGATGACGGCGGGAAAATACTCCGTGCCGCAAGAAGCGCTGTGGAGATGCAACGGTTGACCGAACTGGTAAAGCATGCCATCGGTTTCAATACTCAGCGTGGCGATACCGTTAACGTAGTCAACGAATCCTTTAACGTGTTTTACAGCCGGCAACTTCCTGGGGCGGTTTCCGTCTGGGAAGGGTTATGGTACAGAAATTTACTGTGGTATCTGCTGATCGGGTTGCTCGCGTTGTTTGTCATCGGATTAATCATCAGGCCGCTGCGTACCGGTGCGGGCAGGTCTCGGATGCCGCCGGCAGTTTCTGGTACGGCGCTCATTCCGGACGTGCAGTTCGCCATGGAAACGCCACACCAACAACAGGGAAACAACCAGCCGCCATTTGATGCGGGCGGACTTAAAACATCGTTTGAGCAGCAGCTATTAAGAGCCCGTCAAATGGTCAGGGATGATCCAAAAATCGTCGTGCAAATTATCAGATCCTGGGTAAAGGAAAGTGGCTAGCGAAACCGAAAAAATCGAGGGTATCAAACGCGCTGCGATCCTGCTGATGGCGATGGGGGAGGAATGCGCATCCGAGGTATTAAAGCAAATGCGGCCCAGGGAAGTTCAGGCGCTAGGCTTTGAAATGACCCAATTAAAGGGCATCAACAAGGAGCAGGTCGGCAAAGTGATTGCGGATTTTTCCAATTGCATGGAACAGCAGTCCGGCCTGGTGGCCGGCACTGATGAGTTCGTGCGTAATGTATTAATGCAGGCATTGGGCAAGGATAAGGCCAGCCGGCTTATGGACCGTATTGTCCGGGATAACAAGAACAATGGCCTGGAATCCTTTAAGTGGCTGGATGCCAAATCGATTGTCGAAATACTCCGCTATGAACATCCGCAAATTATCGCTATTGTGTTGTCGCATCTCGAGCCTGATCAGGCGGCTGATGTGGTAAGTAATTTGCCGGAACATCTACGTTCCATGGTGGTGCTGCGGGTTGCCAATATCGACAGTATTCAGCCTGAAGCACTTCAGGAATTGAACAAAATCATGGAAGATCATTTCGCGGGCAATGCCAATATTAAAATGTCATCGATTGGCGGAGTAAAGGTAGCGGCGCAGATACTCAACCATATCAATTCGGCGCTGGAAAATGAAATAATGGACAACATCAGGGAAATTGAACCTCATATCGGCCAATCCATCCAGGATGTTATGTTTGTGTTTGATAATCTGCTTGATCTGGCGGATCGTGATATCCAAACAATGTTACGGGAAATTTCGTCGGATTCATTGCAATTGGCATTACGCGGCGCCAATAATGCCGTGCGCGAAAAATTTTATAAAAATATGTCAAAACGCGCGGCGGAAATGTTGAAAGACGATCTGGATATCAGCGGTCCGGTAAAAATCAAGGATGTCGAAAAAGCGCAGAAAGAAATTCTTTCGACCGTAAGGCGTCTGGCGGATTCCGGTGAAATTTCCTTACGGGTAAAAGGCATGGACGAATATATTTAACCCCGACATTCACGCGATCTTCGAAAACTCATCGGAAGCGTTAAATACGCCGGGCGCGGCGCGAATCGGCTGCTTTCGGTGATATCTTATGCGAACGCTGTGGTTATTTCAGCCGGGTTGATCAGTTAGTTTAACAAGTGGATTTTGCCGCTGCAGTAACTATACTTTACTTTCCGTTGTCGCTTCGAAGTTCAACAAGCCGCACCTTCTTGTTGACGCCCATAAACCCATAGTCTTGACGCCCATAAACCCATAGTGCCTTTTTGTTGAAGTCATACGCCGGTTCTCGATTATTTCATACTGGCAAAGGGATCAAAGGTGGGAGCTGGCAAATCGTAAGCGGGAGTGGAGGTACATCAGCTTATCAAACTCAACCAGTCGCGGAGGCGAATCTATGACCTTGGTGATTATTCTGTACGTGGTGTTATTTGGCTTGGTGTTTTTTGCGCTGCAACAAGAGGGCAACTTATAAAAATTCCGCTCAGCGCCATGGCGCCAGCGTAACGCGGTAATTCGATAGAGACAATTCGATAGATTAGTTTCGGCGTTTTACTTACGACGCTCGGCTAGTGTGCCGGCGAGTCACCAATTGCGTAGAGCTGGGTAAGCAAGCCAAAGCAACCCTGTGACAGGAGCAGGGTTAGGGTCACAAAATCTCTAGGTCAAGCCAAGGTTAAGGCGCTCCCCGGCGCTCCTGCTTGCGGCGGGATTTCCCTTTCCAGGGCAACTCACGCCAATTGATAGCCCGTCTGTCGTTCCCCAACTTACGTTCTACCAAGGCCCGCACGTTAAGTTTGACATTCCGGATCCGGCTATTTTTCAATGCCTCCAGCACCACAGGCGCAACCCGGTCGGAGGGAATGGATATGAGTCCAAAACGGTAGTAGCTGTGTTTGCCCAGCCGTTTGCGTTTAACGATCTTTATTTCAACATCATTGTCAAATCTGCCCAACGCCAGCGCCTGATCATACAAGCGTTTAAAAATGCCTTCCCGGACTGAATCTTTTAAAAGCTTTTGCAGCTCGCCGGATCGCGTCCCTTTGGGTATGTTTCCAACGTATATATCCATATGCTCCCGTCTTCGTCACCTGGTGGGTCACCATTAAATAAATGCACCCTGGTCACCAATAATAACTTATTTAATACACGGTTATTTTTATATAACAAACCGGGCCAATACCCGCGAGGTCCCGCACCTTATGTTTTAATAATTCAGTTGGTTAACTGCCATATCAGTAACGAATTTAGTAACGACGTTAATCAATAGTGGTTTTGACAATGGTTGTCACTATAGCATTTGGCGCCGAGTAACCCCAACGCTTAGATTATGGCGAGTATTTGCCCAATAATCCAGAACAATCAGATATCAATATTATTTAATGAGAAATAGAATCTTGATCCAGTAATAAAATAATGAAAGCAAATTAGGTAGAGCCCGGTGTGGGTCCGGCAAGGGTGTTTTGTTTCTGGCGTTTGTTCATGATGGACCAAATACCAAACCAAGGCCCAAAAACAAACGCTGAATACAGTGACAAATAATCCAGTAAAGGGACCGATGTGATGCCAGGAGATGATGCGGAACGATAAATAAATGGTTTGATGTGCTGCAGGACCGGGCTAAACACATCCAAGCCTACATAATTTCGAAAGAAATCAGAGGGTACCCAAATTAACAGCAACGCGATTAGCCATAAGGCGGTGGCAATGGCAAGCGCGAGCACGAAGACCAGGCACCAATACGCCAGTGCCGAGGTAAGGCTTTCCGTGACAGCGTGGGCGAAGAATCTCCATCGGCTAGCGAATGGTTGCTGTTGTGTTGGAGTCACAGTGCGCCATGCGGAAACCGCAACGACGAGCGACAATACAGCAGTCAGGTACCAGGGCAAAAAATTCATAACATTATGTTTTTAAATGATATCCAATGTTTTTTGAACGCGATCGCAGCGTGTGCCGTTTATTCTAGCTTAATAATAACACGTCGCACTTTGTGCATTCACTTTGTACATTAATGACACAGTACAAACTATACTAAGTTCCCACTTTTTACAATGAACAACGAAAAAGGTAAAACAGTTGTTTTGCCCTGCGGTTCACAAAAACCGCCGGCAACGCTCTCCGGCAAGTGTTTTGGAACAAAATCCGTAACTACTCACCCGTTAGCGGCGCCGGTGTCTCCTGCCGGGGGACGCCACAAGTACGTCCCTGTAGGCTCGACTGTGGCCATCCCTGGCCGCGGACGCCCCCGGCAGGAGACACCAGCACCGCTTTAACCTACGGGGTGAGTAGTTACCAAAATCCGCGGCATACGGTAAAAATGACCCACCGTCGCACGGACCACACCGGGGGCGTCTTATCCCGTTTACCAGGTGATTGTTACACAGGAGTGAATGGCTGTTTCAAACAACAGTAGTCTTTATCTGATGACGAAGTGCTAGCCCGCAAAAAATCCGGAACGAATCCAGCACCGGTTTTCAATCCGGAAAATCCAGACCATATACATTCCAATTAAAGCGGTGTTGGCCAGGAAAACCAGGATTATTATGATTCCCTATTCAGTCAAGTTCTTTCGCGCGGAAGAAGTTTATCAGGCGGCCCTGTTTGGGGCGCAGGTTGCTCCAGGCGTGTTCAAACCGCAATTGGACCACATTACCGGTGGTCAGCAGCTTGCCATCACGTGTGTACGGAAGCGGGTCACCGCAGAGCAGTGTGAGCAGATTTTCCAAACCAGGATTGTGTCCCACCAGCATCACGGATTTAGGCTGTGGCTGCGAATGTGCGGCTTCCTCAAGTACCTCCAATAATATGTCCGTATCCGCCAGATATAAACGATCATCAAAAGTTATGGTTTGATCGGGAATATGTAGTTTTTCGATGATAGCTTGCGCGGTTTGTTTTGCCCGCAGCGCGGGCGAGCTAACCAGTAGATCGGGCTTGATGTGTTGGGAATCCAGCCACTCCGCTATCACAGAAAGGGTTTTTTTGCCGCGTTTTGCCAATGGCCGATCGAAATCCTTGGCGATATCACCCGACCAGTCGGATTTTGCATGGCGTACAATTAATAGATCACATGCTTCCATGATTAACTTTTCCGGAGATGCTCATGATAATGAATAGACAATAGTAAAAGTAGTTTTCTATTATTTTATTGTCCAGGTTTTTATTTTATCTAAATCCACGTTTTTGGCGTCAACCAGGTGTTTCTTGAAAGCGTTTACCGCAATCAAATCGACGCATTGCGCATAGACGTTAATGGACAAAGTTTCATTTGGTTTCAGGTTGCCCGTCAGGTGTTGATAACGGTTGTCATCGGAACCACAGGGTTTGTATTTAATGGCATTGATGACAAAAGAAGACGCATTGACGATCGCGATTTTATGTGAAACGGCGGCCGGCGCATCACTATCTTGCGCCGTGTTGGTTTCAGCAGTACTGCCGCAGCCCGCGAGCAGTCCAACCGGCGGCAATAACAAGATCAAGAGGTAGTTCAGCAATCGCTTGAAACCACAACCAGCCGGGGAATGATAGGCGCGTTTCTTCATACCTGAATTGTTCGTCAATACCAGGATGAAATTTAGCGGAATTATGTGACTGGTGTCGAAAATCAGAACGCAGAGACCAAGCATCGTAGTGGATTAGCGGGTGTTACTTGCATCCTCGCTTCCATCCTTACTAACATCTAAGCGCCCGTCAAGCCGCTATACGCGGCGGTAGTCCAATCGGAGTTCTATTCAACGAAAAAAAAGCCCGCCGGGTGAACCGGGCGGGCTTTCTGCCGTAACTAACGTACCATCAAGGAGTAATTTACGAGTACACTTTCTAATCCAACGTATGAAAGTTTAACGATCGTTAACTGAACCTCGGCTTAATAAGCGGGCTCATGAATGGACGTGGTGCGCCGGTATGGAAGAAAATTAATCCTATTTCAGTCGCCAAAACTGGTTCCTACGTGCCGCGCACTGGTAATCCAGGGATGGTCGACAGGTACTAGTTTGCGGTATCCCGCGACTTCTTCAATGGGCACTGGTTCGTAACCTTCACCGCGCGCGGCGACCATGATGCCAAACTTGCCTTGATTTATAAGATCAGCGCAGGCCGTTCCCAGGCGCGTAGCGAGCAGGCGGTCGCTTGCCGAAGGTGTTCCGCCGCGTTGCAGGTGGCCTAAAATAGTCACGCGGGATTCCAGCCCGGTTAATTCCTCCAATTGTTTGGCCAGAATGAAGCTGTGGCTGGCCTGCTGATCCACCAGTTTCTTAATATTTTTCTTCAGTTGTTTGCGTTTGTCCTTCGCTTCCGATGTTTCTTTCTTGTTTTCCAAAGCGATGAGTTTTTCATAGTCGATTTTGGAAAGCGCGCCTTCCGCGACGGCAACGATGCTGAATTTTTTTCCGGTCCGCACGCGGTTTTTAATGGCTTCCGCGACGCTTTCAATTGCATAGGGGATCTCGGGTATTAAAATAACGTCCGCCCCGCCGGCAATACCCGAACCCAGCGCCAGCCAGCCGGCCCGATGCCCCATGATCTCGACGATGATAATCCGGTGATGACTGTGAGCCGTGCTGTGCAACCGGTCTATGGCTTCTGTCGCAATATCCATTGCAGTCTGGAAGCCGAACGTTACATCCGTTTTGGCGACATCATTATCGATGGTTTTGGGAAGGGTGATAATATTAAGACCGCAATTCACCAAATGCAGCGCATTCTTGTGTGTACCGCCGCCGCCGAGGCAGACGAGCGCGTCGAGATTGTTGGCGTGGTAATTCTCCACGACGACACTTGTCATATCCTGTTCTTTGCCGCCAATCATCATGCGATTGGGTTTATCGCGGCTGGTGCTGAGAATAGTGCCGCCAATAGTCAGGATTCCTGAAAGCGCGTCGCCGTCAAGCCTGACAGTATGATTCTCCACGAGTCCACGGAATCCGCTGCGGAACCCGATGACTTCCATACCATAATTATTTTGCGCTGATTTGCCGACGCCGCGGATGGCGGCGTTAAGCCCGGGACAATCGCCACCCGCAGTAAGAATACCAATACGTTTTGCCATAATTAAACCTCGTGTGCAGCGTTTATTGGCTTAAAGAGCAACACCGTGAGTAGTAAACGTTATCGCAAGGGGAAACGGCGTGTCTTTATGCACGCCGTTTTTTCAGTCATTTTACATTGCGAAAATTTTTCTTATTCCACCGGCCGCATGCGGATCTCGATACGCCGGTTCTGGGAACGGCCTTCCGGCGTGTCGTTGCCTTCCACCGGCTGATTCTCGCCATATGAAACCGCCGTTAATTTGTTTTTGTCGACACCATGTTGTTCCAGCAGCCTCACTACGCTGGCGGCACGGGCGCCGGCTAACTCCCAATTGGTGGGGAATTTCTCGGTCAGTTTGCCGCGAATTGGAAGATTGTCAGTAAATCCCGCCACGATCACCTGGTGCGGAATGTCCTTGAGTTTCTCGCTGACCTTGAAAATAACCGCTTGGCCGGTTTCACTGAGTACCGCGGAGCCCGAGGAAAACAAAATCGCTTCCGATAAATTGACGCTGACACCGTCCTTCATTTCCTTGATCCGGATGGTTTTAGCGTCCAGTTCGGTTGACAATTCTTTTACCAGGTCGTCATAGAGTTTGTCGGTCTTTTTCATGTAGTCCGCGGTGGCCTGGAGTTTTTGGGTTATTTCCGCCAGCGTGAGTTGCTTGGCTTCCAGTTCCATACTGGTTGTGCTCAGCAATTCATTTTTCTTGGCGAGCTGGCTATTGATAGACTTCAGTTCGGTGTTTTTGGCTTCAAGCTCCTTGTTCGTGGTGCTGAGCTTTGCGTTGGTTGATTCGAGATCGGCTTCCAGTTGTTTCTTCTGGGACTCCAATTCGGTTATCCGGCTCTGCAGCAACCGCAGATTGTCAGCCAGCGCGTCACGTTCCTGCTTTACGGCTTCGGATTCCTGCACGGCCGATTCATATTTTGACTTGGATACACAGCCCGTCATTAGGAGGAGAAAAAGCAGAACAAGTACACCAGTAACATATATTCCGGGAAGTTTTTGCACTCGATTGTTGGTATTTTTTGTTGCAAACATCACGGCCTCCAGAGAATTGTGATAATTAATCCGGTTGAGTTAATGATTTCATTCCAGTGGCGAAGTCTACTACGAAAGCCGGGGAATTTGTAGGCATGGGCGGATTAATTAATAGTCAGGTTCTGTGTTTCAGTCAAACGAAATATCCGTGTCATAAAATCTCTCAATATATCTTTAACACCTTGAAAATCAACCGATGATTGTGTTGGAAGATTTA
>DATCIR010000308.1:0-3530 GCA_036507695.1 Gammaproteobacteria bacterium
GTTGCCTGCCAGATATAACACTAAATCCGCGGTATAGGAGTCACCGATCTGGCCATATTTCGTTTCACCGCCGGCCATGAAGGTGCGGTAGTCATGGCTGAGTTTTGCGTCATCCTGGTGGGCGGGCATTTTATCCGCGCCTTTTTGTTCCGCGGCTGGTTGGCCACCGCCCGTTCCAGCACAACCCACGAAACCTGCTACCGTTAATAGTCCCACTGCCAGTAGAGCCGCGAGCTGCAACTTGTTTCCCTTTCTCATAACTTAATAACTCCCCTCGCTATTGTTGTTAATCAGACGCTTGGAATTGCCGAAACACAGTTGTCCATTCCAAAAGAAAGACGCAACTGTAGTTTCGCAGAATGAAATGTACTGAGTTTTTGATAAAAAAGCAGTAGGCAATATTGAGCCGGGATATAAAAAATTCCACCGCAAAAAGAATTCTGTATGCTATTCATACAGAATGAGGCCGCAGCACTAAGTAGGGAGCGACCTCACGCGTTTAAATAATTTTTTGTTACACGATGCGCAAGGCGGGATGTGTCCGGTGGTATGCATTTCCAATTGTTTACCGCAGTGGAGGCAGCGAAAAATTCCCGGTGCGACAATTTCACCCGAGCGCCATTCACCGATGGTTTCCGCGCGTTGTTTCAATTGCTCCAATGCCAAGCGCGTTTCGTCGATCAGAAGCGGCAGTGTGTCCAGAATTTTATCTTCGATCAGGTCGGCTTCCAGACTGATCCAATCCTTGAATTCCGCGCGGTTGTTCTCGATAAAATCCGCGGCATCATGCAAATCGCGCATAATGTAATCGCTGATTTTTTCCGCTTCTTCCCGTGTCAATTCACCCAGCTGAACGGCTTTTTCCCGGGCGGTTTCCAACGCATGCTGAATTTCCGGTTTGGTATCCTGCGCTTTGTCAATCAGGTGGTGTAAATGCGCCACCATATTTTTATAAGCGCTTAGCAATCTTTGGTTGTTGCTGGTATCTGTATCACGCATTGTTGCTTTACCTGTATTGGGTTATGAACACATTCCTAATGCCTGCTGCGAAAAATCTCACTTAAACCGCGATAGGATGGCGTGGTCCCACCCGCCGAATCGGCAGGCATTTCAAGCTCCGTGCGCACCTCTTTCGGGACGAAAGTATCCACATTCGCATCCTTGCCTTCGTGGTAAAAATACATAATTCCCGCTTCCGTTACGAACGGTAAAGCCTTTATTTTATTGAATAGTGAATTGTTGTACCGCTCATCGCTGCCGGTGATAGCCAGTAACATCGCACCCGATTCACGATTTTGAATTTTTATTTCGCAACCGTAAAAACTGTTGATTTCCGGAACCACCAAATCATAGGAATCAGGATCAACGATAACAAACAAACCAATGATATACACCCGCAATCCTTTTAATCTAACCTTAAATCAATAACTGTAATTTATACCGGCAATTTATACCGGCAATTTATACCTTAGTGTTTCGCTACAATTTAACAAATCATAACGATATTTCATATGCAATAATTTAGTGCTCTAAAAGTTAAATATAAACACAGTTAAAAATTGATCGATGACCCAGATCAAATGTTCCATAAAAACGGGGCGGCATTCGCCGCTGTTTCAAATAGCTGTTTCAATTAAAAACACCGTAACCTAATCCCCCTATTAAAATGCAATTATTGGTGCCGGCTCCTCCGGTGTCGTAGAGTCTGGTGCCGTAGAGATAGATGACATCTCCTCCCGGGTCAACCGGACAACCGAAGTCATCAACGATCGCTGGCGCACATTTCCCAACGCGCCCCGCACCTTGTACCTGGATGTACTGAAAAAAGCGTTTGACACCGTGGATGAATTGGATACTATCGGGAATATACTGAAAAGCGGGAAATACGGCAACGCCGGTGCTATACAGAAGTGTTCAGAAATATCGCAATACAGAAAATTTTCACCACGGAATAAGCGTGAGAGGCAACTCCCTTGAGCCAGGTTGTCCCCATTGAATTAATCAATAACAATGATTTCCTGTTGGCATTAGCCGGCGCGCTGCTATTGCTGCTAATTGTGTGCCTGGTGCTTTTTTTTCGAGTACAACGCCGTACTACTGACCTGCGCGCCACATACCGGGAGCTGAATAACAGTGTCCATCAAACCAATGGCAAGCTTGAAACATTGATCCATCAACATAACGCCATTGTCGATAATATCAGGTCCGTAGAGCTGGTTGTCAGCAAGGATGTGGATGCTTTGCGTCACGAACTGGTGCGGCAGGTTGAAAAGATATTCGACTTGAGCAATGAAGAGTTTGCGCGCACCACTGAAATATTAATCCCACGCATCGAAGCGTATAAACGTTTATGGGAAATCAGCGAAACAATTCACAATGACAAAAACCAGTTTGCCGCCGCTGATAAAGAAACAATCATCAATGAACTCAATAGCTGGTATTTTGAAGACGGTAATGGCATTTTTCTTTCCACGGATGCCAGTGAAGCTTTCCGCAAGGCGATTCGCGCATTGAAAAATTCAAATGCCAACGATATTAAATCACGTTTCTCCGACCTGCGGATACAACTTAAGAATGATATTGCGGTATACGATGAACTTGAATCCGAACACGCGCTGGAAGATTTGACCGCATAACCGCTAGCGCTGTCTAACCGCCTTTTATCCCATGGATTCCAACACTAAAGATTTCCAACTCATTTGTTATGTCTGATTCAGCGCAAAATTTTACCGGCGACCAGCAAAAGCAGCCCTGGTTATCCATGTTACTGGAAGCCTATCAAATTGATGTATTGAATCCTATGAAAAAATACACTGACGCGGCGTTTGATAGCACGCTGCCTTTTTATGGGGTGACCGATAAAGCAGAACGCAAAAAAATCATCAAAAACGGTTCAATTCACCGCACGGTACGTACTCTGCAAAGTTGCAATTGGCAAAGTCTCGCGCAAAAAATGGATGACTATGATAAACGCCAGGACGATAAACGCCAGGACGATAAACGCCAGGACCCGGTGGCGCAAACACCTTAGCTCCGGCGGCGTTCCGGTGGCCACAAAGAGCGCGCGCAAAACCCGCTATTAGCCCAACGTGAATTGATACTGACTATTCAGCGCGTCCGCTTTTCCGGTTCGTATTGTTGATTTCCGCCACTAAGGGTATATCGGATATAAAGCTGAAAACCAGCTGATAGATTTCGTCGCGTGTACCCGCGGGACCAAGCGCGTGCTTGCTATCCGCGAAATCCACGCTGGCGAAAAATGTGTGGTTTTCCTCGTATACGTCCACCGAGACCTTTGCCGGAAATTGATACTCTGCCATGTTCAACCTAGAATCCGCAGTTGGACGCGGTGGAGTGTGCGATTTTCAGAGTGCAGGGCTAGGCGCAACGACGCGGAATGGTCGTTCCATTCCAAGGAGTTGCAACGCCGCCATGCGCTTTGACGATCGTGAAGACAAGCGTGCAATCCACTGCGTAGCGTTGCTCACCCAACCGGTGAACCTCGTTCGTGCATGAAAATAGAATGACAT
>DATCIR010000309.1:0-7644 GCA_036507695.1 Gammaproteobacteria bacterium
ATCCGTTATTCGCTGGCGGATATGCAGCAGCTGGTGACCTTGCTCAACGAGCATCCGGAAATCCAGGACAAACCGGATGCCGGGCAGCTGCGGGTAAATCAAGGCGAAATACGCTTTGAGCATGTGGACTTTGACTATCAGCACGACCGGCCGATTCTGCGCAACGTGAATTTTACGATTAAACCCGGCAAAAAACTCGCGGTCGTGGGAGCCAGCGGGGCTGGAAAATCCACGTTGGCGCGCTTGTTATTTCGTTTCTACGATGTTAAAAACGGCGCGATTACTATTGATGGCCTGGACATCCGCGATGTGACGCAACAAAGTTTGCGCGAAGCCATCGGCATAGTGCCGCAAGATACGGTGTTGTTTAATGAATCCATTTATTACAACCTGGCTTATGCCAAGGAAAACGCGACGCGCGACGAAGTGATTCAAGCCGCCAGGCTGGCGCATATTCATGAGTTTATCGAATCCCTGCCGGACAAGTATGAAACCGTGGTGGGAGAGCGGGGATTGAAATTATCCGGGGGTGAAAAGCAGCGCGTTGCCATTGCCCGGACGATTCTGAAAAATCCGAAAATTCTTATTTTTGATGAAGCAACCTCCGCCCTGGATACCAAGAGCGAACGCGCCATTCTGCAGGATCTCAAAGCGACGGCAAAAAATCACACCACCCTGGTCATTGCGCACCGTTTATCGACCATTGTCGATGCGGACGAAATTATGGTGATGGACCACGGACGGATAGTCGAACAAGGAACGCATGAGTTATTGCTGGCACGCCAAGGTAACTACGCGCACATGTGGTTACTGCAACAAAAGGAGCAACAGAAGGAGCAACAGAAAGAGCAGCAACAGCGTTTGGAGAATTCAGGATAGGACTCGCGTTGCTAGTAACCCGCGCCACCTTTAAAGTTTCCCTTCTTGATACCTGTCCAACGCGAATTTCCGCTGTGTTCACGGGCGGCGTGTTTATCGGCATCCTGTTGGGCTTCTTCCTGCGTGGCATAGCATTGACCATACCAGCCTTCCAGGCTGTGCAGGCTGTGGGTGCAAATGGCCTGGTAAGGTTTTTCCGGCGAACACGCCGCTGCTTCAGGATGATTGCCTAAGGCAAATGCGAAAGACGAAATCATCCAAAAGAAAAATAACAACAAATACCGCATAGCAGATAAAAGTGTATTAAAAATCTTTAGAGATGCAGCCGGCGCAGCTCCGGATCGGGCGCGGCTTTTTCCCAGCTGTCCTTGAAATCCGCCAGCAATAACCGGCAGCGGCCGCGGTCATTGAAGTTGACAAATCCTTCGTAGCGCAGTGGCTGCCTGCGGTAAACCAGGGCTGATTCGTCGCCGATTAAAAACGCTTCCTGCACGGTTTTCAGGTCGGTATTGATTTTGCGGACTTGCATGAAGCTACTGAGCTGGCGCGAAAGCTCAATGAGGCGGTGTCCGTAGCTAACGGTCTTGCGGGAATCCTCGATGAGAATTTTTATATCGGCACGGGTGCTGTTAACCGCTATTTGCCGCACCGCTTCGATAAACTCCGCGTTATCGTAGATGATTGGATCGAGATCATAAGACTGGATTACCAGTGAGCGCCGGGTTTGTTGCGCAATGGCTAGGACAGCGTCGTGGTTGTCATCCATGGTGTCGAGGTGAATGATTTTGTCGTGTTCGCCCAGTTTATACTCGCTGAAATTCATCGTCCGCTTACCTGTCTTTATCTCTCAATCTTAATTAGAGTGTAACCTATCTATTACGTTAACCCCAGTTTTTTGCTTGATACTTGTGTTGGTTTAACCGGATTCAGTCAGTGCCCGATGCATGGTAACGTGGGGAATGCCGGCATCCATAAATTCATCGCTGGTGATAACAAATCCATGTTTTTGATAAAACGCCACGGCTTTGGTCTGCGCATGCAAAAACACCTCGCTGATTCCCTGGTGTTTGGCGATGCGGATTAATTCCCGGAGCAGGGCGCTGCCAACCCCTTGGTTGCGGTAGCCGGGTAATACCGCCATGCGCCCGATATGGCCGTCATAAAGCATGCGTCCTGTCCCAACAGATTCGCCTTCCCGGGTTTGCGCGATCACATGCCAGCAATCCGTGTCGTATCCGTCCCACTCGAGGTCCGGCGGCACCAACTGTTCGTTAATAAATACCTGGGTGCGAATCCCGATCAGATCTTTTTTATCGTGATCCCAGTTGGCTTGTTTAATATGAAACTGAAAAGTCATGCTTCCTCAAAATATAAATAGCCGTTATTAAAGAAATCGAGCACCCGTTGGCGCAAGGCGGCGTTGTCAAGGAATGCTAACATACGCGGTGCATCAAACCGCCGCTGGCTGCAAATAATCCTGGCAAAGGATTGTTCGTCATTGCGCAGCAGGTATTCATGGCCATTCACATACAGATAGACCGGCTGGCCGGTGTGCTGGATGTAGGAAAACCGGACGTATTCCGAACGGCACGTATATTCCTGACCGGCTATCATTGCGCGCAGTTGATCTGTGTTTTCGGCGATCCGCCGCGGTTCAACCGCACTATCGATTTTGGGCTCGGTAATATAGCGGCCAAACCAGCGTTTCACGTTTTCAACATTGCCCGTATAGGACTGTAGGATGTTGACGATGTTCCGCAGTTCGCTATCGGAAATCTCACCGCAGTTCTGCGCCAAACTCAGCCCGGGATCTTCATAACGGGGAACCAGAAACGGATCACTGATACCGGCGAACTGATCTTCAGCAAAATGGGTCAGCAGGTCGCAGTGACTGGGAGCGCGAAAGCCGATGGAGAGTGTCATGCAGTCGTCGAGCGCCACACCGTAGTGGGCAACACCGGGTGGCAAATACAGCATGTCACCCGGTTCCAGTATCCACTCTTGTTCGCTCTTGAACTGTTGCAGAATGCGCAAACTGGCGCCGGGCAGGAAATTGAAATGCGCATTCTTACTGGCATTGATTTGCCAGCGGCGTTGACCCAGGCCTTGCAGCAGGAACACGTCATATTGATCCACATGCGGTCCCACCGAACCGTGCGGCGCGGCGTAACTGACCATGACATCATCCACCCGCCAGTTGGGAATAAAGTTGAACTGATCCAGCAGCAGGGCGAGTTCCGGTACGTGTTTATTGCATTCCTGAACCAGCAGCGTCCAGTGGCTTGCCGGCAGTGCGCCGAAGGCAGCGTCGTCGAACGGGCCGTGCCGTAATTCCCAGGGCGCGGCGCCGTCTTTTTCCAGCACAATGCGGGATTCCACGTCGTCCAGGCAGGCCAGGCCGGCGAGTTCATCGGGATCGAGTGGTGCAGTATAACCGGGAATGGCCTGAGGGATCAGCAAAGGTCTTTTTTGCCAATAGTCAGCGAGGAATTCCGCCGCGCTGAGTTTACCCAATACCGTATAGTTATCGTTATCCGCCACGGATTTTACCTGGTAGTGTGCATGAGTCATGGTTGTGAACAGTTGTTACGTTACCTGAGTTTATGTAATAGGTCACGGTATGAGTGCACTAAAAGATTAAGCAAAAACAGGCGGGCAAAAAAAAGCCGCATCGTTGGGTAGGGGGATGATGCGGCTTCAACAGTCGATTCACGGCATTGGATAGTCTAGGGAGAGACAGTCAGAGATAACGCTGTGAATCCACACCAAGTATCAATGGGGTCCGGCAAATTAACTGTGAACGGATTCACGAATCGGGGAATCGTGGTAACGCTATCGAAGCAGGCGGCTTTACGGAAATAACGGTACTGGAGCAATAAAAAAAGGGGTGCTTACGCACCCCTTCGAAGGGGAGGTGTGACCAATATCGGGGGAGGTGATAGGTTGGTCACGTGATTTTTAATGCATCCTCCATGCCAGCACTAAACAAAGAATCACACGAAATTCAGTAACTAGCGAGCAGATTAATAAGCCCGGCATTAGAAGGTTTCTTCAACCTTTGAATTACTGGTATATCTCATTACCAGCAATGTTCTGTATCGGCGCGACGGGCAAGATGTGGCTGTCTGGCACCCCAAAGTCTCGATAACTTACTGAGTTGATACAAAAAAAACGGGACACAGCCTGTGTCCCGTTTACAAGGAGGGGAGGTGGTCAAAGCAAAGAAGCAGTTTGGCCACGCCCAGGTTCTGCATTTGATGTGCCACATAATGCAAACCCCGTTTTCATAGCCGCTTACACCATAGTTGTTGTGCGACACGCACAACGTCGCCGATTTTCAGTCACCAAATGTTAAATGCGTCCATTTGCTGACGATTTCCGTCTGTGAAGGGTGCGGCGATTGCTTGCGAGCTGGCTAAAGCCGTGGACCTTTGTGCAGGAAGACCGGCGGCGCCAAAGTGCGTGCGCGGTTATTCCGGCGTCAAAGTCAACACTTGCGCTGGACCGCAGTCGACGCGCAGCCTGACATTGCCAAAGTGAACGAGTTTGGAAGGTCCCCGGCCATTGATTTCTCCAGAGGCGATCACGAGGTCGT
Source organism: Gammaproteobacteria bacterium (assembly GCA_036507695.1). Lineage (GTDB taxonomy): Bacteria > Pseudomonadota > Gammaproteobacteria > SZUA-152 > SZUA-152 > JAKEGK01. The sequence goes on from DATCIR010000309.1 coordinate 4,475, forward strand.
TCGTGGTAATGCGGTAACTGCCAGTACAGTTGTTGTTGCTGATATACAAGATCAATCCCTTGTCCGCGTTCATGGGGCTTTCATAAAAAACGCTAAAACTATTATCGTCGACCGTCATGGTTTGGCTCGCGTGCGCGCTGACGGCGAAAAAAATACCAATATAGAGTGCACTGAAAATTTTCATCAACATATCCGTTCCCTCTTGTTTGGATTTATCACCTACGCGCGCCCAGTTAGATTTTCCTTGCCTGTTCGTCAGCATTACCGGTGTAGGTCTGCGGCGTCAATTCCAATAAACCTTGCTTGGCGTCCCTGGGTATGGCGAGGCTTTTTATAAAGGCCTGCAGGGTTTCCCGGTTAATGGATTGACCGCGGGTCAGTTCCTTGAGTTTTTCATACGGCTTTTCGATGCCATAGCGGCGCATTACGGTCTGGATCGGTTCGGCCAGCACTTCCCAATTATGGTCGAGGTCTTCGTTGAGGCGCTGCGCATTCACTTCCAGTTTGCCGATGCCTTTTAACGCGGCTTTGTAAGCTATCAGCGAATGGGCGATGCCAACACCCAGATTGCGCAGCACGGTGGAATCCGTCAAATCCCGCTGCCAACGGGAGATGGGCAGTTTCTGGCTGAGATGGGTAAAGATCGCGTTGGCCAATCCCAGGTTGCCTTCGGAGTTTTCAAAGTCGATGGGATTGACTTTATGCGGCATGGTGGAAGAACCCACTTCACCGGCCACGGTTTTTTGTTTGAAGTACGCCAGCGATATGTAACTCCATACATCGCGGTTAAAGTCGATCAGGATGGTGTTAAAGCGCGCCAGCGCATCGAACAGTTCGGCGATATAGTCATGCGGTTCGATTTGCGTGGTGTAGGGATTCCATTGCAAGCCCAAGCCGGTGACAAACTTTTCCGCCAGCGCCGGCCAGTTAATCTTGGGGTACGCCGCCAGATGCGCATTGTAGTTGCCGACGGCGCCATTGATTTTTCCCAGGATGGCGTTGCCGGCGACGTGTTCCCGCTGGCGTTGCAAGCGCGCGACGACGTTGGCCATTTCCTTGCCCAGGGTCGACGGCGTCGCGGCCTGGCCATGGGTGCGTGATAACAGGGGCTGTGCGGCGTGTTGATGCGCGAGAGCCCTGATGGCATTGATGACCAGGTCCATTTGCGGCAGCAATACCTTGCTGCGCGCTTGCTGCAACATCAAGGCATAGGCCAAATTGTTAATGTCTTCGGACGTGCAGGCAAAATGAATGAATTCATTGATCGCATTCAGTTCTTTATTAGCGGCCACTTTTTCTTTCAGGAAATACTCCACGGCTTTCACGTCATGATTAGTGGTGCGTTCAATCTCCTTGACGCGCGCCGCATCCTTAACGGTAAATTCAGCGATAATGCTGTCTAACGCTTTGCTCGCGTTGTTGCTTAACGCCGGGACTTCCGCAATGGCTTTTTCGCCGGCCAGTAGTTTCAACCAGGCAATTTCCACCTGGACGCGGTTTTTTATCAAGCCGTATTCGCTGAAGATGTCCCGCAGGTCGCTGCTTTGTTGGGCGTAACGCCCATCGATAGGGGAAATGGCTAACAGGCTGTCGAGTTCCATGGAGTCTCCGGATGTGGGTGCTGCGTCAATTTTTGATGATCGATGTTCAATGCCCGGTGTTCAATGCCCGGTGTCAATGCGCTTGTTGAGGATGCTTATGAGGACGCCGCATAGCATAATTGACCGGATTTCCTCAAAAAACAAGCTGGTATTGATTGTTTTTGTTATGTATTGCATCGCGAATGAGTATGCGCATCGGGTATAATGTGTGGCGCTCGGGCAAAGCGCGGCTATTATACCCGATTAATCGCAATATGCGCTTATTATGGAATTGCATATAAATAAAAACAATGAGTTGTAAGTAGCTCTTGTTGTCAAATAGACCTAAACAAGCAACCGTGGAAAGACTTTTTGGAAGCCATTAAATGATTGAAGCATACCGGAAACATGTGGCCGGGCGGGAAGCCGAGGGGCTGCCGCCGTTACCCTTAAACGAAAAACAAACCGCTGAGCTGGTGGCGTTATTGAAAAATCCGCCGGCCGGTGAAGAACAATTCCTATTGGGGTTGTTAACGCACCGCGTGCCGCCGGGGGTGGACCAGGCCGCGTATGTGAAAGCCGGCTTCTTGGCGGATGTCGCCAAGGGTAAGGCCCGTTGTCCCTTGATCGATGCCCGCAAGGCCACCGAATTGTTAGGCACCATGCTGGGTGGTTACAACATCCAACCCTTAATTGATTTGTTGGCGAATGATCAGGTTGCAGCCGTTGCGGTGGAAGCCCTGGCAAAAACGCTGCTAATATTCGATGCCTATCACGACGTTATAGAAAAATCCAAAACCAATGCGTTTGCCAAGCAGGTCGTTGACGCCTGGGCGGAAGGCGCGTGGTTTACCCGCCGCCAGGCGTTGCCGGACGCCGTAACCGTGACGGTTTTGAAAGTCCCCGGCGAAACCAATACCGATGATCTGTCGCCGGCGTCAGAAGCCTGGAGCCGGCCGGATATTCCCTTGCATGCCAAGAGCATGTTGGTCAGCAAAATGCCCGAGGCGTTGCGATTGATCGTCGAGCTGCGCGGCAAAGGCCATCCCTTGGCGTATGTGGGCGATGTGGTGGGCACCGGTTCCTCCCGCAAGTCGGCGATCAACTCGGTGCTATGGCATATGGGCAGTGATATTCCGTTTGTGCCGAACAAGCGCCAGGGTGGCGTGGTCTTGGGTGGCAAGATCGCGCCGATTTTTTTCAACACCGCGGAAGATTCCGGCGCCTTGCCGATCGAATGTGATGTCACGAAAATGAATACCGGTGATGTGATCACGATCAAGCCTTTTGCGGGCGTAATCCTTAACGAGCGCGGTGAGACAATCAGTTCCTTTAAAATGACGCCATTCACCTTGGCGGATGAAGTGCGCGCCGGTGGCCGGATCCCGCTAATTATCGGCCGTTCGCTCACCGATAAAACCCGCGAAGCACTGGGCCTGAAAGCGTCGGCAATATTCCTGCGTCCCATTACGCCCAAAGACACCGGCAAAGGGTTTACCCTGGCGCAAAAAATGGTGGGCCGCGCGTGCGGGGTGAAAGGTATTCGCCCCGGCACCTATTGCGAACCGCGCATGACCACGGTGGGTTCGC
>DATCIR010000310.1:0-3892 GCA_036507695.1 Gammaproteobacteria bacterium
AGACGCCCCCGGCAGGAAACACCAGCACCGCTTTAACCTATGCTGCACACGGGGTGAGTAGTTACGAAATTGCTTCAGCTTATCGACACCCTCTTGCAGATCTATCGCAATTCGACGGGCTGCGAATGAATTCTTAACCTCGACAAATTCCATCACGCTGTGGAGACCATCGATGGACTCCGGCGAATACCTTGTCTTCAAGATTTAGGTGGCGATTTGCGATTATTGGTGCCCCAGCTATTCAGCCAGGCATTCACATCCTCTTCACCGATGGATTTACCTGCCTTTATGGATTCAAGTGCCTCCAGGGGTTTTTCCACATCGTCAGCGATTCGAATACTCGTAATACTCATGAAACTAACCTCGGTGTAGTTAAATGTATTACATATTGGTACAGTCAAGGCGGTATGACTAGATGAATTTATAACGACAAGCTGTGGGGCGAGTCGCTTTTGGCGCGTCCCTCTCGAACGCAATGTTAGAAGCCAACTCTTCTTTCATGTCTCAGGCTCCTCACGATGAGGCTAATGGCGCCTACCATTATTGCTACATCAGCAATGTTGAAGATGCCGGTTCGAAGGCCACCAAGCCCAATGTTTAGAAAATCGATTACGTAGCCACCATACGCTATACGATCGATCAAGTTACTGAGCCCACCGCCTGCAATGAGCGAAAGAGCAACTGTTGTGGCGCGCGGCAACGCTGGCACGAACAAAAGATAGCCTAGAATTCCGAGCACAATTGCACCAATACCAACTGTGAATAAAAGCCCTCGCGCTTTTTCAGGAAGTGAGGAGCCGATGCTTAAAAATGCGCCTTTGTTCTCAGCGTACTGCAACCTGAATGTATCGCGAGCGAATGACATGACTTCATTTCGAGGGAGGTATTCCTTTGCTACGGCTTTTGTTGCTTGATCGCAGCCAACACAAGTGAGAAGCGTAATGGCGACAATTACTATTTGTATAAATCTGACCATACGATCTCCTTGGCTTCCAACGCCGCGCTAAGCCGCGCCGCTTTTTGGCGTCGGCTTGAGCGCGTAGTTAGGGCGCAACTTTTGATAGAGGAACTCTGGCGCGAAATCAGCCCCGTTTGGCCAAACGATGGTTTCAAGCTCCTTGTCCAGCGCGAACTCCGCGAACCGGGCTTTGTCCTTCAGGGGTTCGAATACTTCTCCCCAAAGTTCGCTTTCGAGATCGACTTCACCTTCTACGCCGTCGGCAAACTTCAGCCAGATGCGGTAATCATACCGGTATTGGGCTTCTCGCAATTTTGGCAACATGGTGTTACTCCAATGGTTGGATTTGTTTCAATGCCTTTCTTTCGCGCGCCAGGTTCCAGTCTTCGGTTAGCTGGGCTCTGTGATATTCGCGCCACTCTTGCACCAGGCCAAGAACCCGCGGAGGTAAGCGACCTTCTACCATATCTCCCGAATCTATTGCGATGACTGCTTCAAAATCTCCATACTTGGCATGTACTTGGCATGAAAGTGCGGTGGCACATGGTCGTTGTAGTACATCGCGATAATGATCCCCAGGAATCGACTGATCTCGGGCAAAATATCTCTCCTTATGTTTTGTGTGCCCCAACTATATAGTAGGTGGAAATATTCCACGTAATTTTACGGACGTATTCCATATAATTACACCCTGAAGCCATTATAATCAACACCTTAAGTTATCGCATCCGTGAAATTACGGAATGGCCATTTAAAGTTAGTGCGCAAGGAGTTGTGATATGGCGGCATCCCCATTCCTGACGAAAATACGCCAGGCTATTCAAGTCCGGCATTATAGCATCCGAACCGGGCAATCTTATATTACCTGGATTAAGCAGTTTATCCATTTTCACGGAAACCGGCATCCCGATACCCTGGGCGAAAAGGAGATAGAGCAGTTTCTTACTCATCTCGCCTGTGAACGCAATGTGACGCCGTCAACGCAAAATGTAGCACTGAATGCGATTCTTTTCATGTATCGCCAGGTTCTGGATCGGGAGCTTGAGAAATTAAGCTTTAACCGCGCGTCGAAGCCTGCCCGGTTGCCCGTGGTGTTAACGACTGATGAGGTTGTCCGCGTGCTCAATAACCTGGAAGGCAATGCGTGGTTGATGGCTAATTTACTCTACGGTGCGGGATTGCGGCTTACGGAATGTGTCAGTTTGCGGATTAAGGATCTGGATTTTGATCACCGCGCCGTTATAGTTCGAAGCGGCAACGGTGACAAAAACCACCATGAAGATTCACAAACCCGCCAGTTGCCATACCCTGCGCATTATGCGGAGTACTTGATTATGCCGATCTCGGCATAAGCGTCATTCTTTCGCGACGCATTTGCTTGAAAATGATTATGACATCCGCACGGTGCAGGAGCTATTGGGACATAGCGATGTTAGAACCACGCAAATTTATACACATATTTTGCAGCGCAGTGGTAACGCCGTTATAAGCCCATTGAGCCGGATCGCTGGCCGGGTCATTAGAAAAACCACGGCTGATCATTCCTGATGACTTAATTAGCCTGCCCGCCGCAACACAATATTAAATATAAACACCGGTTCTGCGTCACTGCTTGACTGGCGTTTGGCGATGACCCTGTTCTGGTCCGCGGCAGGCAAATTCAGCAATATGCGGTCTTCTTTGTCGAGCGCGTGTTGGATATTTATTTTCTCATTTTCCAATAGCCTGGATCGCGATGAAGATTCATAATAGCAAGTATGAACAATGCTTCTTGCTCTTCGGAGTACAAGATTCCATACGGAAATCGCCTTACCAAAGACCTCCTGACCTCACCTTCAAGCACAGCCCACGCCTTTGGAAAAGCGATTGACCGCTGTATTGCTGAATAAATCTCTACCGCAAAATCATATCCAAGACCTGGTTCAATTTCTTCGTAATATTCGATCGCTCTATTGAATTCTTCTTCTGCGTCCGGGTGAAACGAATAGGTCATTTATCAAACCTTTTCCAGATTTTCTCAAATACCTTATCCCCAGGCGCGGCTTCTACTGATCCAACCCTCATTTCAACCAACCGCTGGCGCGCGACTGCAGCCCATTTTTTGTCTATCTCAGATTCCGGTTGGTTAAGACTGCGCAGTAGTGAATCCACCACCAAAGCCCTTTCTTCCACTGGCAGGGAAACTGCCTCTTCAATCAATTCTTTTGTATTCATATTATCACCTTCTGTACTGTGACATTTATCGTCGAATATTGAGTAAACTTAAAATTTATACGCTTTACTCAGTAATTTGCAGCTGTTAAAATCCGTATATTCAATTGATTACCGAACTCGGGTGCGTATTTTGCTTACTCTTTCACGCATAATGATATCATTTGAATTACTGTAAAGCTTGCCCTTCATAAAATAGGTTCGCAACGCGATACACGTACATCATTATAGCATCCCGAATTATAGCAGCCCGAATTATAGCAGCCCGACCGAGCAGGCCGATAAAGTGGGCTAACCGTTTCATTTTCATCGCCACAAACGCCGCCCCGAGAACATGGATGAGGTAAAAACTCAGCAGTTTTTGACCCATCTGGTAGTAGAACGTAACTTCATTCCAGCAACGCAGAATTAGGCGCTCAACACGCTTAATTTTTTTGCATCAGCATGAGTCGGATTTCGTGCATAGTGGAGCATCACTGTAAGAACCACTCAGATGCACGGATATTCTGCAGAGAGGTGGCAACGCGGTTGCCACCTCCTTGAACAGGTTATCACATCGCGTAAGCCAAAACGATATTGATAACGAGTCCTATGAATAGTTGACTAGTGTCGCGAACCAGAAATAGGGGAACAAAATAAAACGGAGGGATTTTTTCGCAGGGCAAGGCGCGAGGAGGCGTCATAGCGGGGACTATGGCAACGACGAGCAACGCGGCCATGCGG
>DATCIR010000311.1:0-8818 GCA_036507695.1 Gammaproteobacteria bacterium
AAACCCAGGCAATCGCGCTAAACAACGTAGTGAATCTCCAAAAACTCTATGGTATCGACAACGTCGCCATAGAAATCGTGGCGTACGGTCCCGGCCTGGACTTATTGACCACCAAAAGCAAGGAAGCTGATCGCGTAAAAAGCCTGGCCATGCAAAATATTACTTTCAGCGCCTGCGGCAATACCATGGATAGTATCGAAAAGAAAACCGGCAAAAAACCGGATTTGTTAGAAGGTGTAGGCACTGTGCAAGCCGGTGTGGCGCGCATTATGTCTTTGCAGGAACAAGGTTACTCCTATTTGCGCCCCTAGGCGCTGTTCCACATCATTAAATGCCAGCAAGCCATAGAGCCAGCATCGGTTGCGATGCTGGCTTTTTTAATGCTGTTTGATTTCTCATCTCGCCTGGATACGGGCACTATATACCCGCCTACCCGCCAAGGTATTGGGTCCCCCAAAACACGCCGGCTATCAGCGCCGGAACCAGCCACTGCAATAAAGGCGGTTTTTGCAATATGCCCACCTCGATTTTTTCCGGCGGCATTCTCACAGCTTCGAATATGGCGCGTTCAAATAATATCTCCAGCAAGTGACCAATCATGTCGAGGCGGGAAAATAACAGGGATTTTCGCGCCGCCATACGCTTTGGTTGATCCGTGCTGAGTCTTGCATCGACATAGTGCTGCTTAACATCCATAACAAGTTGCTGCATTCTGGGAATCAGTTCCAACGTCAGCGCGATACGCAGCGCCAACCGCCTGGTATCGACTCCGAGCCAGTTTAAGGGATAAAGCAGCCACACAATGGCCTCGACCAGGGTGTTACGGGCTATGGTGGAAATAAAATAATTCACGGCAAAAATGATCAGTATCAGGGAAAATACCCGCAATAACCCGGTCTGCAGCCCCTGGAGTGTCGGAATAAACCCGGAGTCAACCGGCAGCATGGGTTCACCGGGCGTAAACCAGAGATACACAACCAGGATCGAAAGAAACAGCCAGCGCATGCGTCTGATAATACGGGTGCTCAATTCTACAGACTGTAGCCGTTTATAGAGAACCACGCTGAGCACCAAGGCAAATCCCAACGCAATCTCGTACAATCCGCCGAAGGCGACAAATCCCGCCAGTATCAGGAAGTTTACTATGCGAATAACCGGATGCATGCTCGGACTGAGTTAGATTTCATTATTGGAAGAAAAAAGCGTGCAAAGAAAAAAGCCGCCAGGTGCTTATGCTGGCGGCTTCGTTTGGTTCGTGTTCCAGAAACGGGTCAATCCGGGGTTTATCCACTTAGCCCATTTGTGCTAACAGTTCTTCTGCCTGCTGTTTCTGGGAATCGTCGCCTTCTTCAAGCACTTCATCCAGAATACTGCGCGCACCGTCGCTGTCGCCCATGTCAACATAGGCCTTGGCCAGGTCGAGCTTGGTTCCGACTTCGTCAACGTTTGAAAAAATATCTTCATCCAGTTCGCCATCAAGATCTATTTCGTCATGGCCGGTATCGAGGTGGACTATTTCAGCGCTGTGATCGTAATCCAGCGACATCGAGTCGTGGCTGGCGGCAGTGGTATCTTCTTCCATTTCCAGGGACAACTCGATAGGGGAGCCATCGAGTTCCGCGGTAGCGACGCCGGATTCCGAGGTTTCCAGTTCCAGGCCGCCGAAATCCATACTGTCCACTGCGTCAAAATCCGTGCTGGTTTCCATTTCCATGCTCAATGGAGCTTTTTTATTACTGGACGAGGACTCCTCTCCAAAGGAAAGATCAAAATCAATACCGTCATCATGGGTAGCTTGCTTTTGGGCAGTTTTTTGGACAGTTTTTGGTGCAGCTGGCTTAGCGATTTTCGCGGTCGCCGTCTTTTTACTGCTGTCATCGTCCAAGTCAAAATCGAGTGAAGATATATCAAAATCCAGCGGCTCATCCAGATCGCTACCGCCTCCAGCGGCATTGGCCTGAAAGCTTCCTGTTTCTTCGGTATCGAAGTCAAAGTCCAGCAGGTCTTCCTCGTCCGCAGTAACTTCTCCCAGGTTCTCATCCATGGCATACCCGGCGCCGCTGCCGAACAATTCGCTATGCGGGCAAATCTCCCGGCCTAGCGGCACAATATCAATCCAGTACTGATTGGATTCGTCGCCGCCGATATTTTCATGCAGAATCCGCGCTTGTTGCTCAAACGCGTCCGCGTTCTTGGCGGCATGGAATACTTCCAGCAGTTTGGCATGCAGATCCAGTTTATCAGGGGTTTTATCCAAGGCTTGTCTCAAAATATCTTCTGCCTGCTGGTGTCGGCCGTAAGCCAGGTAAACATCCGCTTCGGATATGGCGTCCACATCAGAACCGTCGCCTTGCGCCCCTGTCATGTCACTCATGACAAAATCACTCACCATGGCGCTTTCAGCACTACCTGCTGCGGCTAAGGCAGGTTTGGGGCTTCCGGCGCCTAAACCAACATTAAGAATGCTTTCTTCAAAACCACCCTGCATGCGGCGGCGGCGCACGACCAGCCATCCTACGACCGTCAGCACCAGGAGGCCTGCCAAACCTAGCAGTATGGGATCCGACAACAATTCATCGGATAAACTTGCATCTTCTACTGCCGGCGTTTTGGGTTTTGCCGCGGGTTTTGGCTTGGCGGCCGCTTCCGGGGGTGCAGCGGGTTGCGCTTGCTCTTGCGAGACCCTGTTCTGCAACGCCAGTAGTTCTTCGTCTTTCAACATGATAAGACGCTGCATGCTCTGCAGCTGCTCATCCAGGTCCGCCATGCGGGTATCCAGTTCCGTCGCTTCCTGACGGTTGGCGTCCAGAGCTTCAGTGGCCAGCAACAAATCTTCTTTAATTTTGCTTGCTGCTTTTTCTTCAGCCGTGCCACCGCCGGATCCAAGATCCTCCGATCCAGGCGCCACCAGTTTCAAGCGAGCCTTGTCCGCGCCTGCGGATTTGGGGCGCGCCGGCTCTGCCGCGGGTTCCGACGCGAGTTCGTCACGGATAGAACTAACGCGTGTATCACTTTCAGGAGCGGTTTGTTTAACCAGCCGGGTGCTCCGGCCTTCACGCCACGCCAGATTTTGACGCTGCACTTCACTGATCGCTTCACGGCGCGAAATACCGTCAACGCTCGAAGCGTCTTTAATCCGCAGTACGTAACCGGCTTTGAGCTTGTTAATGTTGCCATCAATAAACGCTTCCGGATTATCGCGCAAATAAGCCAGCATCATTTGATTTACGCTGACGGATTCGTCAGTCCGGGTATCGCGCGCGATTTCAAAGAGCGTATCACCGCGCTTGACCCGGCCATAATCAACCTCTCCGGGCGCCGCACGGCGTTCAGCCTGGCGCGGCGCCGGCGGTGGCTCACGACGTACGGGTGGCGGCGTTGGTTGCACTTCTTGGGATAGTTCTTGTTGGGATAGTTCTTGGGTTGGTTGTTCTTGCTCGGCCACACGGGGTTGCGGTTCAACAGGCTGTGGTCTTGAAACGGGTTCACGAACCTGTCTGGGTGGTGGAGCGAAAACCGGCGCGGTAGCAGCTTGTTCTACCGGCGCCGGCGTTTCAGCTGTCAGCACCGGCGGATCAACCAGCACGGTATATTCTTTTAACGCACGGCCACGCGGCCAGCGCGCCTCTATCAGAAAATCCAGATAGGGTTCGGTAACTTTTTGGCGCGTGGTCAGGTGGATGTAAGCGGAACCATCCGGGCGAGTACGCAGTTTGAATTGAATTTCATTCAGAAACGCGCTGCGGTCTACGTTGATGCGGCTAAAGTCTTCGGGGGACGCCAGCCGCACCGCAAATCCATCCAAATCTCCCGGCTGCGCGGAATGAATGTCGATCTCAGCATCCAGCGGTTGATTGAGTGATGACCGCATGGTGATAGGCCCTAACCCTAATGCGAAACTGATCGCCGGCACCAACAACAAAACCGAGCCTAGCGCTCGGGCGATTAACTTACCCATGCTTACTCCCGTTTTCTCCAATTCCATGTCTACTGCGATGTTCCTCAAATAAGCCAATTTCCTATACTAACTTTAGCGGCGGTAATTGACAAAATTTAATAATATTAGGTAATTACGGTCCTGTCATAGATTTCACTATAGCTTACAAATATTCATTTGCCAGAATTTCAGCAATTTGTATGCTATTTAATGCCGCGCCCTTACGGACATTATCCGCAACCACCCAGAGATTCAGGCCCCGCGGGTGAGAGATATCTTCCCGAATCCGGCCGACGTACACAGGATCCTTTCCTGCCGCTTCGGTAACCGGTGTCGGGTAACCACCCGGCTCGCGTTTATCCACGACTTTAACGCCTGGCGCCGCTTCTAACAGCTTACGCGCTTTCTCTGCCGTGATTTTTTCCCGGGTCTCGATATGGACTGCCTCGGAGTGCCCGAAAAACACAGGGATACGGACGGCGGTCGGGTTAACCAATATAGCGGCATCCTCAAATATTTTTTTAGTTTCCCACACCATTTTCATTTCTTCTTTGGTGTAACCGTTTTCCTGGAACACATCAATCTGCGGTAAGGCATTGAAAGCTATCTGTTTTGGGTACACCTCAATGGTAATTTCCTTCATATTGAGTAAATCGGAGGTTTGTTTGGCCAACTCCTCGATGGCTTCTTTACCCGTACCCGATACGGCCTGGTAAGTGGCCACATTGATACGCTCGATACCCACGGCGTCGTAGATAGGTTTGAGCGCCACCAGCATTTGAATGGTGGAGCAGTTCGGATTGGCGATAATGCCGCGGTTTTTATAGCCGGCGATGGCGTGAGGATTAACTTCGGGCACCACCAGCGGAATGTCGTCATCGTAACGAAAATGCGCCGTGTTATCGATAACAACACAGCCCGCCGCCGCGGCTTTCGGCGCAAAGTCCGCCGATACGGATCCGCCCGCGGAAAACAGGCCAATCTGCGCCCGTGAGAAGTCAAACGTGGCCAGATCCTGCACCGTGATATTTTTGCCTTTGAACTGGATTTTTGAACCCGCGGAACGGCTGCTGGCCAAGGGATACAAGTTACGGACGGGAAATTTACGTTGTTCGAGAATGGACACCATGGCTTCACCCACGGCACCTGTCGCGCCCACAACGGCGACATCGAATTCCTTGCTCATCTGAAGTTCCTCTATAAGCTACTGAACAATATTAGTTTAAATAAACGGATCGAATCCAGTAGTGTCCAGTGCGAGCGATATCCTGCAAACTCTCGGAAAGATTAAACCGATTTGAACGAGTTCGTAAGTACCTTATCTTAGCGTTGTTTCAGCCCGGACACTAGTGGTTTTAAAAAGCATTTGTTTGATCAACCTCCAGGTGAACCGCCTAATGCGGCGGACACCGCATCGCCCATCCCGGAAGTTGAAACGGTTTTTTTGCCTTCACTGTGGATATCGGCGGTTCTGAGACCCTGATCGAGCACCGTGTTCACCGCCCTTTCGATTCTGTCTGCCAGTGAAGGCGCATTCAAGGAATAACGCAACATCATAGCGACAGACAATAAAGTTGCCAATGGATTGGCGATATTTTTTCCCGCGATATCCGGCGCCGAACCGTGGATCGGCTCGTACATGCCTTTACCGTTGGCATCCAAGGATGCCGAAGGCAGCATACCAATGGAGCCGGTCAACATTGATGCCTCGTCCGATAAAATATCACCGAACATATTGGTGGTAACGATAACGTCAAACTGCTTGGGCGCCCGCACCAGTTGCATGGCCGCGTTATCCACATACATATGACTGAGCGTGACCTGCGGATAATCTTTCGCAACCTCGATCATCACTTCGCGCCACAACTCGGTGCATTCCAGCACATTGGCCTTATCCACTGAACAGACCCGTTTGCTGCGCTTCATGGCGATATCAAATGCCGACCGGCCGATGCGCTGTATCTCGGATTCGGAATAAACCAGGGTATTGAATCCCTGGCGTTCGCCGTTCTCGAGCCGCCGGATCCCGCGCGGCTGGCCGAAATAAATACCACCCGTCAGTTCCCGCACAATCATGATATCAAGTCCGGAGACCACTTCGGGTTTCAGGGTCGAGGCATGCACCAGCTGGGGGTACAAAATGGCGGGGCGCAAATTGGAAAATAATTTCAATTCAGCGCGCAAGCCCAGCAAGCCTTTTTCCGGCCGCACCGCAATGTCCAGCGCTTCATATTTCGGCCCGCCCACCGCGCCTAATAAAACCGCATCCGCTGCTTTGGCCCGCGTGAGTGTCACTTCCGGCAATGGCGTACCATACTCATCATAAGCCGCGCCGCCCACCAAACCCCATTCCAGCTCCACATCCAAACCATGGTTGGCCCGCAGCTTCTCCAGTACTTTCACGGCTTCGGCCATAATTTCCGGGCCGATGCCGTCGCCGGGTAATATCAGGATTTTTTTTGTCATCGTTAGCTTTCCTTCCTAGACGTGATGTAAAACGCTATCAATTTATTAATATAAACAACCTTCACGTGAACAACCAAGGCGCTTGTTGCGCGCGTTTTTGTTCGTAAGCCTTGATGTCATCGACATGCTGCAGGGTCAAACCGATATCGTCCAATCCATTGATCAGGCAATACTTGCGGAACCCGTCTACTTCAAAACGCATGCTGTTGCCCGCCGGCGTGCTGACCGTTTGCGCCGCCAGATCCACCGTCAACTGATAACCTGGATTGGCGTACACGTCTTTGAACAAGCCGTCGACCACGTCCGCATCGAGCACAATGGGCAGTATGCCATTCTTGAAACAGTTATTAAAAAAGATGTCGGCAAAGCTCGGCGCGATAATCGCCCGAAAACCATAGTCCTGTAACGCCCAGGGCGCATGTTCCCGGGAGGAACCGCAACCAAAGTTTTCCCGCGCCAGTAAAATTTTCGCACCCTGATAACGTGCTTGGTTCAACACAAACTCCGGATTCAATGGGCGTTTGCTGTTATCCATGCCCGGTTCACCCTGGTCGAGGTAACGCCAGGCGTCAAACAGGTTGGGGCCAAAACCGCTGCGCTTGATGGACTTTAAAAACTGTTTCGGAATAATGGCATCGGTATCCACATTGGAGCGGTCCAGGGGCGCAGCAATGGCAGTCAAGGTTTGAAACTTTTCCATGAATCATTCTCCTTACATGTTACGCACATCAACAAAATGGCCATGAATAGCGGCAGCCGCCGCCATCGCCGGACTCACCAAGTGAGTACGGCCGCCCTGCCCCTGCCGGCCTTCGAAATTACGGTTGGAGGTCGAAGCACAGCGTTCCCCCGGTTCGAGGCGATCGGCATTCATGGCCAGGCACATGGAACAACCCGGTTCGCGCCACTCAAAACCGGCCTTGATAAAAATCTTGTCGAGCCCTTCTTTTTCGGCCTGTTGTTTCACCAAGCCGGAACCCGGCACCACCATGGCGAGTTTCACCCGCTTGGACACCTTGTGGTTATTCACCACCAGTGCCGCGGCGCGTAAATCCTCGATGCGTGAGTTGGTGCAGGAGCCGATGAACACCTTGTCGATTTCAATCGCGGTAATTGGCGTGTTGGGCGAGAGCCCCATATATTTCAAAGCGGTCCGCATGCCTTCACGGCGGGTGGCGTCCGTTTCCTGATCGGGATCGGGCACCTTGCCGTCCACTGAAACTACCATTTCCGGTGAGGTGCCCCAGGTCACTTGCGGTTTAATGCCGGCGGCGTCGATATGCACTTCACGATCAAACACCGCGTCAGGATCACTCTTCAATTCACGCCAGGCGCTCACCGCCTGTTCCCACAGGCCGCCCTTGGGCGCATACGGCCGGCCTTTCACAAATTCGATAGTCTTTTCATCCGCCGCCACCATGCCCGCGCGGGCGCCCGCTTCGATGGCCATATTGCACACCGTCATGCGCCCTTCCACGGATAGCGCCTGGATTGCGCTGCCGGCAAATTCAATCGCGTAACCGGTGCCGCCGGCGGTGCCGATCTTGCCGATAATCGCCAGTACGATATCCTTGGCGGTGACACCCTTGCCCGCGGCGCCATCAATACTCACCCGCATGTTTTTGGATTTTTTCTGGATTAAACACTGTGTCGCCAGCACATGTTCCACTTCCGACGTGCCGATACCAAACGCCAACGCGCCGAACGCGCCGTGGGTCGAGGTATGCGAATCACCGCAGACGACCGTCATGCCCGGCAAGGTCGCGCCCTGTTCCGGACCAATCACATGCACGATACCCTGGCGCACATCGTCCATTTTGAATTCGGTAATACCAAACTCCGAACAATTCCGATCCAGGGTCACGACCTGTAAGCGCGATATTGGGTCTGCGATGCCTTTGTCGCGATCGGTAGTGGGTACGTTGTGATCCGGCGTCGCCAGGTTTGCACTGACCCGCCACGGCTTGCGTCCCGCCAGGCGCAATCCTTCAAAGGCTTGCGGCGAGGTCACCTCGTGCACCAGATGCCGGTCGATATAAATCAGGCACGTGCCATCGTCCTGCTGCCGGACCACGTGGGCGTCCCACAATTTGTCATAAAGCGTTTTGCCTGCCATGTCGCATTCCTTCATTAAATAGCTTCATTGAATAGCTTCACTGAATATTGTTACTGCTTACCATTGATGACGATAAAGATACCGCAGCTTTTTTCATTACACAAATTCATATTTTTCATATAAACTATTCTTTTATGGAATACATAGGAATAACTAACTTTTAACCTAGAATCCGCAGTTGGACGCGGTGGAGTGTGCGATTTTCAGAGTGCAGGGCTAGGCGCAAGGACGCGGAATGGTCGTTCCATTCCAAGGAGTTGCAACGCCGCCATGCGCTTTGACGATCGTGAAGACAAGCG
>DATCIR010000312.1:0-11331 GCA_036507695.1 Gammaproteobacteria bacterium
AATTCATTAAAATTGGACGCGCCGCCCTGGGTGGTGGAGTGGGTTTTGATGCCGCTTTGGGTTTTGGTGGGATACGGCGGCATGTTATCGGCGTTATACACCGCTCCGGTTACAATGGGCCGGTCGGGATCGCCGTCCAGAAAATTCACGATCACTTCCTGCCCGATGCGCGGAATAAACTGGCTGCCCCACTTATTACCCGCAAAGGACTGCGCCACCCGAATATAGCAGGTGCTTTTAGCGTCCAGTTTTCCTACCCGGTCCCAATAAAACTGTACTCTGATCCGGCTATACTGATCGATGTGGATTTCTTCGCCGCTGTTGCCGACCACAATTGCGGTTTGCGGTCCACGCATCACCGGTTTAACCACCGACACGTCCGGCCGGTAATGGACTGTAGCCGGAATACATTGGAAGCTATTGGTGTAACCCTGACTCGCCCCTTCCTTGGAAAGAAACGTGTCGTCCGTGGCGCGGATGGTTAACGAGGTTATCAAATATTTGCCGATTTCTGATTTGGATTCGTGCTTGCCAAGCTGAAAAACTCCTCCGGCGTAAAAGGATGAACAATTGCTCGCCCCTTTCACTACGTCATAAGGCACTTCTTCGGCCGTCATCCTGGCATCCGCGGTGGTTTTTCCATCCGAGGCGGTTTCGTAAAAACCAGGGTATTCATAATGCTCATATTGTTTGATATTCGGCAAATCAACAATAGTAGGTGTGGCCGCCAGTAAACTGGTTGCCGGCGTTTTAAAATTATAATCGGTTGCCGTCCACTTTCCGGTGGTAAATGCAAATTGGTGATCCCAATCAAAAATATGTGTCGCTTTTAAATCGCCCCGGGTGTAGTCAACTTTGGATTCGGCGCAATCCGTGTACGCATTTTTTTGGTCAACCAGCACCAGTTCGTGTTTGCCTTTGTCGTGTAAAAAGTAATAGGCAATACCTTCTTCTTCCATGAGCCGGGTGATGAATTCCAGGTCGCTTTCGTTAAACTGAACGCAATATTCCCGTTTTTTGTAGCTTGCCTTCAGCTTTTTTTGATACTTTGCGATAACATCGTGGTCCTTGAGTATTCCTTCAATGACTTCGACGGCGGTCATCTCCTGGAAAATCCGGCAATTCACTCGTTTGGAGAGAAACCATAGCCAGGGAACCAGTGTCATCTTATATTGGCGCAAGCCTTTCTCAGCGCCGGTTTCCAGAATGTCGCCCTTCGCCATTCGCACCACGTAACCATCGATTTGCCGCACCTCTTTGGCGTTGACCGTAACGGTTACTGATTTTCCGATGATTTTTTTTGCATCAATCGCGTCGTCTTCCGACAATGCTTTCAGTTCATATTCGAATAGCGCGGATAATGACTCGGTACCCGTAAGAGAAATTGCCAGCAATACATTCTTAGCCAGCGGAGTTGTGAGGGTCAGGATCCGATTATCTTGAGTAAATTTACTCATCTGAAATTACTCTGAGAGGACTGTTGTGGAAATGGCATATCGCACTTCGATGATTTATGATGACTGATAACGTTGTGTTAATGGGCGCGAAAAGCAACGCTTTTGAGCATCCCAGTGAGCGTAGCGAACGAATTGAACACATTGTTAACGGCATCTCAATGAACCATTTATAAATTCTTTTTTGTCTAAAGTAAGGCTGAATACGATTGTTGAACTAGATATAAATTCACCATTTGAATTATTTTCATTTATTTGAACTGTACAATCCCATACATCAATAACTTTGCCTGAAGGATTATCGAATTTAGATGGCGCACAATACGATTTAATTACTGTTTTGTTGTCACTTTCATATGATACTGAAAAGGCCAAAGATAGCTGCTCATATAATTTGATGTCAGCATTGCATAGTGGTTCAGTAGCAAGATTAATGTTTCCATTCTTGAGTATGGCATTAAAAACTTCTTCACCTCGCGGTGGACTTGATTGATTGGCAGCATGGGCTGTACAGCCTGTCAGGAAAAGAATGACTATGAGGTATCTCATAGAAATTTCCCATAATAGAATTCAACTGTAGTACCAGATGTTTTATACGCATTAGTAAACTTTGTTTGGAATAAAGATAAAATATCTGCTGCCACTATATTTTTCGAATTACTATAGTTCCAGACCTTACCTTGTGACAATATGCCAACATGTTTTTTAGGGTGGGTACCCATTACTAATTTGGGGCCAACTTTCTTTATATTTGAGGCCAGAGTTACAAAAATTAAGCACTCTGTTAATGCGGCAGGCTTATTGGCTAAAGCTCCGGTTACTAGTGCCGAGTTAAATAAATCATTAACTCGAATTGTAGCCCCCTTTGCAGCATTTTGTTTATCAGCCCAAGTGGCATTTTTACAGCTTGCCCCTGGTAGCTCATACCCCATAATGTGAGATACGTAATGAGCACAATGATTTTCAGCGTTATTTTTAGCGATACTAAAAGGGCAAATTTTACTTATATGCATACCCATGCTTCTTCTTATATCCGTTGGAATTTTACTCATGTACCATTCATCCAAATAATCGAATATTACCTGCTAACTGCATGATTGATAGGTATCCGTTAGCATCCAAATGATTTTATATAATTTCGATACCAATGTTCGAGTTCACTGTTATTGTTAAGACGTTTTTTATTAACGTGTATTATTAATGCGCTGTCCGCGAAACAGACACGCCGGACAGACACCCGCCAGACTCAGACATACCCATAAGACATGCCACTTACGACAAGGCACTACGACACGCCACATAGTACCGTTAGCTAAAAACGATGGCTAACACCTGCTAAGATCTTACTCCCTTTTATTTCCTTTTTTTACCCCGATCCACAATGAAACCAATTAGCGGTTTCGTGGTTTGACATGAACTCTAACATCTAAGCATTATCAACACCAACTTGATGAATCCAATAACCGTCTCACTACTCAGGAATAACGGTGTATAACCGCAGTGAGGACCGGTTATTGGATCTATCTCGTATCTCGGGTTTTCGTACCTTATACAGCACAACAATGACTGTATAACAAATGTCTGTATAACATACGTTGCTTTACTATCGTTGCCTTACTACAGCAAGGCCGGTCAGTAAATACTGTCTCTGAACCTTAGATAGCTTTTGCCAGGGCCAAATCGTAGCCGGAACGAATCGGCGAACCCACTTTGTTGGTCTTGTCGTACTGGGTATGGCTAACAATTATCTTGGTGTAGCTTAATGTGACGTTCTCAGTCGGACTAGCGGCTTCAGCTGCCGCGTCACCGCCTTCTGCGGAAATGCTATACGCGCTCACAACGCAGTCGGATAGTTCGTAGGTCATAAATTCAGCTGACTTGCCCTCGGCGGTCCGAACAAAATGCAGTTTGGCCGTTTTGCCTTGCGCAGCGGCGACGGAAGCATTGAACAGATGCGGGGAGGAGTTATCCAGGGGTTTGGTCAGTTGAATGTCACTCAGTTGCGGAGTGCCAGATTCTCTATTGGCAATGCTACCGGCTGTCATTGATACCGCGCGGGATACCGAAAAATTGAAGTATGATATTTCGATTTGATCTTTGTAGCCTTCATTGGTTACGTTACCTTTAATACCTTCATACTCTAAATAAATAGCCATATGCTTTTGTTTCCTTTTTTAACGTTAGTGGAAAAAAGTAGTTCGAACTCCCTGATAGTACCCAAAAACGTAATCTATACAACGTAAATATTCACTATTTCACTATGCCGCAATACTTACGATATATAAACCACAATTAATAAAACCTGCTGATGCTTAACCGAGTGCAAGTAACTTAAGTCGCCTAAGCAGCTGCAGTTGTCAAAGCGTTTGCCGTTGCCAAAGCGTTTGCCAGAGTAGCCGCCAAAACAATTACCACCTGCGTAGACGACTCGCCCTAGACACCCAACACCCAAATACTTAAAGGCTAATAATACAAAAAATACCGATAGATGCAACTGATTTAATTGTATAATTTACCGCACTCAGACCCAAAATTTCCCGGTGTAACTGATATTTCATATTTAGACTTAGTCTAAATTAAGGCGCGCCGCCCAATACAATAAATTAGCCTGCATTAATATGCACCCCAACCCGCCATGGGCGCTAAAAACGGTTATATTTCATACATTTTGAGCGCTTCGTTAACGTTGTAAATTACAAATCAGGTGCAGTTGATCCCCTGCAACCCACATTCTTTTAGTCGGCCACGCTAACGCCCACCAGCGGGAGTATCAATAAATAATTCCACTTTTTCCCGCTTATCATATCGGGCCGGAACCAACCTCGCCAATTGCTCAAAACTGTTTTTGACCCACTGGTTATAAACCCCCTGTTTAATATTTTTCAGATTTTCCTTGTAAAAGCTCAAGGCTCTTTCTTCGAATGGAAACGCCTGCTCTTCCAGTAACAGCTCATACTGCTCTAGTTCCAGGTCTTTCAAATCCGCGGGCCGGGGAGAGTTTATAATTGCCCTGCTAAATTCATTATAAGTTTCCCCAATAAGAAAAATTGCCTGCGTCGTAGTCTCCTCGATCGCATATTCAGTGACTTTGGTCAGCTCATTCACCAAATTTTGCATAGCGGTTTTCTTGTTATTGAGCGTGACTTTCAATGGCGGCTCGATCCTGATGGACTTGTACAGTGCAGTATCCCTTTCAATCAGCTCCAGTGCCGCATTGGCCGCGAGATACTTAGTGCGGTCCGTGCTCATGTTCTGCCGGATCTTTGCTTCGGATTCCACCATGGATTGCAATACGGTGTATCGGCTTGCGTTGTCGTTAAGCTGCCGATACAAGTTAACCATTCGGGATTTCGCCTCCATGGCTGGCTCATGATAGCTCGAAAACTCATTCGCATATCGTTCAAAAAGAGTGACCGCTTTCCCGTTATGACCCAATTCAGCATTGATCTCCGCGGCCTGCCATAGCGCATCACGGCGCACGGCGTCCTCATTACCGGTATCATCAGCCGCTCTTTCAAACGCCAACGCCGATTTTTGTTTATCAGCTTCTTTTAGATAGAGCACCGCCAGTTTATTGTTAACCTCGGATTGCAACCGGTGCCCGTTAAAATTCTTGCGGAACCGTTCCAATACCAGCACCGCTTGTTTATAGTCTTGTGTTCGAATCAATACATTCGCCGCGTCAAATTCCGCTGCCGCCGTAAAAGTTGAGCCCGGAACTTTTTTATAAACTTTCAAATAATGGGTCACAGCTTCCTGGTTGTTACCGGCTTTTTCGGCGATTTCACCCTGCTTATAGATACTGCTTGCCAGCCTGTCGGCAATCAGGTTTTTGTCCAATTTCCCGGTTGGCGCACTGACAAATAGCCGGGCATAAATTTGCTCCGCGGTTGTGTAATCATTTAATGCATAAAGGCAATGGGCCCGATAAAGCTGTAACTCAGCAGAGATTCCTACTTGTACCGCCTGCGGAATCTGGTCCAATACTTCGATCGCTTTCTGATAGTGCTTGCGCGCATGCAAATTATCGACAATGTACAACGCAGTCTCCGCGCTGCGTTTGTCGCCCGGAAAATCGTTAATAAACTTCAAAGAGTAATCCACTTTTCGCAACAACCATTGTTCCTGTTCTGCCGTGTCTTTTGATTTGTTATATATGCTATCGGCTGTCACCACCGCGGCATAAGCGGCTTCTTTCTTATCCTGCAAACTCGTCTCACCCGCGTTGGCTTTTTCATAAAACGCAAGCGCACTATCCGCCTCTCCCGCCTCTGTCAACAACTCCGCGTACCTGAAATAGGTTTTGGCGGCGCTTTTTCCTGTTGAGTCGTACTTTATAAACCTTTCATACCAGTATTTGGCCTGTTGAAAATTTTGTGGCATATGCGATTTTTGATACATGCCATGAAAATGCGACGCCATATAAACGGCATTCCCTTCCAGCGCTTCGCGAATATTTTTATATTGGCCAATATCATTTTTCTTCCAGAACGGACTGTTGATGGTGTACTTGGTTTCAAACAGCGTTCTGGCTTCCAGTTCTTTTTCAGGCTGTTTCGCGTTCTGCCACGCATTTATGATCTTAAGCAAAAATTCCGGCGCGCGCGGCGACAAAGCGTAGTTGTTAACATAGGCGTCATAAACTCCAACCGCATCATAAACCTGCTGTTGCGATTCGTAGGTCTGACCCAGCCCTTCATACGCCAGAAAAGCATAAGGTGAATCCTTGTACTTTTTGAAATACTGATTCAGGCTTTCCAGTCCACCCATGTTGACGAAACACAGGCTGATCGCTCTGACTATGTCACTGTATAAATCGCTGTCGGCGGCGTTCAGTTGCGTTTTTTCCGTCAACCCGGACAACTCTAATACCTGAAAAAAATCTTCGAGCGCATCTTCGTATACGGCTTGCCGCAACCGCGACCAGCCGCGTTTGTATAGCGCCCGCCAATAGTAGCTTGAGCTGGTGTTTTCCCGCTGAATCGCGGCGCTATACGCCAACTCCGCATCAATCGACTCGTTGCCTGTCAAATATTGTTCGCCCAGTTTAAACTGGATCTCCGTGTAAAAGCGTGATTGCGGATAGTTATCGACTAATTGCCGCATGGTGGTCACTACTTTCTCCGGCTGTTTCTGCTTATCATACGCCGCAATCAATTGATACAGCAGTTTGTCGTTTTCCTTATGGTCCGGATAATCCTTCAGCGCGGATATCATTAACTCGATGCTCGCCGCCAGCCTTGTTCCGCTTTCTTTCGCGGCGCTTTCTGCCGTGGATTCACCAGTTTGTAACTGGTCAAATTTATCCGATTCCAACTCGGCCAGGCGCAACATCGCGGCACGGCGATTATGTGACGATGGCACAGCGCTTTGCAGATAGTTTTTATAGAGGGACCAAACCTCTTTCTCAGTAACAATGTTTTTGCCAATTATGGTTTGCGGCTTGGTTCCCAGGGCCGTATCATAAATACGCGCCAGCGCGAACTGTGATTGATTCAAATAACTCAAAAAATAGTTTTTCCTGACCTCCAGATGCTTATCCGTTGTTTCCCGCAAATACTGTATCGTTTGTTCGGACAATTTACCGATCCGTGATTTATAGTCCTTTATCGAACCGGACAGTTGATTAAAGGTTTTCTTTTTGTAGGGACCGGACTTGCTCAAGCGGCTGTTTAATTCGTCCAACAACGCCAACAATTCCTTAAAATCAAAATAATTCCGGTTTGCGGCATTCCAACGCTCATTATCCTGAAGCTCATACAGAAAACGGTTAATCGGATCTTTTGTGGACGTCAAATCACTATTAACCGCGGGCAATAAATTGTTTCCTGTTTTCTTGACGCGGGTAAGAATTCCGTCATAACGTCCTTGCTTCAGGTTCCGTTGAATATCCGTGACTTCCTGCATCGCAGACTGGTAATAACCAATTGCACTCGAATAATAGCGGGTTGTCGTATCCAACGAGCCGATGCTTTCCAGGATAAACGGCGTAACGATATGCGCTTCTTCTATCACCAGTTGCTTGGCATAGGACTTCTTAAGCGTCTCGAGTATTTGTAACGCTTCCGGATATTTCTCCTGTTCCGCGGCCACGATAGCCAAACCCAATTGCGCTTTGTAACTGAATGGCCCATTAGCGGAAACCTGCTTTAAAGCCGAATACGCTTCCCGGAAATAATTCCGCTGAATTTGCATATAGCCAAGCGCTATGTAAAACCGGTCTTGTAAATAAGGTGACAACGGCTGGCCGCCGTTGCCCGCTTTTAACAGGCTATGGATAATTTCCTCGGCATCCGACCACCAGCCTTTGCGCAAATAGGACATCGCAATATTAAAGCGCGCATAGATATAGTGGTTTGACGCCGGCGCGATTTCCTTAAGGATTGCGATCGCCTCCTCGTGACGCTTCTTGTCTTGCAGGATAGCGGCTTGCATAATGCGCTTTTTGTCGAGCGTGTCGATAGGTATACCGTCTCTCACGCTTTCAAAGCCATTTAATGCTTCGTCCCGGTAACCTTTTAAGTAGTCGTGTTTCGCCAGATAATAACGTGCGAGACTGGCGACCGCGGAATCCTCATCACCTAATAACGACGTAAAAATCTTTTTTGAATAATGGTACAAACCATAATCCAGGTAGATATTCGCGACCCGCAACGCGGTTTCGTAGCGGGAGGTAATCACGCCAAAATCGCGCCCTGCGTGATAGCGGTTGATTGCGGTTAAGTATTTCCCGTTCTCATGATCCCGAAACACAAAATCCAGGCTGTATTCCGCACGGTGTTTTCCTTTGAACTGTTCCGATTCCGGCGTATTTGATTCCGCGGCATATTTATTGACTTCACGGTTCAATTCCAGGACGCGCAATTTAATTTCCTGGGTTTGGTTATCCAGCTCCTGAAACAAATCGGTTTTTTGCCCGCTGTTAGCCGCCACGGCTGCTTGCGCAGCGCAACACAAGATCAACATGGACAGGTTTATTGCTATTCGTTTCATTTCTCTAAGGAGTAAACATTTTTAGAATCATCAGCCGAAAATCCGGTAGGGTGGGCACCGCCCACCGTTATAACCCGATCGAGCAGTCCGTAGGTTGCGGTGAGCTCCGCGAACCGCAACGATCGAGCAATTTTTGTACCCCCTCAAAGGTGCGCTTCGTACCTCAGCGGCACCCTACAGTGGTGGACTGAGCCCATCCTACGCAACTTTTATACTGCTATTGCGCCGCTGCATTTTTTCCGTCCAACGCGCTTTGCGGCTCACTTTTTATCTCGAAAGGTTTTTCCTGTTCGAATACATCCGGATCCTGTTTGCGTTTGGATTTGTCTTCTTCCTCTTCCGCCAGCTGGTCCGGCGGCAGTTTAATGGGGCTGTCGTCTTCCCGGTAATTTTTTACTTTGGTAAATATCGCGGGATCAATTATCGCCAGCGCATCTACTTCCGTACGCTGACTGCCGCCGACTTCCGCTTTTGCGTCGCTGATTCCGAACCGCACCCGGCTCTGGTTGATTAACGGTTCAGGCTGAACCAGGAACAGCGGATCAACACTGGAAAGCGTATTAATAACCACGGCGCCTGGAACATTAATCACCAGCGGCCGGGTGATGGTGCCCAACGATCCAGTAGGCGCGGTAAAGACCGCAGACCCACCGGTAACGTTCGGCCGGGCCCGGTTAGGCGCCCGGGTGGAGTATATATCCCCGGTCGCGGACGTTATGTCCACGCGTCCGCCGCCATAAACCGCATTCAACGAACTGACATCGACCGTATTGCTGGCAGTGTAGCTGATGTCGCCTCCGGCGGTGGCCGTATTAGCCGCATCATCCATGGTGATACCACTGTTCGTTGAAACCACATCCACGCGGGCCGCGTTATCCGTCACCGAAATATTACCTAACTGGCTATATTGACCGCCGGCGGACAGGTTCACGTTGCCGTTGCTGGTGATACCACCCTGCTGGGTCAATGTTCCCGTGGTTGAAATTTGGATGGCTCCGGCGTTGGTTCCGGTATTCGAAGCCGATACCACCGTCAGATCACCGGTATTGGTGATTCCAATGTTACCGGTGGCCGTATTGCTGACTTGCAAACTGCCCACCTGGGTTTCCAGCGCATCGCCACTGCCGATACCATCCTGCGCGGTTAACTGCATCGATGCGCCCGATAAATTGACGCCCGCATTATTAGCGTCGGTGATCGCTCCGCCCGAATTAACGACAATAAGATTACCCGTGATCGTATTGACGCCAAGATCAGAGCTATCATTGACGATGACCTGGCCGGCATTGCTAACGGTGATAGTGCCAAAATCATTGCCGGCATCATCCAGCGTCACGTCATTGCCGGTTGCGCTAAATACCGCCTGATTGGCGGCCACGACGGGACCGGAATCGGTAATCGCGCCATTTGCCGTGACACTCAAATCAGTTGCGTTAACAGCCGCGAGATCCACCGCGCGGTTGTTGACAAATTCCACATTACCCAATACGCCGTTGCTAGCCGTAAAACTCACCGGGCCCGTGATCATGTTACTGACGTTATCGAAAGTAACCGCTGCGTTGTTCACGCCGCTGATATTCAGTGAACCGGAAACATTCATCACGCCACTGGCGAGAATATTGCCCGCGAGATTGGCAAGGTTGAGGTTGCCGTTGACGGTGGAATTTAAAAGTTCAACCGCATTATTTTCGGTAATATAGGCATCACCCGTGACATTCGTTAATTGCACACGGTCAACCGCGGTTCTAATGTGATCCGCGGACGTACCAACACTCGCCGCATCCACAATCACAAGATCACTGGCGCTGATCAGCGATGACGAGGGATTGCTAATGGTTTCCGCGCTCAGTGTTACCGTGGAAGGCAAACTAATGTTAGCCGCCAAACTGATACTATCGGTCCCGCCTTGGGCATCAACCAGCATATTCGTTTTGTTGGAAGAATTGATGGCTGGGAAACCGGTTAATGCGACTGACAAGGGATTATTGCCCGCAAGTGTGCTGCTGCCCAGTGTAACTGTATCGTCATTGGCGCTACCCAATACCGTCAAGGTATCCGCCGTCATTTGATCGTTGATTTGCTCCACGCCAGTCATGACAACCGTCTGGCTATTAATCGTATTCGTAACACTATCCGGCGACACGCCGCCAAACTCATACTGGCTATTCTGGCCGGTGGCGGTTCCCTGCAGCGTAACCGTATCCCGGACAGTGTGCGCGCCGCCGTCAAACACGATAGTGCGGGGGTCGACGCTGTATTCCACCACCAAGGTATCATCACCCGCGTCGCCGGAGATTTGTCCGGCAACCGTTCCGCCGGCCTGAATGGTGATCGTATCGTTTCCGTTGCCGCCATGGATTTCTTCAACCGACCCGCCGGACTGTACGGTGAAGGTATCGGTGAGCCCGTTGCCGTAGAGAATCTCGATGCCGGAAAAGTCCACCAGCCCCACGTTGCCTGCATTGCTACCGTCAATCCCCCAGTCATTGTTCGCATTCAAGCCCGTCAATGAGTCAGCGGATGACTGGCTGCCGACAATATTGTCGATTCCGGTGATGCCACCTGCTCCAAACGCGCTACCTGCGGCCAGATCGACACTCATGGCATCCGTCAAGGACGCGTAATCCAGCGTGTTGTAACCCAAGCCGCCGGCAATTGTTCCGGCTTGCGAGCCGTTGACCGAAAATTCAAAGGTATCGTCGCCATTGCCACCCGTCAGATTTTCAAATCCGGAATAATCATATCCGCTCAAGGTATTCCCGCTATTGGGCCCGGAAATGCCGGTAATAAACCAGCGATCGCCGGCGTTTATGCCCACCAGCGTATCCATCGCGCCGCCGCCAACAAATTCACTGATGTTACTGAAATCAAATTCACCGGCTTG
>DATCIR010000313.1:0-5015 GCA_036507695.1 Gammaproteobacteria bacterium
TTACCTCATCGCCAACTTTGGCAGGAACAGGCAAATCCCCGTTGACTTGGAAGATATTCCGTTTGTTACCCAGTACTTTTTGCAAAACCGCTGAACCGCAGCCTTTGTTGGCCGCGCACTGGCCGCACACTGATTGACGTTGTACTTCAACCCAGGTGGCTTTTTTATCCACGGCGACAACAATAGCGTGCTCTTCGAGCATTAATTTACCTTATTATTGACTTGAAATAGATTCAGCGATCATTTGCACAGTTTGCTGCGGAACTTCACCGACAACCGTAACATGATAGTCTGTCAACAATGAACCGAACACGTTCACCGCCCCCATACTTGACGCACCAAGCAGGTTGTTATTTTGTGCGTTGAAATGCTCGATATAGATTGATATTGACGCCAAGCCATCGGAAACCATCATATAATCAACAGGCTGACTTCGGCTTGGTATTTTTTGTTTGGAACGATCGGTCACCACAAAACCGTCCGGCATATGGGCAATTTTCCAATTATTGGACGTCTGCTCTGTTTGGCCCCCGGTCTTTTCCCGGCCATTATGCCAGGTATAACTCTCGCCGTTGACCGCGGGTTGCAACATTGAGTCCGGTATCGTGTCAACCACAGCCACTTCAATAAACATAAGTTGTTCGAGCAGTGAACCATCCGTGGCAAGCAATTCAGACTTCAATAACAAACCGCTGTTATCATCAATCCAAAATCGATACCCATAGCGAAAGCCATCTTTGGGGCGAATAGTGACAATCGTTGATTCGCGTTCGGCGATACGGCCCTTACCATCCGCAATGAATTCATATTGCCCGGCGAAATCCCCAAAGTTTTTGGTAAGCCGGGACAACAAATGATTGTTAAACCGGCGTTCACCCACCACCACAGAGCGGGAATCCGGCAAATAACAGGTAACGACGTCGTTATTACGGATAACCTCACGCGCCTCCCCGCTCAAGTGAACAAGACGCTGGACTTCTCCGGATTTGGTATGCTTATGAATGAGTTTTAATGATTCCACCTGGCCGCCATGGGTGTAAACCAGGGTGCCATGATAATTCAGGCTCTTTAAGGCTGAACTCATTTTATTAAGAAGACTGAGTGCCGGGGCAATATCCTGGTCAGCTCCGGCACTGGTAAAGAGAACCAAACTGAATAGAAAAACAATTAGCTTCACTGCTTAACCTGATCTACATTAATTTTTTGCTGGGAGGAAGATGCGATTCGCGCGGAAGAGATAATATCGTGAACTCCGGCGCCGGCCGCATATTGAGAATGATTAACGATGTACTGGTGAAGTTGCGCATCAAATTTCCGCAATGGGTTCATTTGTGCAATCGGCTGCTGCTGAACCGCGGTGGATGCGGTGGAATAGCCGGTTGACGGCTTGGAGGTAATCACAGGCTGCATGTTGGCAGCAACGGGGTTTTCTTTTGCCATTCGGACAAACTCACTGTTATCCGGCATCGTCGTCGCCACCTGCTCCGGCGCTTCGCTGTATTTTGTTTGCACCGCAACAACCGCAATCGTCGCCACCGACGCAGCAATAGCAAAACCGGCGACCTTCCTGGTTAAGGCGGCCTGGGAGCTTGACTTACTTGATGATCGTGCGGTTGGTGCGAATGTTGGTGCGAATACAGCAGGTTCGGATTCAATGGCGGACATGATACGGCGGGCAAAGTCCCATTTTATGTCCGGTGGCAACTGATTCCGGATTGAGTCACTGATCATTTGGTAGCGTTCAAAACAGGATTTTAACGCCTCGTCCTTGTTAAGGGTGCTTATGAGTTGTTCGCAATTTTCGCGAGTCAACTCATTGTCAATGAACGCCGATACTTGTTCGCCTTTTTCCGTTGCTGTTGTCATTGCTTCAATACCCTGGTTTCATTACTCTGCATGATGTCACATCACCCGATTAGCGGCTGAAGTGTTTTGTCAATTGCTTCCCGAGCGCGGAAAATCCGGGACCTTACGGTGCCCACTGGACAATCCATTGCTACGGCAATCTCTTCGTAACTTAAACCCTCTATCTCGCGCAGTGTTATTGCTATTCGCAAGTCCTCCGGGAGATTTTCTATGGTACGAAATACAGTTTCCTGGATTTCGTCCCGCCTGAGCATACTTTCAGGCGTTGCATATTCCTTTAATGCCGATTCACCTTCAAACTGTTCCGCATCCTGTGCTTCGATATCGACATTCGGTAACCTGCGGCCCTGTGCTACCAGATAATTCTTTGCGGTATTAATCGCTATACGGTACATCCAGGTATAAAAAGCGCTGTCACCTCTAAATTTCGGCAACGCACGATAAGCCTTTATAAAGGCTTCCTGGGCAACGTCGTAAACTTCCTGCTGATCTTTGACATAACGAGAAATTAACTTGACGACCTTATGCTGGTATTTGCGCACAAGAATATCAAATGCTGACTTATCCCCTCGTTGTATTCGCTCGACGAGCGCCTGATCCACGTTTCTTTCGGCCATGCGGGCCAAAACCCCTTATATAGCAAGGCGTACTTCCTGTGCCTTAGTTTCCTAGACAATACGATCATAAGATAGTTCGCCACACGGGCGTCCTCCTAAAAGGACACGTTATCCCACTCATCGTCATACGAAAAATCTTCATGATGAGCCATACTCCCGAGCGACTATCTCAGTCACCTGTTTTTATGCTTCCAACCACCCGCCATGCTGCCAGCGGCGGCTAACCGTATTGTACATACAATGCCATCAAGCGCCATGTTTTCGACAACAACGGCTTTTTTCGCCAAGAATTATTCCTAATTGCGCTGATTCGGCGTTAGAATGCTACCCTGTAGCAATACGTTAACGAATTACACTATAACAAACAACCAGTTAACTCAAGCAAATTAAAGCTTACTTGATAAAGATGACGCCCACTCACAAATATGACGTGGTAATTTTTGGTACGGGAGCGGCCGGTTTGACGCTCGCGCTGCAATTGGATCCCAGGTACCGGATTGCCCTGATCTCGAAGGGCAATATGCGTTCCGGATGCACCTGGTATGCACAAGGTGGCATATCCGCCGTAATCGATCCTGAAGATTCGGTTGATTCGCACGTTGCCGACACATTAAATGCCGGTGCGGGTTTGTGCCGGGAATCAATCGTTCGTTATGTTGTGGAACATAGCAAGGAAGAAATCGACTGGTTAATCGGGCTGGGTGTGCCGTTCACGCATGTCGAAGAAAACAACGAAAAATCAGCCTATCACCTGACCCGTGAAGGCGGTCACAGCCACCGGCGGGTGATTCACTGCAAAGACGCCACCGGCAATGCACTTTCCAGAACCTTAATCGAGCGTGCGAAAGAACATTCGAATATTCATATATTCGAAAACCATATCGCGATCGACCTCATTACCAGCAGCAAGTTGAACCAACAACCTCAACGCGTACTTGGCGCCTACGTACACAATAAAGCGACGGGGCACACCGAAACCTTCCAAGCCAACAAAATGATACTCGCCAGCGGCGGCGCCAGCAAAGTCTATCTCTATACCAGCAATCCCGACGAATCCACGGGCGATGGCATCGCCATGGCCTGGCGTGCCGGCTGCCGGATTGCCAATATGGAGTTCATCCAGTTTCACCCCACTTGCCTTTATCATCCGCACGCTAAATCGTTTTTGATTTCGGAAGCCGTGCGCGGGGAAGGCGGACATTTGTTATTGCCCGATGGCACGCGATTCATGCCCAAGGTAGATCCGCGCGCGGAACTGGCGCCGCGCGATATCGTGGCCCGCGCCATCGACCATGAAATGAAAAAACGCGGGTTGGATTGTGTTTATCTGGATATCAGCTTCAAGCCGGAAGAATTCATCAAGTCGCATTTTCCCACGATTTACAATCGCTGCCTGACGTTTGGTTTCGACATCACGAAACAACCCATCCCCGTGGTGCCCGCGGCCCACTATACCTGCGGAGGTATTATTACCAACCAGCATGGCCAAACGGATATCGACGGCTTGTATGCCATCGGGGAAACCGCTTGCACCGGCATGCATGGCGCGAACCGGATGGCCAGTAACTCGCTGCTGGAATGCCTGGTGTTTGGCGCCGCGGCGGCCCGTCACATCAACAGCAGCAAGCCAACTCCAGAACCATTTACGGTATTGCCGGATTGGGATGAAAGCCGGGTCACCAATTCCGATGAGGAAATCGTGGTAGCCCACAACTGGGATGAACTGCGCAGCTTCATGTGGGACTATGTGGGTATAGTGCGCACCAATAAACGCCTGGAACGGGCCATGCGCCGCGTGAGTTTGTTATCCCGGGAGATATTTGAATACTACGGCAACTTCCGCATCACCAACGACCTGATCGAGTTGCGCAACCTGGTTGATGTCGCCGAATTGATTATCCGCAGCGCCATGGCGCGCAAGGAAAGCCGCGGCTTGCATTATACGCTGGATTACCCGAATCCTGATGAGAGCAGGCCGCCGCAGGATACTATCCTGATCCCGCCAAATTATCGGGAACCTGAGAGGCATACCACCGAAGACGTATCCGCAAGCGTCTGAATGTATCCGCGTCGATATTGTCGCGCAGTAAAATAATGGCGCGGCGGCGGTTATACCAGGCTTGATTCTGCAAACGCAGATTAATAACCGCCAATTGCGCGTGCACGTACGATGCAGGTGCCAGTTCCGCATAATGAATTTGTTGATCAGCATCGGTAAGCAGCCACTGATCGTGCTCATCCCATACGGCCTCAACCAGCGCCGGCCACAGCTTGCTAAACAGCGGACGTGCCGGCATCCATCCCAGCTGAAAAAGACTCAGTGCGAAACTCGCCATAATAATTAGCGCAAAAAAAACTTTTGCCGGCCACGGCAGCGCCAGGGGAACCAACAACAGCGCGGCGCCCAGGTGCAGCGCGCTGATGGCAAGCAACATGAGCCGGGAGGAAATAATCTTAAACCGTAACGGAGTGGCGTATTTTCGTGACGACATCAGCCATGCCTGCGTCCATGGGCACCATGCGCCCCATTAA
>DATCIR010000314.1:0-21636 GCA_036507695.1 Gammaproteobacteria bacterium
ATAAAGGCGAACAACGCGCTCCCGCGCGCGCCTGGCGGCAAGCCAATATTGAGCGCTTGCACCGTTCATTGCAAAAACTCAGGCTACAGAATCCGCAAAGCTTTCATTTTTCGCTGCATCATTGGGGCGCCCTGTTGCAGGCCTATTCGTCCGGCAACTGACAATAACGCTTAATGGCGGACAGGTAACGTGGCAGTACATCGCTGTTGCGCTGCATGAACTGTTGGGCGCGTTGTTCCAGCGCCCGGCGCCGGGCGTGGTCTTGCAGGAGCGCGGTTAGTTCGTGGCCCAGCTGTTCATAGTTATCCACCTGCAGCGCCGCCTGCTGCGCCAGCAAACCATCTGTTTCTTCGGTAAAATTGTGCATGGAAGGTCCGAACAAAATCGCTTTACCCAATCGGGCCGGCTCCAGCAGATTGTGTCCACCGACCGGCACAAATGATCCCCCCATCACAACCAGTTCCGCGCTCGCCATAAAGCTCGTCAGCTCACCCAGGGTGTCGGCGAGGTAAATCTGGGTATCCACTTGTACGTTGTCATTGCGGCTGCGTACCGCCAGCTTGACGGACAAACTGTCTAGTTGCTTGATAATGCCGTGACGGCGGTTGGGGTGCCGTGGCGCGATGACCAGCAATTCATGCCGCGGCTGCAGCGCCAGCCACAGGCGCGCGAGTTGCAGTTCTTCATCCTCGTGGGTCGACGCCGCCAGCACGAAAGCACGGGGCAGCGTAATCGGTTTTATGCCGGTTGCCGGTTGGGCGGCGCTGAATTTGATATTGCCCAGCACCTGCACTTTGTCCGGCGCGGCGCCCAGTTCACGAAAACCCTCGGCGTCAGCCGGGGATCGCGCCAGGATCGCCGTCACCTGCTGCAAGGTGCGGTGATACAGCGCGCGAATCCAGCCACGGGTGTTGAGCGTTTTGGGTGATAACCGGGCATTCACCACCAGCAGCGGAATCCCCTGCCGCGCGCACGCCTGGTACAGGTTGGGCCAGAGTTCAGTTTCCATGATCAGGGCGCAGCGGGGATGCAGCGTGTTAAGCAAACGCCGTGCGGCGCCGCGCCAGTCGATGGGCAGGTACACGTGCAGCGCCTGACCGCCCAGACGCTGGTGGACCATTTGCGCGCCGGTCGGGGTGCCAGTGGAAACCACCAGGGTTAACTTCGGATATTGCCGGCGCAGTGCCTTGAGCAGCGGTTCCGCGGCCAGTACTTCGCCCACCGACGCCGCATGTAGCCAGATCGCTGTGTGCGGCGTAATCGGATAGCCGAAACCCAGCCGTTGTTGTAAATAACGAAATTGCCGGTAACGCACGGCCAGCCACAGTGTATAGGCGAGTATCGGCAGGGCGGCCATCCACAGCACCAGCTGATAAGGCCACGTGTTGTTCCGGTGTTGGTTTGATTGATTTTTATGAGTCATTTAATGGGTCATGGCCTTGGGGTGTTGCGCACATCTTGTCTACATACACGCCGATGTTACGTATCCAGGCTTTGTACCTGTTGGTATTGGACGTTTTGAACCGGTATTGACCTTGCTCTGTTTCAAACTTACCCCGTTTTTGAACTCGCCCCAGTTTTGAACTCGCCTCTGTATTGAACTTGTAAAAGTGCGGCAAGTCCTACGTAACGCGCTCAGGTTATGCTCTTGAATCCCGGAGCAATCCTACGGCAAAGGTTATGCAGTTTAAGCGGGTGTGACAACGGGTTCTATCCTTTTTTGCGGTACCGCTTTTAAGGTACATCGTTTTAAGGTACATCGGCCGTGCGGTCTATGATAGAATTCCACGCCTTAGGCAGTGCTGGATCAAAAACCGGCTACTGATGCATGCTGGCACAACATGAGCAAAACCTAAGGAAACCCTAAGGAAACCCGAAGCTAAGCAAGCAAAGACTGATTAACTACCGGTTTACATTTAACCAGCGTCCATTCCGCTGCGTTGTTGATGCCAATGCCCATTTACCCTATTCCCAAATTGCTTCGATTCGCCGCTTCAGTGGTTGTTATCAATATACTGGTTTTTGGCGTTTTTCGTGTTGCGTTCTGGGCCTACTTCAGCAGTCCGGCTGATCCGATTGACGCCGGCACCCTGGCGAATGCCTTTTTCATCGGCTTCAAATACGATGCACGGCTGGCGCTGCTGATGGTATTACCACTATTACTGCTGGCCTGGATATCACACCTTGATCCCTTCGCGGGCGCCGGACCGGCTACCGTGCGCCGCAACCGGCGCGTGTGGATCGCTTACCTGGCAGTGGCGTTTGGCCTGGTGCTGATCGTATACATCACCCATTTTGCCTATTACGCGTATTTGAAAGTACCGCTGGACTCTACCATCTTGCGTTTTGCGGCAACTCCCGACATCTCGTTACTGATGGTATGGCAGTCCTATCCGGTGATTTGGCTGGCGCTGGGCTGGATGCTGATAGTGGCGGTTTACATTCTGGGGTTAAATAAGCTTTTACAATTCATCGAGCGCCAACCGGTGCATGCGCTGCGCCGCCGTTATAAAGCCGCCGTGGTGTCCGCCGCGGGTATCATCGTGGTGTTCGGGATCTACGGCAAAGCCTCATGGTATCCGCTGCGCTGGAGTGATGCCTATTTCAGTACTCACCCGTTTGCCGCGGCCGTGACGGTCAATCCGGTAATTCATGCGGCCTCCACGCTGAAAAATAAGGATGTGCAGTTCGATAAAGATGCGGTTATACAGCATTATGATCAAATAGCGGCGTATCTCGGCGTCGATGAACCGGATAAGGAAAACCTGAACTTCAAGCGCGCCGGTCATCCTAACGGCTTGCATGTTTCGCGGCCCAACATCGTCATTGTATTGCTGGAATCATTTGCCACGTATAAAACCGGATTGTCCGGCAATGCCCTGGATCCAACACCGTATTTCGACAGCCTGGCGAGAGACGGTGTTTACTTCGATAATTTTTTTGTGCCCCATACCGGCACCGCGCGCTCGGTATTCACCGCGCTAACCGGATTGGCTGATGTGGAGACCCAGCGCACCTCGTCCCGTAATCCATTAATCGTCAACCAGCATACGATTGTCAATGCCTTCGAAGACTACGAGAAATTGTATTTCATTGGCGGCAGCGCCAGCTGGGGCAATATCCGCGGCCTGCT
Organism: Gammaproteobacteria bacterium; assembly: GCA_036507695.1. Classification (GTDB taxonomy): domain Bacteria; phylum Pseudomonadota; class Gammaproteobacteria; order SZUA-152; family SZUA-152; genus JAKEGK01. Next base: position 3,134 of record DATCIR010000314.1, read on the forward strand.
GTCCTACAATATCCCGGGCTTGAAATTGTATGAAGAAGGCAGTTATGAATCGCCGCGCACCGATGTGTGGGGTATTTCGGATTTGCATTTGTTTGGCGAAGCGAACAAGGTATTGAGCGCCCAGCAGAAACCGTTTATCGCGGTCATTCAAACCGCGGGCAATCACCGGCCCTACACCATACCGGATGACAATCGCGGCTTCCAGGTGCGGGATGTCAGCGACAAGGAAGTGTTCGAGCACGGATTTCATTCAGCGGGGGAGTACAATTCATTCCGTTTCATGGATCACAGTATCAAAGCGTTTTTTGACGCCGTGAAACAAGAGCCTTATTTTGCGAATACGGTCTTTGTGCTTTTTGGTGATCACGGCATTCATGCCAATACCGGCAAGCATACGCCGAAATTTGAAGAACAGCTGAATATCCACGGACTGCGGGTGCCGCTGGTGATCTATGCGCCCCATCTACTGCCCAAGGGCAAAGTGTTCAGTAAAATCGCCAGCGAAGTGGATGTGCTGCCGACTATCGCCGGTTTGGCCGCCAACGGCTATGTTAATACCACCATGGGGCGCGACCTGCTGGACGAACGTTATGACAATGCGCGTTTTGCTTTCACCGTAACCCACGGGCAGGGACTGCGCGTTGGATTGCTGAATGAACGGTATTATTTTCTGATGAACGACGATGGCAGCAACAAAGTGTTGCATGATATGCAGGCGGACAATCCGCGTGACAATGTCATAACACAGTTCGCCGGTCAGGCGCAGCAGTTCGAGCAGTTGTGCCGGGCGATTTTTGAAACCACGCGCTATATGCGCTATCACAATTCCCGAAGTTAACAGCCTCATGCCGGCATCGCTAAAAACTGTTCTGTCCATTGCCGTCGTTGTCGCGATGGCGATGGGGGTGATGCTGCCGGCGAAGTTTGACGTGATTGCGCCGCGCCTCGGAACGCCGGTAATCATTCAGCCGGGCGCAACCATCGCTGTCAATATCAAGTCAAGCCTGCCGTTCTGGCAACCCCAATGGCGTGTGTCACTGGCATTGGGTGATGAACGTGTGCCGCTGGAAATTACCGGCGTTAACTGGAATGTCGCCAACCGGATAATCACAGCAACAGTACCCCAGGCTCTGGCCGCCGGGAGTTATTCGCTCATCGTGTCCGATGGCGGCGATGAAATCATCCGTCCCAAGGCGGTGCATGTCGTCCGGGAATTTCCGCAACAGGTGTCCATCGTGCAAATGGCGGATCTGCCCACCTTGGGCCGCGGTGATGGCGATGAACGCTTGCAGCAGATTATTGATGAAATCAATATCATTAATCCCAGCCTGGTGTTAATGACCGGCGACATCGCGTATGGCGGAACCTGGGACCAGTATCACCGCTTGCTCGCGGCGATGGAAAAAATCAACGCGCCGGTGATTGCGGCGCCGGGCAACCACGAATACGAAGGCTGGGCGGGATTTTTAACTTTATTGGGCGAGCTCTATCATTCCGTGCAGTATGGCAAGCTGCAGGTTATCAGCCTGAATTCGGGGCATGGCCGCGATCAAATGACGGAATCCCAATACCGCTGGCTGCGGCGTGAATTGGAAAACCTGCAGGGCAGGACTCCTCTGGTGCAGTTACATCACCCGATCCAGAAACGGCCGGAATTGCGCGGTTATCTCGCCGTGCACGCGCAGGATCTGGTGCAAACCTTCAAACAATATAACGTGCCGATTGTGTTATCCGGTCATTGGCATGGCGATGCGGTTTACGACGACACCGGGCAGGACCGGCGCGATACCTGGGAATTTCCCGGCGCGCCTTATGTGGTCACCACAACCGCCGGCGCTGACTTGCGCGAACAATATTCCAGTTCGCCCCTGCACCATGGCTATCGTTTGATTCGCCTGGACGGCGGCAAACTGGCATCGTACACCTATGATATGGACGGCGACGGCCTGCGCGATGCCACCAGTTCCATTCCCATGGGTAAACTGCGCAGCGTGATGCAAGGTGATACGGCCATGCTGGTGGAAAATGAATTGCACGAATCGTTTGCCAGTGCGCGGGTGCGCATCAGGGTGCCGGGTAACAAAATGAATCTGGTGCCGGATGCCGGGCGTCTGGTCAACCGTTACCGTGATGATAGTGCTGTTTTTTATGAGGTGGAGTTTCCCCTGGCCGCTCGCTCGCAACAACGCATTCAGCTGCTCAACGCGGGCCCTTCATCATGATTCATTACCTGTTGCTTTATCAGTTTCCGTTTCTGTACTGCGTCACCATCGCGATGGGACTGGTGGTGTATGGCTCCGATCTGGATAGCCTGGCCGGTAACCTTTATTATATTCCTTTGTTGTTATTGCCCGTGCTGCATGGCGTTGTGAAAAAATTTTACCGGCCCTTGAGTTCCTTTGCCGCCGCCACTACGGTGTTATTGCTCGGCGCGACGGTGGCGCTGGCGGGCTACCAATATTTGCATTTTTCCTACTGGGATGAGCATTCATTAGTGCAGGCCGTCGCGGTGGCGTTGCTGGGCATTTTGTCCTACCTCGCCAGCGTCATCGCCAGCATTCGCCTGGTCGCCTGGGAAGGCAACCAGCGCCGGGCCAGCGCCGGCGCCTGGCTGGTGCTGGGATTATCCTGGGTGCCGGCGTTCTACTACCCGATGTGGTCCTTGTTCGTGATGGCGGTGATCCTGGTGCTGGCCAGCATCTGGCACATTGACCGGCGCTATGACGTGGATCCGGTGCTGTACAAAAAAATGACCACCCGGCCGGTGAAGTATCTGGTGTTCCTGCTGATGATGGATCTCAGCCTGGTGATTTGGGACTATCAAGTCGATACCGGCTGGGCCTTGCATCTGGGCGGCGCATTCATGGCGGCTGCGGTAGGCTGCTGGTATGCCTATGACGCGCAGAACAAGCACTTCCGCCTGATCATGATTATTGCCACCTTAAACTTTGTGGCGGCGATTATCTGGCCGCCCTTTATCTTGCATTTCCTGCACAGCATTTTGATCGGCTTGCCGCTGGGCTGGGGTATCGGTTATTTAATTTATGTGCAGGGCGATATCAAGTCGTTACCGGTGGTGTCCGCGACCATGCTGGTGTTCCTGGGCTTCGGGCTTGGGTACCTGGGTTATTCCAATCTGGTTCACGCGCAGTGGCGCATTGTCTTCCTGTTGCCGTTGCTGGTTTTGCTATTGATCAAGTACAGCTGGCCTGGCGCCGGGAAGCTGTCAACCAGTTAATACAATAAAAAATTAACCGCTGGCCAGGTCTTGCCGCGTATTACAGTTGTTATTTTTTGGCGCCTTTTTTACCGTACACATCCGCCTCGCCTTCCGGGCGCGTTTTGAATCGGCGGTGTCCCCACAGGTATTGTTCCGGCGCCAAAATAACTTGTTCGGCAATCAATTCATTGACCAAGGCGGCATCCTTGACATCATCGCCGCTCGGAAAATTTTCTAACGGCGGAAGCACCGTGATGTCATAGCCAAGTTCATTTCTGCGCCGTTTGGGCATATAGGGAATGACCACCGCATTGCCCATGGAGGCCAGCCTGGAGGTTGCCGTCAAGGTGGCTGTGGCGACGCCCATGAACGGCGCAAAAACGCTGTTTTGCCGGCCAAAATCCTGATCGGGGGCATACCAGCAGATGTTGCCCTGTTTCAAGGCGCGGATAAACCCGCGCACGTCGCGCCGTTCAATGATGCCTTTGGCGTGTTTTTTACGGCTGTCGGTCATGATTTTATTAATCAGCGCGTTGCGCTGCCGCTTGTACATGTTATAGGTCGGTATCCGCATGATCAGAAAGCGGCCGCAGATTTCCAGGCAGGTGAAATGCGCGCTTAGCAATAATACGCCTTTGCCTTGTTCGGTTGCAGTGATGATATGTTCAATACCTTTTATGCTGGCCAGTGATTGTAAGCGCGCATCACTGGCCCACCAGCTCAATGCGGTTTCAAATACGGAAACGCCGGCGGATTCAAAACTTTCTTTGACGAGGCGTTGTTTTTGTTGCTGATCCAGTTTGGGAAAACACAAGTTAATATTGACTTCGGCAATATGACGGCGGCGTTCGGCGAGATGGTAAAACAAGCGTCCGCCCCACCGGCCCAGGCCAAATTGCAGCCTGATCGGCAGCAGGACCAATAAACGCAACAACAAAAATCCCGCCGCGATGGGCCAATAACGCGGCTTTAGTGCAAGCTGCAAAGTGGATTTATTCTGGGGCTGGCGCACAATGAATAATGAGATTATCTGGGGAGGTAATTGGTTTTCAATAAAGGGCGCCGGGTTTTACAGTGAACAGTGGCAGCGTATGTTAGCGAAGCAACGCGCTAATGGTTTTAAACTGCTCGTGTTTAGCATCCCGCAACCATTCAAACAATACCGACTCCGTGGTGGTGATGATGGCGCCCGCCTGTTGCATGCGGCCAAGCGCAAGCTGTTTGTGTTCTCTGGATCTTGAATCAATGGCGTCAGCGGCCACGAACACCTGGTGATTGCGGTCTAAAAGATCCATGGCGGTTTGCAGCACGCATACATGACTTTCAATGCCGCACAGAATGAATTGCCGGTTTTCCATGCTCGGCACACTGGCTTCAAAACCGCTGGCGCCGCAGCAGGAGAAACAGGTTTTTTCAACCGGGGTCAGCCCGGCGGGCAGGGCATGCAGCAGGCTTGGTTCGGTGCGTCCCAGGCCCTTGGGGTATTGCTCGGTGACAGTGACAGGCACCGCCAGTAAGTTCGCGGCTTTTAATAGCCGCTCACAGTTTCTGAGCAAGGTCTTGCGGTCACTCATAACCGGCGCCAGGCGGGTCTGGACATCGATAACCAGCAATTGACTGCGGCTGGCGTCAGCCAGGCGCCTGCCGGTGCTGTTAGTCATGGATTATTTTCGCAGTAAATTGTTAACCGCCGCGATATCCTGCGTCTCCAGCATGCCGGCGGCTTGCCGCAATGACATGGTTTGCAGAATATAATCATAGCGCGCCCGCGCATACAACCTTTCGGAATCAAACAGCTCGCTGCGCGCGTTCAATACGTCCACGGTAGTGCGGGTGCCCACGTCAAACCCCGCTTCGGTCGCCTTTAACCGGCTTTGTGATGAGATGACGGCCTGTCTTAATGCGCTAACCTGGCTGATGGCGGATTTAACGCCCAAAAAAGAGCGGCGCACGGCTTCCTGGGTATCACGGCTGGCGGATTCGAGGTTTTGTTTGGCGCGGGTCAGTTCCTGTTGCGCCTGGCGAACGCCGGCGCTGATACTGCCGCCGGCAAACAGGTTCATACTAAAGTTAATACCCACGGTGGTACGGTCGTATTCGCCTTGAAGGTCCTCATCCGCATGCGCGTAGCGAGCTGCTAATTCCAGGGTGGGGTGGTGATCCGAGCGTTGGACGGACACCTGGTTCTGCGCTTGTTCGACAAAAAACCGGCTTGATACCAGAGCTGGATTTTGCTGCAGCGCCAGATTGGTCCAATGTTCGATATCGTTGGGATCGGGGGGTTCCAGCGGGGTTTTCTCGCGCAGCGGCGCCAGCTGTTTATGATAACGGCCGGTGATTTTGCGCAGCGCCTCCACTTCATTATCTAAAATGTTTTCCGCCTCGATGAACTGCGAGCGTGATAAGTCGTAGCGCGCTTGCGCTTCGTGTACGTCGGTGATGGCGACCAGGCCCACATCGAAGCGCTGCTTGATCTGCTCTAACTGGCGTTCATTGGACTGCATTTCGGCTCTGGAAAATTCCAGGTTGTCCATGGCGCCCAATACCCGGAAGTACTGAGTGGCGGTGCGCATGATCTGGTCCTGCTGCGCGATTTTGAAATCCGCATCCGCCTGTTGCGCGAAATTTTTGTTTAGCCGGTGCTGGGAAAAATTTCGTGCGTCGTAAATAGGTTGTACGAGGTTTAATGAGTATACGGTGCCAGCGCCATCATTTAAGGCTGTAGTATTGTTATCGGCATTAGTAGTATCTATGTCTAAATACTCGGCACCCAGCCTGATTTGCGGCAGAAACTCGCCGCGGCTGATATTGACAAATTCTTGTGCGGAATCACGCGTGGCGACCGCCGCCCGTATAGTGGGATCATTTTCCTCGGCCAGTTTAAAAATGTCTTCCAGGTCTTCCGCATGGGTTAATGGCGGATACGCCAGAAACAAGCATGCACTGATAATCGCTACGACAGAACAGGAAAATTTGGATGCTTTCATAAGGGTAACGGGTTCTTCTTTAGGTTTTTAATGCTCGGGTTACGGATGTATTGCGTTGTTAACGCGTTAAGTAATTATTACATTCAGTTTTTACATCATTACGGTTTTTACATCGTTACGCTTTAATTCACTACGCTTTAATTCACTACGATTTAGTAGGTCGGCATAGTGGGATCAATAGTGGTTGCCCACGCGTGTACACCGCCGGACAAGTTCAATACCTTGGTGAATCCTTGTTGCTGCAGGAAATAACAGACCCGCAGGCTGCGCACACCGGTATGACATACGACGACAATCTCCTGTTCATTATCCAAATCATTCAGTGCGCCGGGGATTTGCTGCATGGGTATTAACCGTGAACCATCGATATGACAAATCGCGAATTCCCAGGGTTCGCGAACATCCAGCAGTAACGGTTTTTCGATGCGATGCTCGAGGCGTTCCTTGAGTTGTGTAACGGTAATACTTTGCATGCAACCACCATTTCAAGCCACTTAATTTAAAACGTCAGCAAGTTCAACCACAATCATGTTCAACAATATTAGGAAAATTAGGAAATGGTAATCCGTGCGCCTTTAAAACACAAATTCCGGCGGTTTTTCCGCGTTTATCAGTGGGGGTATTACGGTTTCAAACAATTCCTCTTCGGACCATTGGTTTTCACTAATCCGGGTGATTAACAGCGCGGACATCGCGGGCGCACTGCCGGCGATGACGAATAAGCGTCCGCCGGTTTTAAGCTGGCGTTTCATGTCATCGCGCAGCACGGGTAAGGAACCGGTCACGGCAACAAGGTCATAAGGCGCGTCCTGGGCCCAACCTTTGGCGGCATCGCCGATTTCCAGGCTAACGTTGGTGATGCCGTGTTGTTCCAGCTTTTGTGCGGCTGAGCTGGATAAGTGTTGATCGATCTCAATTGACAGGACTTGCTTGCCGAGTTTGGCCAACAGCGCTGTCAGGTAACCGGAGCCGGTACCGATTTCCAGAATTTCATCGCCGGTTTGTATATTGAGTGCTTGCAATAGCCGCGCTTCCTGAATGGGGCTCATCATGATTTGCCCATTACCGAGTGGGATATGGGTATCCGAATAGGCGAGTTGGCGATACGCGCTGGGTACGAAGAACTCGCGGGGCACGGCGGCAATGGTATGCAGTACCAGCGCATCCAATACTTCCGCCGGCCGGATCTGTTGCTCGATCATGTTGAAAAGGGCTTGTTGCATAATTTTCTCGTTCATAACCGGTTTTTTATTATATTCAAACAAAAGGACACAAAGAGTAAGTCGTTTCGCTGAGCCAGGCAAGTGAGAATCGCGCGGTTACCGGTATTTTTGGTTAAGGATTCGTCTAGTCTATTCCCGGATGGCAGGTATAGCGCTGGGTTTATGGCGCTATAAACTGGCGTTTTCACGTCTCGTCGTGAAGGACTATTGCGTGTGTCATAAATGCCGAAACCATGCCGTGGTTCTACATCGTTTCCATGCGTTTCAATGAGTTATTTAAACGTCAGCCAAATATTAAATGGAATCGGAGATCGATAATTTCTTTTTTAATGCACGCCGCGCTTGTGTCGCGGTCAATTATTCGCTACTGTCACTGTTTGTTTTCACCTAGCTAGGGGTGCCTGAAAGCGCTTAACGATTAGTAAACGCTTATCAGTGCTGAGAATAGACCCTTTGAACCTGATCCGGCTGTTACCGGCGTAGGGAAGCCTCTCGCTTGATTCATCGCGCGTCCCGCCCCAGGTTCTTTGTTCACCGGATCTTTTTTAATGACAGGTAACAGTATGAGCGCGATAGCGGACCCATTTCTAAGTCAGACGGCGAAAATCAACGACGCGTCAGTCCAGCCTTTCCCCAATTCCCGGAAGATTTACGTGCAAGGCAGCCGCGCGGATATCCGCGTGCCCATGCGTGAGATTACCTTGACCGATACGCCGCTGATGACAGGTCAGGGCAATGCGGTGGAAAAAAATCCGCCGGTGATCGTCTATGACACCTCCGGCCCGTACACCGATCCCAAGGCGCGGATCGATATCCGCAGCGGACTGCAAGCGGTGCGTGACGCCTGGATTGAAGAACGCAACGACACCGAGACATTACCAGGACTTTCCTCCGAGTATGGCCGGCAGCGTTTGCAGGAATCCACGCTGGACAAACTGCGTTTTCAACACCTCACCAAGCCGCGCCGCGCCAGGGCCGGTTGTAATGTGACGCAAATGCATTATGCCAAACGCGGCATTATCACGCCGGAGATGGAGTTCGTGGCGATCCGTGAAAACCTGCAGTTGGAGCGGGTGAAGGACGCACTGAAAGAACAGCATGCCGGTGAATCGTTCGGCGCGGCCATACCCAAACAAATCACCCCTGAGTTTGTCCGCCAGGAAGTGGCGCGCGGCCGCGCGATTATTCCCGCCAATATCAACCACACCGAACTGGAGCCCATGATTATCGGGCGTAACTTCCTGGTGAAAATCAACGGTAACCTCGGCAACTCGGCGGTGACTTCGTCCATTGAAGAAGAAGTGGATAAGATGACCTGGGGTATTCGCTGGGGCTCGGACACCATCATGGATTTATCCACCGGCAAAAATATTCACGAAACCCGGGAATGGATCATCCGTAACGCGCCGGTGCCGATCGGCACCGTGCCCATTTATCAGGCCCTGGAAAAAGTCCATGGCAAGGCGGAAGAACTCAGTTGGGAAATCTTCCGCGACACCTTAATTGAGCAGGCCGAGCAGGGCGTGGATTACTTCACCATTCATGCCGGCGTGTTATTGCGTTATGTGCCGCTAACCGCCAAGCGCACCACCGGCATTGTGTCGCGCGGCGGATCGATCATGGCCAAGTGGTGTCTCGCGCATCATCGGGAAAATTTTCTGTACACCCATTTTGAAGACATCTGCGGCATCATGAAAGCCTATGATGTATCGTTTTCACTGGGTGACGGTTTGCGCCCCGGTTCCATCGCCGACGCCAATGACGCGGCGCAATTTGGCGAACTGGAAACGCTGGGTGAATTGACCAAAATCGCCTGGAAACATGATGTGCAAACCATGATTGAAGGACCCGGCCACGTGCCCATGCACATGATCAAGGAAAACATGGACAAGCAACTGGCGGTGTGCGACGAGGCGCCGTTTTACACCCTGGGTCCGCTGACCACCGATATCGCGCCCGGTTATGATCATATTACTTCCGCCATCGGCGCGGCCATGATCGGTTGGTTTGGCACCGCGATGCTGTGCTACGTAACTCCCAAGGAACATTTGGGTTTGCCCAATCGCGATGATGTCAAGGAAGGCATTATCACTTACAAAATCGCGGCGCATGCGGCCGACTTGGCCAAGGGGCATCCCGGCGCGCAAATTCGTGATAATGCCATGTCCAAGGCGCGCTTTGAATTCCGCTGGGAAGACCAGTTTAACTTAGGGCTGGATCCTGACCGGGCGCGGTCCTATCACGATGCAACCCTGCCCAAGCAGGCGCATAAAGTGGCTCATTTCTGTTCCATGAAAATCACCCAGGATGTGCGGGACTATGCAGCGCGGCAGGGTGCGGCGCGGCAGCAATCCGCAACGCCGGACAGTAAGGCGGTGAATCTTGACGCGGTCATCGAAAAAGGGCTGCAAGACAAGGCGCAAGAGTTCAAGCAACAAGGGGCGGAAATCTATAAAACCTTATAATCCTTACCATAACCTCGCACGACGCGATCACTGGCCGGCTGCATTGGACTAAATACCTAAACTAAAGTGTAACAGGCCTTGTTTTTTGGCTGGTAATGCGAATGGTATTATTGTGACGGCTATGTACAGTTCGTTCGCCACATTTCTCAATCGACGCCTCTCCTGCGCGTACAATACATCGGCATATTCCGGCGGTTGAGCTTGCCATTTGCGTCTTATTATTGATTTATAATATCGTCTATACTCTTGATGCGTATCAATGTGGAATTGACAAATTAAACTACCTTTATTAAGAAAATAAACAAAATAAGCATAAATAACCACAAAAAACTCTAAAGGAGGACGCTCATGTGGGTTCCGAAACCCGGAGTATGGATGTTGGCCGCAAGTGCTGTAAGTTGTGCTTCATTGATTCCTTCCACCGCCTTCGCTGAACCGGTAACTCAAGGCGCCATGCTCAGTATCACCTGCAATGGATGTCATGGCCCTGATGGCAAGAGTGTCGGCGCCATCCCTTCTATCGGTGGCAAGGCAGCAGACTATATCGAGAAAGCCTTACTGGATTTTCGCGATGACAAACGTCCGTCAACCGTCATGCAGCGGCATGCCAAAGGCTATAGCGATGCTGAAATCAAACTCATGGCGGAATATTTCGCGGCTAAAAAATAACGGAGGAATGGCGCAATGAAAAAGAAAATGAATATGACACGCCGGAAATTTATTAAAGCGGGTGGAGCCGTAGTTTCTTCCGTATCACTGGGCTCTTTATTCTGGCCAATGACAAGCGTTGGCCTGGGTGGTAAACCCAAACCACGGGTGGTGGTTGTGGGTGGCGGCTTTGGGGGCGTGACCTGCGCCCGGTTCATTAAAAAGTTTGACGCCAATATAGACGTAACGCTCATTGAAAGGGATGCGCAGTTTATTACCTGCCCCTTCAGTAACCTGGTTTTAGGCGGATTAAGAGATATCAATTCCATTACCTATGGTTACGATATTTTAAAGAATAAAGACGGGATCAATGTAGTGCATGACGAAGTGACCGGCATTGATGCTGAAAAACGCCAGGTCAAAACCAAAAGCGGCAAAGCCTATGACTATGACCGCGCGGTGGTTTCGCCGGGTATCGATTTTCTCTGGGACCGGGTGGAAGGTTATTCCGAGGCTGATGTGGAAATCACGCCTCACGCCTGGAAAGCCGGCAAGCAAACGCTTTTGTTAAAGAGCCAGCTGGACGCAATGGAAGATGGTGGCGTTTTTGTCATGGTCGCGCCGCCGAATCCGTTCCGTTGCCCGCCGGGACCCTATGAAAGAGCGGGCATGGTTGCCCATTACCTGAAAACCCATAAGCCTAAATCCAAGATCCTGATCCTGGACGCCAAGGACAACTTTTCCAAGCAGGGCTTGTTTACCAAAGGTTGGGAAGCCTTGTATCCGGGCATGATCGAGTGGGTGGCGGGCACCAAGGGCGGTATTGTAACCAAGGTGGACGCCAAGAATATGACGGTTTACAACGAGGCGGGTGATCCTATTAAAGGTGCGGTAATCAATTACATTCCACACCAGGCGGCGGGTATGATTGCCAGAAGTGCCGGGCTGGCGGATGCAACGGGCTGGTGTCCGGTTAATCAAAAAACTTTCGAATCAAGCCTGCTGAAAAATATCCACGTCATCGGCGATTCATCCCTTGCCGGCGAGTTGCCCAAATCGGGCTATGCCGCCACGAGTGAAGGCAAGATGTGCGCCGCCGCCGTGGTCACCGCGATTAACGGTATGGAGATGCCAAACCCATCGTATACCAATACCTGCTACAGCCTGGTAGGTCCGGATTATGGTATTTCCGTTGCGGGGGTCTACCGTATTGAGGATGGCAAGATCACTGCCGTGAAAGGGGCGGGTGGGGTGAGTCCCGCGGACGCCGATGAATCGTTCCGCAGGGCGGAAGCCTTATATGCCAGTGGCTGGTACTCCAGTATTACGCAGGAGCTGTTTGGGTAACAGTGCGCGGGTGAATAGCAGTTAGCGCAGAGTTTACTGCGCGTCATTAAAAAATAGTAGTGCAAGGCGCTTTACACGTTAAAAGGGAGACTTTTTATAAAAGTCTCCCTTTTTTATGAGCTTTTTCAATCAACCCATTTGATAAGTAAAACCACCCAACACCGGTTATTTCCATAACAGAAATGATACCCGCGTTTCACAATCCGGCGCTCGTTTAAACATGTCCAAGCATGGGTAAAGCGAAGTTTGCCAATCAATTCACAAACCGCGCCGCGAATAATCGCCGGGATTGCAATCAAACTATATATCAATGGCCAGGGCATTCGCGGCTGGTGTGCAATCAGGCTAAATTTACCGGGCGGTCTTCCGATATAGGAGGAGGATAGGATTAAAAAATAGTGTTGATACACGCATTGAGCTTGGCGCCGGTAAACTTTAGTGACAGGGTAAACGATGACTATTAGCTATCAGGATTGGTATATCCCGTTTAAACAAGACACGGTCACTCTACGTCATGCGCAGCAAAGCATGTCGTTGGTGCGCGCCAGCCAGGATGAGATACCGCTTATGGTGCAGCTGGTCGAGAATCCCAAGTTTCAGGTTCCCGGAATCCGGCTGTTTCATGGCGCGGTGGACCTGCATCAGCACGATTATATTCATATCATCCTTGGCCGCGGTTTGTTGGATAAAGACGAAGCGTTTACCATCGGCTTTACCATGGGTTCAACCAGCAAAGTCACCACCACCGAGGAAAACCTGTATGCCCTGGTTTCGCGTTATTTGTATCCGGAGGTTTACAAGTTCGATGAGGATGCCATTGAGGTGTTTAAAAACGCGGTCCGCCTGGGATATATCTCGTCTTGCGCGCCGCTGGATGAGTTTGATTTCGAACCGTGCCAGGATTTGCCGTTACAGGAAGTTCGAGCGAGGCTGGGGCTGGAGAAACCGCTGATTCTGGCCTATTACGAAATTGAAAAAGCGCGTTATCCGGACGCCAGGGACAGCCAGCGTTTGCTGGATGAAACCTCGCAGTTCGCTTTGTTCAAGCCGTGATTGATAAAAGCCGCAACGCAAAGCAATTGAAAAAAATTCTGCATTGAAATCGTTGTTTGATTATTTGCAAACGCCGGATTCACCTTGAAATTCGACAGACTTCAGGTGTGTTTCACCCGGCACTCGTGCGTCAGTTCCCGGCCGCCATCCGCCTTCATCGTATCAATCCGCACGGTAAAACCCCATAAGCGTGATAAGTGCTTGAGTACTTCTTCCGCCGCATTGTTTAACGGCCTGCGGTTGTGCTGTATATGGCGCAGCGTCAATGAACGGTCCCCGCGCACATCGACGTTATAAACCTGGATATTCGGTTCGCGTGTGCTCAGGTTGTAATGTTCCACCAGCGCCTGGCGGATTTTCTTATAGCCGTTGTCATTGTGAATGGCGGTTATTTCCAATGTATTCTTTGTGTCATCATCCAGCACGGCAAATAGCCGCAGATCGCGGATCAGTTTTGGCGACAGGAATTGTGCGATGAAACTTTCATCCTTGAAATTACGCATGGCGAAATCCAGCGTGCTCAACCAGTTACTGCCCGCGATATCAGGGAACCATTGTTTGTCTTCTTCGGTTGGCGCTTCACAAATGCGTTTGATATCGCTCATCATGGCAAATCCGAGCGTATAAGGATTAATGCCGCTATAGTAAGGACTATTGTAAGACGGCTGCGCGACCACATTGGTATGCGACTGCAGGAATTCCATGATGAAACCATCCGTCAGCCGTCCTTCGTCGTAGAGTTTGTTCAATATGGTGTAATGCCAGAATGTCGCCCAGCCTTCATTCATGACCTGGGTCTGGCGTTGCGGATAGAAATACTGGGCGACCTTGCGCACGATGCGCACGATCTCGCGCTGCCAGGGTTCCATTAACGGCGCATTTTTTTCAATGAAATATAACAGGTTTTCCTGGGGTTCCTCCGGAAAGCGGATCTCTTTCTTTTTATCCAGTTCCTTTTCGAACACGGGCAGGGTGCGCCACAAGTCGTTAACCTGGGATTGCAGATAGTCTTCACGCTCCCGTTGCCGGCTGCGCTCCTCGTCGGCGGATAAAGGCGACGGGCGCTTGTAGCGGTCCACGCCGTAATTCATCAGCGCATGGCAGGAATCCAGGACATGCTCCACTTCATTGACGCCATATCGTTTTTCACATTTGGCGATGTATTTTTTAGCAAACAACAGGTAATCAATAATCGCATCGGCATTGGTCCAGGCGCGGAACAAATAATTACCCTTGAAAAACGAGTTATGGCCGTAACAAGCGTGGGCGATTACCAGCGCCTGCATGGTCATGGTGTTTTCTTCCATCAGGTAAGCGATGCAGGGATTGGAGTTAATCACGATTTCATAAGCCAAACCCATCTGGCCGCGTCTGTAGCGGCGCTCAACATCCAGGAACTGTTTGCCAAAAGACCAGTGATGATAACCCAGCGGCATACCCACCGATGAATAGGCATCCATCATTTGTTCGGAGCTGATAATCTCGATCTGATTAGGATACGTATCCAGGTTAAACCCCTCGGCGACGCGGGCAATTTCCTGGTCATATTTTTGGATGAGTTCGGGCGTCCACTCCGACGTTTCGGAGATGGGTGTGCGTTGTTGTTTGGTTGTATGGCTGCCGGAGTTCATGCGGCGTGTTTCTTGAATAATTCCCGGAACACCGGGTAGATGCTGGTCAGGCCGGCGATATCCTGGATGGCGAAATTGTTGTAAACCTCTTTAACTTTTTCGTACTCGCGCCACAGGCTTTGATGTTCATAAGCCGTAATTTCAACGTAGGCAAAGTATTGCAGGCAAGGCATAATCTTGTTAACCAGCATTTCGCGGCACGCCGGTGAATCACCTTCCCAATTATCGCCGTCCGATGCCTGCGCCGCGTAGATATTCCACTCTGATGTTGGATAACGTTCCATGATGATCTCATGCATGAGTTCCAGCGCGCTGGAGACGACGGTGCCGCCGGTTTCACGCGAATAGAAGAATTCCTGTTCATCGACTTCCTTTGCCGTGGTGTGATGGCGGATAAAAACCACATCAATGTTTTTGTAGGTCCGGGTTAAAAATAAATACAGCAGGATGAAAAACCGTTTGGCGATGTCCTTGCGCTCTTCGTTCATTGAACCCGACACGTCCATCAGGCAAAACATGACGGCGCGTGTAGTCGGGGAGGGTTCCTTGACGCGATTGTTGTAGCGCAAATCAAAGGTATCTATAAAGGGGACCGCCTTGATCTTGGTTTTCAGGCGCTTGATTTCTTCCTCTAGCTCCAATAATTTCGGGTGCTTTTCTTCATAGAGTTGTTGGAGTTCTTCGTAATCGGCCTCGGCTTTCCTGAGCCGTTCCTGGTAGGGTGCGCGCAGCGCCATGCGCCGGGCCAGCGCGCCCTTCATGGAACGAATGACATTGATATTGGTGGGCACACCACTGGTGGTGTATCCGGCGCGCACCAGCTTGTGTTCGGAAATCGTCGCCAGCTGGGTTTTTACCAGGTCGGGTAAAGCCAGGTCTTCAAAAAAGAATTCCAGGAATTCCTCGCGGGAAAGCTGAAACACAAAATCGTCGTCGCCTTCACCCGCGTTGCCGGCTTTACCTTTCCCCTGGCCAGCGCCGCCGCCGGCAGGTGGCCGGGGAACCTTGTCGCCGACGATAAAATCCGTATTGCCCGGTTGCACAATTTCGCGGCGCCCGCCCGGACCATGGCTGAAAATAGGTTCATTGGTGTCGCGGGTGGGGATGTTGACCGTCTCGCCCTTGTCGATATCCTTGATGCTGCGCTGGGAGATGGCATCGGAAACGGACTTACGGATTTGTTCCCGGAAACGGCGCAGGAACCGTTGTCGATTGACGGCACTCTTGTTTTTTCCGTTAAGACGCCGATCGATAATTTGGGTCACGTGGGATACTACCGTTTGGAATTACCGTTTAGGATGCCTTGCGCACTCTCAGATACCATTCTGATAACAGGCGGACCTGTTTTTCAGTATAACCTTTGTCGACCATGCGCTGGACAAAGTTTCTGTGTTTGCTCTGGTCTTCCTGAGAAGCTTTGGCGTTAAAGGAGATAACCGGCAGCAGGTCTTCGGTTGTCGAAAACATTTTCTTCTCGATAACTTCACGCAACTTTTCGTAACTGGTCCATGAGGGATTCTTGCCCTCGTTGTTGGCACGGGCGCGCAGCACAAAGTTGACGATCTCATTACGGAAGTCCTTGGGATTGCTGATACCCGCCGGTTTTTCGATTTTTTCCAGTTCTTCGTTCAATGACGCGCGGTCAAAACTTTCGCCGGTATCGGGGTCGCGGTATTCCTCGTTTTGAATCCAGTAATCGGCGTAAGTGACATAGCGGTCAAAAATATTCTGGCCATATTCGGAATAGGATTCGAGGTAGGCGGTTTGAATTTCCTTGCCGATAAATTCCGCATACTGGTTTGCCAGTATCCCCTTGAGATAGGAAATATACTTTTCCGCTATCTCCGGCGGGAATTGTTCCTGCTCGATCTGTTGTTCCAGCACATAAAGCAGGTGCACCGGGTTGGCGGCGATTTCCGAATGGTCATAATTAAATACCTTGGAAAGGATCTTGAACGCGAACCGCGTGGAAAGCCCCGTCATGCCTTCATCGACGCCGGCATAATCGCGGTATTCCTGGTAGGTTTTCGCCTTGGGATCGGTATCCTTCAGGGTTTCACCATCGTATACCCGCATCTTGGAGTCAATGTTGGAGTTTTCGGGTTCTTTCAAACGGGACAGCACGGCAAAGCGCGCCATCATTTCCAGTGTGCCGGGTGCGCACGGCGCGTTTAATAACGAGCTGTTACGCAGCAGCTTTTCATAGATTTTCATTTCTTCCGATGCGCGCAGGCAATACGGCACTTTCACGATATAAATACGGTCCAGAAACGCTTCATTGTTGCGATTGTTCTTGAAGGTCAGCCATTCCGATTCGTTGGAGTGCGCCAGGATAATACCATCAAACGGTATCGCGGAAAGGCCTTCGGTACCCATGAAGTTGCTTTCCTGGGTTGCGGTTAACAAGGGATGCAGAACCTTGATCGGCGCCTTGAACATTTCCACGAATTCCAGCAAACCCTGATTTGCCAGGCACAGGCCGCCGGAATAGGAATAGGCATCGGTGTCATCCTGGGAGAATTGCTCCAGCTTGCGAATATCCACTTTACCGACCAGGGAAGAGATATCCTGGTTGTTTTCGTCGCCGGGTTCCGTTTTGGCGATGGCGATCTGTTGCAGCACCGAAGGTTTTAATTTCACGACCTTGAAGCGCGTGATATCGCCGTTGTATTCGTGCAGGCGTTTGATGGCCCAGGGCGACATGATGCCACCGAGATAGCGGCGTGGGATGCCATAATCCTCTTCCAGGATCCGGCCGTCCTCTTCAGGGGAGAACAATCCCAACGGCGATTCATTAATCGGTGAACCTTTAATAGCGTAGATCGGGCAATCCTCCATCAGCGATTTTAATTTCTCCGCCAATGAGGACTTGCCGCCGCCCACCGGGCCCAGCAAGTACAGAATCTGTTTCTTTTCTTCCAGGCCTTGCGCGGCATGGCGGAAGTAGGCAACGATTTGTTCTATGGTTTCTTCCATACCATAGAAGTCTTTGAAAGCGGGATATACTTTAATAAGCTTGTTGGAGAAGATTCTGCTTAACCGGGTGTCTTTGCGTGTGTCGACCAGGGTGGGCTCGCCAATCGCCATTAACATTCTTTCTGCTGCGCTGGCATAGGCGGAAGGATCTTTTTTGCATAAGTCAAGATACTCTTGAATAGAGATTTCTTCTTCCTTGGCTTCCTCGTAGCGGGATTGATAATGGCTGAAGATTGACATAACTGCCTCCAGAACAAACAAAAATGTGCGACAGAATGCGTAATTCTACGTACTGTGTCTGTTACCTATACGCTTTCCATGAATCTTTCGCAAGCCGAACGATTATTACGGCTTCCTATTTTAATTAAAGTGCAAATAGCACGCCAATGCCAGTCTATGCAATTGATTTTTTTCAGACTATGATGAGGGTCTTGAAAACACTGGTTTTAAGCCATCCTGCTATTACCTCATCGCTGAAACCGAATAACCGAACACCGGATAGTAATATGTCTATTTATGAGAATGCGCTTAACTTACGTACGTTACCTGATTTTGTAAAAAAATTCATTCGTTTAGCCGGCTAATCAGGATTTAATAAATACAAATTGGTCAATATATAAGCCCGCCTATATGGGTATCCGCCAGCTTGAAGAGTTTTACGGGTTTATGTGATGTCCTTTGGAAAGTTCTCAAACTACCAAGCTGGTTGATGGCGACTGCCGCTAAATCAACACCCTCAACATAGACTGACAGGCGTGCGCACTAGTTCCGCGTAATTTTTTAACTGGCGCTGTTCCGGTAAAAAATCCAGACCATCCTTGACGAATCAATCCTAGTCACACCAATTAGCTATCAATCTATGGCAGCGTTGTATGGTGGCGGGATTGGGAGCCGCTGATAGTTATGTAATAAGAATAGCGGTGCCAAGCATCGGCAACAATGGCGGTTACACA
>DATCIR010000315.1:0-10016 GCA_036507695.1 Gammaproteobacteria bacterium
GGCCGCTGATGTGAACCGTTCCAGTGAGGCTGGCGGCTTTCACCGCGCTGGTTTTCGCAACGAGAATGATGGGCTCGCCGAGATACAGGTCGGGAATCCGGTTGGGCCACATTTCCACGGCGGCATTATCCGGAAATTTCACTTTCACATCCGTTAACACCGGTGTTTCCAGCTTGGTGAACAATTCCTGCATTTTGGTTTGCACTTCATCGGTGCTGCCGATAAAGGTATACGTGCCACGGCCGTGCTCGGCGGCGCGCGTCATAAAATAACTGTTGGGCGCCGAACCGATGCCCACGGTAAACAAGCGGTTGTTACCCAGTTTTTGTTTGATCAGCTCGAACAACTGGGTTTCGTTACCGACACTGCCATCGGTCAGGAAAATAATCTGCCGCACGCGCTCTTCATCATTTGCTTGCGCCAGTGCGCGTGCGATGGCCGGATACATTTCGGTGCCGCCGGTGGCAGACAGGGAATCCACATAACGCAATGCGTGATTGATATTAATTTGGCTCGCGGTTTGCGCCTGGCGGAACAAAACATCGGTGACGGAATTAAATTGGATGACATTAAAGGTATCGATGGCGCGCAAACGGCTAAGCGCCATCTTTAGCGCCGCTTTCGCTTGAATAATGGACGTGCCGCCCATGGAGCCGGAGGTATCGATAATATAAGTCACTTCCCGGGCGAGGTGCTGGTTGCCGGGAATGCCGGCGGTGGGCGGCATGACCATGATCAGGTTATACAACTCGCCGTTGATCTCTGCGCTGTCTTTTATTTCTTCACTGAACAAGGTTTCACTAAATAAGGCTTCACTGAACAAGGCTTCACTAAACAAGGCCGCTTTGGGGGAATAACCCGCGTCAATGGTCCAGCTCAGGTTAAAGTCGCGATCAGCCGGCACGGTTCCTTGCGCCAATTGTATAACCGCACGCCCTTCCGCCTGGTGATCGGTCTGGATGGTGTGATAAGGACTAATAACCTGCTTAATGGGGAAACCCGCGTTTAATTCCACTGTGATGGTGACGGGGTTGGTGTCGTAAGCTTGCGAATATTCGGGCGCATAAACCGGCGGGGTGATACGCGAGGCGTCGGGCACGGCGTCGGTATCCATGGCCCAGCCCGTTCCGGAAAAACTATCAATGCGTTCCTGGTAATCCGCCGTCTGGTTAGCCACCGGCTGGTAACCCACTGCCTGGAAGTGAGGCTGCTCACCGTCTTGTGAGTCTGGTTGCTGAGTTGGAACTTTCGGCGTGCCGGGAATATAACGCGGGGTCATGGTCAAGGGAAAACGGATATCAAATTTACCCTGCCCTGGCTGTTGTTCGTATTGCACGGTTTGCTGGTATTCGATTTCAATGGTGACGGATTCATAGGGCCCGATATTGGCGACGGAGTTGGTAAACACATTGGGCCGTTCCTGTTCCGTCAGCGCGGCTTTTTTGCCTTCCTGTTTGGCCTGGGTGTAGGTTTTTTTCGCGGCTTCGCGTTCCTGGATTTCGCCTTCGACGACGCGCTCGCCAATTTTCATGCGCATGTGATCCACCGCGGCATTCTCCGGCAGGGGAAACACGTAAACGCCTTCCACCCAGAAGTCATCGGGATTCTTAAACGTCTGCACGACCTTGGAACGCACCACCATGCCGCTGACTTTCATTTCCACATTGGTGTCCACCGCCGGCGCGATATGAAAAACGCCCCGCTTATCGGTTCGAAATAACAGGCTGCCTTGGTGCACGTCAGACAAACCGACTTCAGCGGGGCGAGGGGTTGGCGTGTGAGGGTAGGCATACGCCGTGGAGGACAACATTAATACAACGGCGACAAACACCAGCGAGGCTAGCAGGCCAACACCCATGGCGGTGATCATGCCCACGAACACATCCTTCGCTAGGTTGGGTTTACCGATTGCGTTAACATGGGCCCGGTATGTACTGTTCATGTATTTATCCTTTTTTTAACTGGTTGTTGATGGTCATGTTGGTGATGTTTGCTTTGATCCAGCGTGCCTTCCCTGGCGGATTCGAACAGCGGGGGTGTTCCCTGTATGCGCCGGATTTCCTGAATCTGTTGAGGATAATTAAAGCGCCGGAACATGGCGGGCTGGCGGTTGAATTCTGGCAAGGCGGCAATGAATTCTGACGAATTATGGCAAGCGCTTTTTTTACCGGTGTCAGGTGCCGATATAGGTTGCGGATACATGGGCTATACCTAGGTTTGGGATATACCTAGGTTTGGGCTATACCTAGATTGTTGAATTGGCTATGCTAATTACAATTCGCTTTAACTGATATAATTAACTAGTTGATAATGAAAGGAGATATGCCGTGGCGAAAACAATTGCGATTGTCGAGGATGAACCGGCGATCCGGGAAAATTACGCGGCGTCGTTAAAAAAACAGGGGTATCAGGTCGTCACTTTCGGAAACCGTCCGGATGCGCTGGCCGCATTTAATAAAAAGCTGCCGGACCTGGCCTTGCTGGATATCGGCCTGGACAATGAAATTGACGGCGGATTTGAACTTTGCCGCAGTTTGCGCGGCATCTCCGCCACCCTGCCGATTATTTTTCTCACCGCCAGGGACAGCGATCTGGATATTATTTCCGGACTGCGCCTGGGCGCGGATGACTATCTCACGAAGGACATCAGCATACCCAACCTGTGCGCGCGGGTGGCCGCGTTCTTCCGCCGGCAGGAACTCTTGTCCGCGCCGCCTGCAAAGGAGACCATTATTACCCGCAAGGATTTGTCCATGGATATGAACCGTTTTTCGGTGCACTGGAAAAACCAGCCGGTGGATTTGACACTGACGGAATTCTGGATGGTGCATACCTTGGCGCTGCATCCGGGACATGTGAAAAACCGCGAGCAGTTAATGCAGGACGCAAAAATCGTCGTGGACGATGCAACGATCACCTCGCATGTCAAACGCATCCGCAAGAAGTTTCAGGTGGTGGACAAGGATTTCAATTGCGTCGACACCGTGTATGGCATGGGTTACCGCTGGGTTGAACAGTAATTTTGCCGAATAATTCCCTTGCTCTTGTCTATGCTGACTCTGTTTACTTCGGTTATTAATAAGGTTCGCGCTGCGCGCGTGTTCCGCCTGAGCATTCGCCGCAAGCTGGTGCTGGTCAGCTTGTCCTTGTTGATTATTCCCTGGGTGGGCTACCAGTATATTAACGAAATGGAAGACTATTTGCGGAACCGGCAGGAATCGCAGCTTTTAGACCGGGCCCGGGTGGTTGCCTCCCTGCTTTCCGAGCAACCGGGTTTATTTACTACCACAGCCGCTTCAACACCGAGCGATGGCAGCCGGCATTTATATGTGCTACCGCTGTCGCAGCCGATTCACATCGACGGGCGAACGGAAGACTGGCTGTCTTATCATGAGCGCGTCTTTCATTTCAGTGATACGCAGGGGCCCAGCAGCGCCAGCGACTTTGTTCCATCTTCCCTGTCGTTTGATTTTCATATTGGAAGTTTCAAACCCTTCGTTTACGCGCTGTTCCGCGTCAAGGACAATCATTTGGTCTATCGTTCTTCGGAAGGAGCGAGGATAGACAACGGCGATCACTTGCAGATTGCGATGCAAAACAGTGAAGGCGAATATGTGCGTTATATATTATCCGCGCGCGCGGAAGGCCGGCTGACCACCTACCAATTGCCTCCACAATCCGCGCTGGACCTGGGCGTCACCGAAGAACCGCGCATAGCCGGTTATATACGCCAGACGTCGGAGGGCTATAACATCGAGGTGAAAATTCCGCTAACCATGCTCGGCGCGAAACTCGCATTTGCGATCGCGGATGTTGACTTACGGCGGACGCGCAAGATAGTCAGTATTGTGCGCACCACAGGCACGGGCTTAATCGAAGACATTGGCACGATCGTCGTACCGTCCGTGGAAATTCAAGGTTTGTTATCGCGCCTGTACCGGCCCGGCACCAGAATCTGGGTGACCGACAAGAATGCCCGCGTCATTGCGTTAAGCGGTAATTTGAAGGAAAGCGACCGGAATAATTATGACCTCAACACTGAGTACACATCCAATGAAGGCGGCGTGTTTTCCGCGCTGGTCAGGGCGACTTACCGTTCCTTGTTAAAGCAACCGTCCAAGGAGT
Organism: Gammaproteobacteria bacterium; assembly: GCA_036507695.1. Taxonomy (GTDB): domain Bacteria; phylum Pseudomonadota; class Gammaproteobacteria; order SZUA-152; family SZUA-152; genus JAKEGK01. The sequence goes on from DATCIR010000315.1 coordinate 4,126, forward strand.
TTCATGATGATTTATCCACTGCATCAGTATTAAAAACGCCCGAAATTCATCAGGCCCTGACCGGTACTCCGACGACCCGCTGGCGCAATACCTCCGATGAGCGCGTCAGCATTCTTACCGCGGCATATCCCGTGATGTCGAAAAACACCGTCGTGGGAAGCGCCGCGATCGAAGAGACTTCCAATAGTATTTTAATTCTGCAAAACCGCGCGGTGGAGATTTTGATTAACCTCAGCATTCTGGCGTTCCTGGTTACCGCGTTGACGGTGTTTGCCTACGCCACGGTGTTGTCGTTCCGGGTGCGCAAATTGCGCGACAACGCCGACCAGGCGATTGGCAGCGATGGCCGCGTGATTGGCGTTGTAACACCGTCCGGGGCGTCGGACGAAGTCGGCGATTTGTCACGCAGTATCGCCGGCATGTTGAACCGCCTGGCGGAATACAATCGTTACCTCGAAACCATGGCAAGTAAACTGTCGCATGAACTGCGCACGCCAATTACGGTCGTGCGTTCTTCATTGGAAAACCTGGAAACCGCCGAACTTGATGACGAACACAAAGCGTATACCAACCGCGCCAAGGAAGGCGTGGACCGCTTGAGCAATATTCTCACCCGCATGAGTGAAGCCACGCGCCTGGAACAAACCATTCAACATGAAGAACGCCAGGAATTCGATTTACAGGAAGTGCTAAACAGCTGCATCAAAGGCTATCAGCTTGCCAACCCACGGCAGGAATTCAGTTTGCAGGTCACGAATAAACTGGACAAGCCGTTTGTGCTAAACGGCGTGCCCGACCTGATCGCGCAGATGCTGGACAAGCTGGTTTCAAACGCCATGGATTTTGCCGATGCAGGGACACCGATTGTGGTGCGATTAATACGTTCAGACACGCAGGCCGGCATCCAGGTGCAGAACCAGGGCCCCGCACTGCCCGAGCAGATGAAGGACAATTTGTTCGATTCCATGGTGTCCCTGCGGGAAAAACGCGGCGCCCAACCGCATCTGGGCTTGGGTTTGTACATCGTGAGGCTTATCGTGGAATATCATCAAGGTTCGGTAAAGGCCGATAATACTAACGATAACAGTGGTGTGGTGTTCACCATCACATTTCCCTGCCCCTGATCCATACGCCGATAACACTTGTATTTGCATCCCTATTTCCTGCGTCTGAACAGGCGGTTTGCGTGGATTGTTGAGTGTGCCGCCCAATCTTATAACCATTTTTGATTCAGCATTCAGAAACATGATGAACGGCCCAATTCAACATGTTAGCGGGTTTTCACTTTTCCAAATGCCGTCCATGTAATATATCGCCGTCTTAACCTATAATTAGGTGCACTGGCTAAAACTAGAACCTATTATCCAAATATAACAACGTGAGATATACCAGGCATTGAGCGTTATTCTCAGATATAGTTTGGCGCGTAACGGCTTTCGCGCCCGTCATTCTTTGCGATCCAGGGGACCCAGGCTATGAAAAATTTAACGGCAGCGGTATTGGTGAGTATGTCCTGCATGGCGGTCTTGTCTATCACCTCCTCACAGGTTGTTTTTGCCATGCAGGATTTAAAGGCGCAAATGGAAACAGCCGTAAAAGATATGTGCAAAGACCAGAATGCCCTGTCGTGCCTGGAGTCATCGCTACAGACCTGCAGTAGGGCTGTTGACACGGCGCTTGACAAATGCGCGCATTTATTTCCCAACGGAAGTTTACATGGAGTCGATGATTGGGCGTTAACCTCACATGGCCGCTGCATGGAAAATATTTTACCGAAGCTACTGAACGTAGAGGCCGGCAAGATTGACGCTTGTATGCAGCTGGCGAGTGAACACCCCGTTGATCCGAATGCACAACCCCTGAATTCAGCCATGCCTGATGCGCAAAAAATACATCAAGAACTACCGCAGGCGGCGCAACACCTCAATACTGACGGAGTAACGCTCCCGATTTATAAGAATGCCACTTTGATGCAGCATATTGATGACGAGCAAAACCTGAATAAACTCGTACCGCAGTATGGTGTTAAGCCCCTGCCCGCTTTGACACTTGCATCAACCGACTCGATAGAACAGATCGCCTTGTATTACCGAAAGACATTGAGCGACTTTAAGGAGTATAAATTCAATTCCGCAATTCTATTCCTGGAAAAAGGTCCGGAAGATTTTAATTTAAACCGTGACCTGAAACTGTATGCCTCCACACCGCGCGTGGTTATCGAGGATATCGGCGATGGCGAACGGATTCCGCCCGGGGCGCAAAGCAAGATTGAGATTTCTTACCGCAAATAATCCCCTGCAGTTACCCTATAACTACTAAAATCTTTACAGATTTTTTGGCAATTGCAGCGCCTGGCTGAAATAACGAATCAATGCTTGCCCGGTTTGTTCGGCGCTTGCCCCAAAAGCGACCACCCCGTCTTCATGTCCGCCCATTATAATCATATGCTTTTGCCGCGCATTCGCGCCGGCCAGCAGCCCTGCAATTTCATTGGCCATTTCCGGTGTCCCATACGACACCTTGGCGGCGGTCGCGGGTATTGCCAGCCGCGAAGCCTGTCGCCAGATATCCGGACTGTGAACGTGAAATACGTATTGAATGGAATGATCCACCTGATACATCGCACCGTGCGTTAATGCTTCCGATGACGGTTTTACCGGGCCTTTCGCGGCAAGCTGATTGCGCATCGGATCGCATACCGTCACGACCGAATAGTGTTCCGGACCCAGTTCTGGAAGCTGCGCGGTTTGCGTGCCGGAAATCACAAAAGCATTGCCGCCCCGTTGCAAGCGGCGGCTTACATTACCAAAACCAAAGCCGCCGTAACGGGCCGGATCCTGCCCGATAAGTCCTAATAAAAATAATATACGCCGCCAGGCGTTGATTTCCCGCACCTGATCGCCATTAACTGCCGGGCCGGTGCTGAAACTTAGGCGGTATTTAATGACACCTTCGTGCTCGTTCACCCTGCATCCTTTTTGGCTTTTTCAAACAACACCACATCATTACCCACAAACTCGAGTTTTGCATGCCAGCATGCGGCAAGCCAGTTAAATGTATCGATTGAAAAAAAGCACACATGCGTAGGATCATTTTTATAATGCCAGTTGGCAAACGCCTCCCGGTTGAGCACCAACTTGGTCATAATACCGAGATAGCCGCCTGGCTTTAACAGGTTCCATAATCTGTCCAGCTCGGTCTTTGGTGAATGCAGGTGTTCCACGGTTTCCGTCGCGGTAATGAAGTCATAGCTGTGTTGCAATGCGCCCTCATCCTTTGCATAAAAATAATCGTAGACCGTCATGGCATGGCCCAGCTCTTCAAACATCCGTGACAATGTGGGCCCCGGGCCGGAACCGAAATCCAGTCCGCAATCGCCGGGTTTAAGCTTTTCGCTCAGGGGCAGGAGGATGCGGCTCAGAAATCCACGGTATGCTTGATCCGCGGGGCTGTTCTGATGCAGGTCATAGTGGGCCTTTTCCCGCGCGGGTGATAGAAATTGGTACGGAGGCACAAACACCAGCGCGCAATGCCGGCACTGTAAATAATCACGCCTGCATTTTTTGTTGTCTGGCTCGCGGTAAAACGCTGATACATCCGGTGAACCGCATAGTGGGCAACTCTGGTGCGCGAAGGAATCAACCACAACAGTCGGTAATGGCGCTTAGTGATGGGGCTTAACGATGACGGCCGTAGCTTGGTTACAACGGGCGCTCACCGGTTATTGTTGAAAAAGGGATTCCGTATGGGTGGCAGGCCGGTTATGCAAATGATTTCCTGATCTGCTGATTTTACATCGCCCAGGAGATACATTGATTGCAGCTCTCTCGCTTCGTTGATTAATGCCTTGACCTGCTCGTCCGCGGCCAATAAACCTTCGTCAATGGTCTCGCTTTCATAAATGTAATCATCCGATAATCCTTCCCCATCGCCTACCTCTACCGTGATCACACCATTGCCAATGGAGTACACATTCAATGTGCCGCCATACATTAACCATTGCTCCAGATGGGGATAACTGTCTTTAAACATCATGCTTTGGTAAGCCATACTATGAACGCCTTATATATTACAACGTTGCCCGGGTTTGACTAAACCTAAAAACCTCAGTTGACCGCTTATTGGTATGCATAGCCCAATGAAACTATTAGTCTTTATATTGACTCACCACTTCGCCCATTGGGTGAGTCCACCCCGTCCAACTGAGGTTTCTAGGTTAAATCGTAATGGTTTCTTTGGTACGCGCTATTTTCGCATTCATTCCCGCTTCATGCAATTTTTGCTGCAAGGTATTTTTTGCCTTGTCTTCGCCGTGTATTAAGTATACTGCGGGATCTGCGGTCTTGAAATGCGCCGCCCAATCAATCAATTGTTGTTGCCCGGCATGCGCGGAAAAACCGCCCAGGGTGTGAATTGTCGCATTGACCGCTATTTCTTCGCCGACAATGCGTAAGGTCTTGGCGCCGTCTACCAAAGCGCGTCCCGGCGTTCCATCTACCTGATAACCGACGATCATGACATGGGCATTGCGCCGCCATAAATTGTGCTTCAAATGGTGGCGGATTCTACCGCCGTCACACATGCCGCTGCCGGCAATGATAATTGCCCCATCGCTGATCATATTGATGGCCATGGATTCTTCCGTGGTGCGGGAGTAACGCAACACCGGCAAATAACTGTGCAGATTGCCGGATTTGGTTTGCCGGATGGCCTGTCCATGTTCTTCGTTAAAAACATGTTGATAACGATGGTAAACTTCGGTGGTGGCTATCGCCATGGGGCTGTCCAGGAATACCGCCTGATGATTGAGTTGGCCCTTTTGATACAACTCGCCGAGATGGAAAATGATTTCCTGGGTACGGCCAACGGCAAACGCCGGGATCAGTACATTGCCGCCATCTTCGCTGGCCTGACGGATAACATCGTGAAACTCATCGAGTGTTTCCTGCAACGGTTTATGATTGCGATCGCCATAGGTCGATTCCAGTAACAGCACGTCCGCCTGGTGTAAAACGGCCGGATCGCGCAACAGCGCGGAATAGCTGTTGCCCAGATCGCCGGAAAAAACTAATTTGCGCGTAGCCTTTCCTTCCGTGATATCGATCTCAACAATAGCGGAACCTAAAATATGCCCCGCGTCATGGAAGGTAACGGCGACACCTTCAGCCACTTCCCGCTTCATCGCATAGGGTATTCCCTCAAACAGGCTTAACGCGCTTTCAACATCACTCGTGGTGTAGAGCGGTTCGATTTGTTTTTTTCCGGCGCGCCGGCGCCGCTTATTTTCCCATTCCGCGTCGCGCATACTTAAAAATGCCGCATCGTTCAACATGATATCCAGTAGTTCACTGGTTGCCCGGGTCATGTAAATAGGGCCGTTGTAACCATCACTGACGAGTTTTGGAATCCGTCCGGTATGGTCGAGATGAGCGTGGGATAACACAACCGCATCCAGGGACTTGATATCGAAAGGAAACGGTTCGCGATTGACCTTTTCATCTTCCTTGACACCCTGGAACAATCCGCATTCCAGCAGCACGCGCGCGCGACCGGTTTCCAGCAAATACTGGGACCCCGTTACACCATCGGTCGATCCATAAAACGTCAATTGCGCCATGCCAAATCGTTCCACTGTTTATAGTATTCGGTAAGCCATCATGTTTTCGATACATTCCGCGTAACTACTCACCCCCCATGTAGGAGCGGCCTCATGCTGCGCTAAACTTGGTTTGATTTGCGCCCTGAGGCCGCTCCTACAACTTTGCGTCATTGCGCACTCTGCGTTAAAGATAGTCTGGTTGGCGTGCAACTGAACGCCCCGGTAGTGCAAAGGGGGGCGAGCGGTTACCGCAGTTGTTTTTGTCGGCCTGTGGCAGTGCGTAGGGTGGGCA
>DATCIR010000316.1:0-27721 GCA_036507695.1 Gammaproteobacteria bacterium
CGCTTATTGACATTGTCGTTGGCATCCAGTTCATCGATGTATTGAATCTTGGCGGGATCACACAGCGTGCAGCCGCCATACACTGCACAGGTTTTAGGTTGATAAATGTTATTCCCGAAATGACTGCATACCGGCGCGCCATAACCCGCTTCACGGATGATTACTGTCGCCGCGCCATCGCCGCCGTTAGGGTCTCTCACAATACCATCGCCGATGCGTTCCGGATAATAACCCTGATCGACAAACTGACCCGCGGCCACCGCGGCGTAATAACCGCCTTGCGCCAGGATTTCCTCGAGGAACAAGACGGCGCGCTCTTTCAGTTCGCGCACCGTATCGCGCAAGGGGCCGTCGTGCTTCAGTTCGATCAACTCCGCGAGCCCATCAAGCCCCATCAGGGTCTGGCGCGCGGTATTGACGCCGGCGATATTATTGTAGTGCCAGGGTATGTTACGCCCTTCATCCGGCGTGATGGTGCTTTGAATATCCGCGGAGGTGAGGCGCGAGATTAAGGTGTCCAGCACATGGGTCACGGACACTTCCCGGGTGTCCGGCTGCATATAACGGGTGTTTTGCTGGGCGCGGATTTTATAACCTGTAAAAAGCTCCCGCAAAGCGATGGCGTACGGCAGATCAAGCCGGAGCTTGGGCGCCGGTGGTGCGGTGGGCGGCACCGTGGATAGTGCAATCAGTTCGGACGGCATGCCCGCCGCGCGCGAATAGGCGGTATTGATGGCATGCTGCACAAAAAGTTCGGGAGTGACTTTCCAAGCTTGCTTGGCGGTGGCATTGGCATTGTGCGCGCCATCCAGTTGCAGGATACCCGCATTGGCCAGGATCTTTTTTGATTCCGCGGCATCCACAAACGAGCGATGCATGTTAATGCCGCGGTACAGCACATTATATTGCGGATCCTGATGGGCGCCGTTAACGCCTTCTTCGGCGAATAATACGGCCATCTCCGGCCCGGCCACGCCGCTGACATAAGAATGAAAATTAATGGGCCGGCCCACTTCGTCTTCGATGGCGTCCAGGGCTTTGCGTGTGGCGCGGATTTGTTTGCGCGAAATGGGAATACCGCCGATGCCTTCCGGTGTGCCTTCTATCAGCCCATCGATATGCGACTGGCCAGTAGTGCGAATCACCATGATGTGATCCGCGCCATGCCATGCCGCCATGCGCATGCGGCGCAAATCATCCTCGAAGCGCCCCGAAGCGATTTCGGTGGTGATCACGAAGTCGCACTGCGGATCGATATGCTGAAAATATTCAGCGGCCTGCAGGGGAATGGATTGCCGGAGACTGGCGGACGTATCTTTATAAATGAAAGGACCGATATGCTGGTCTTCCAGTTTGACGCGCCAGTGCCAGCCTTTACGCCGTGGTTGGTAGTGCTCTAAATCATTAAGCACTTCCTGGATATCCAGTTTTTTGTCAGGATCAAGCTTCATGCTAACTTTCTCTTTATTTGACGTTGACCAGTTCTTCCCAATATAGTCCGTCCAATAACCCGGCGCCCGCTTCACGCACGGGCACACTTTTTCTTCTCGCCAGTTCCAAGACCAGGCGGCCCGCGCCATGGCCCAGTAATCGGCGTTGCTGCATGGCGCTGACCAGTTGTTTAGCTTCAACACTGGAAAAGCCCATGCGCAGCAGCACGGAACGCTCAATGGCGGGCGTGGTATGGGTCCTGGCTTCCGCGATCAAGGGCGCGATGATTTGTTCCGTTAATTGCCAAAAGCGCTGCTGCAACTCCGCGTCCGTGAGGGACTGCAGGTGTTTGCGGCGCGCGGCAAAGTCATCAGCTCGTTCGATGGATTTCATGAATGACGTTCTCCACGTAAGCGTTATTGGTGCGGGTTTCTGCGGCTAGAAATTCCATGTCGATTTCACTCAAGACCTGATTATCGGGTAACGCCTGGATTGCATGGTGGATATAGGAACGCCGCATCTGATTCAGGTCGACCTCGGCGGCGTGCAATTGCGTGGGGTGCTCCGGTATCACGATTTTAACACCGGGCTTATTGCCGTGCGGATCGCCGCGCGTCACTTCAATGCCCATCTGCCGGGCCATATTGAGTTGCGCGATAGGGTGTTTGCCGGCGCCGGTGTATTCGGTTTCCTGCACCACCACGATCTGTTCCTCATCCAGTTCCTGCGCAATCGCAAACGCGGCGGCCAGCGAGGTGTTGCCGGCCGGTCCGCGTTGCAGCCCTTCCAGCGCCGCCAGCACTTCGGTAATATAAAACACTTCACCCTGCGTGACCGTCACAAACCGATCGAGGTAACGCAAGGCGCGCGCCGCATTACGCGGCACGTCGGCGCGGTCCGGCCAGGTAGTGAAGGGCATGGCAAATCCGGTATGCCCGGTGGTGAACGACTTGCGGTTAAAGTCGCGATCCGAGGCCATGTGCAGGCCGGAAAGATCCACGCTGGCCGCGATGATTTGGGTGTCCACCGCGCCGGCCTTGCGCAAGCCGCGCGCCGTGCCGGTGACATTGCCGCCGCCGGCATGGGTGGCGATCACCACATCGGGAAAACGGCCGGTCAGTTGCCGTGTTTGCAACGCCAGCTCATAACCCAGGGTCTCAATCCCGAGAATGGCGTAGGGTGAATATAACGACGCATTATAGTAACCGGTCTGCTTGAGCGTGAGCAGAAAAACATAAAACAGCTCCGGTCCCACCGAGAGGCGCATCACTTCCGCGCCATAGGCTTCGCAGGCGCAGGTCTTTTCCGCGATCTCCGGTTGCGCAATGCCTTTGCTATCGAAAGCCTCCTGCACCACGATGCACTGCAATCCCGCCTTGGCCGCCTGGGAAGCCACCGCGGCGCCATAATTGCCGGAGGTTGCGGCAACCACGCCGCTATAACCGCGCTGTTTGGCTTCGTACACCGGCAATGACGCGCGGCGGTCCTTGAATGAGCCAGAGGGATTGGCGGCTTCATCCTTGACAAAAACCCGTGCGCCGTGTCCTGGTATGGAAACGGCGCGTATCAGTTGCGTAATATTGTTGAGCTCAATTAATGGGGTGTTGCCAACCGCGGTGCGGCTTTGTATCTCGCGCACCACCTCGATGGAATAACCGGAATCATCAAGCAGTTGCTCGTAATCAAAAGCGATCGCGCCGGCCGCATAGCGGGAGTAATCAATACCAATGCTGGCCTGCATGATCTCAGGCCGTTGCGCCATGATGCATTGATAGCTTTCATTCGTCATGTAAACAAACCTTTGTTGCGCAGCAACGCGCGGACTTCGCTGCCAATGGGCGTGAGTTCCGGAATCGGCCCGCCAAAGCCATGGGTGTAGGCGGGATTGATGGCCACTAAGGTGCCCCGCATAAGCCGCCCCGACGGTGTTTTGACCTCGGCTGCTTCGTTCAGGCTGGCCGTTTCCACCAGCCAGCCCTTCATGCGCATTTCTAACGGGAGATGGCGGGTATCCTCCGGCAGCTTGGGCGCCCGTTCACCCGCGTCTAATATGACATGATAAATCTCCACCCAGGTGCCTGGTTTAACCGGTTCAGTCATTTCTCACCTCGATCAACTGCTCGCGCAAAAACGACCGCGCATCGGCCAGCATGGCGGCGGGGGCGGGCAACTCAGTCATGTTGTAAAGACCCGGCGCCGCATTTAATACTCGTGGAATCATGTTGACCGCCAACGCCATCGTCGCCTGCCCGCCGGGAATCTCCGGGCTGCCTGCCAGATGAATATCCGGCGTGCCCTGTATTTCAATCCGGTCGCCGGTTTCTGTGCCTTCGAGTTCGGGTAACACCTGTTGCGGGTGAATCAAGGTAATGACCGGTTTGCCTGCGGCATAGGCTACCGCCGTGTGGTTGCAGCCGGCGGCTTGTCCCGGTTCGACGGTCACAAACGCGGTTTGCCGCCGCACCCGGGAAATAATCGGCTGCCGCGTTTCCTGCAGGTCATCAATCTCCCAGCCAACGGCTTTCGCGATCATGTGCACGGATTCCGTGAACCCAATATGCCCCACCACCGTGCCATTTTGCAGTCCGGTCTCGAAGTCCTGCGGAGAAAGACCAACGCCCTGGCTCCTGAGCACGGAGGGGCCGTAGGGCGAAAGATCATTGATGCGCCGGGCGGTTATGCTTTGAATATCCGCGCACACAGCCGTCAATGTAATTACCAGCAGGTCTAGCACAAAGCCGGGATTGATCCCGGTGCCGAGCACGGACACCCCCTGCTTGACGGCGAGCCAATGCAGTTCTTCCGCGATCGCGGGCGAGCGGTACTTCGGATACGCCATTTCTTCGGCAATGGAAATGACATTGACACCGTGGCGCAACAGCGTGGCAATTTCCACCATGGCATCCGCGGCGGTGGAACAAGTGGCCTGAATGGCGATCTCGGGGTTGGTCTCGGCAATGAGTCTTTCGAGGTCAACGCCGATCGGCATGCGCAGCACCTTGCCAAGGCCAATCGCCTGGCCCAGATCCATGCCCGCGCGGTGGGCGCGCCGGGCGTAGGCGCCGGCCAACTCCAGCCCGGCTTTTTGCAACACCAAACGGGCAATACCGGCGCCCATCTGGCCAGTACCGAGGATCAACACCCGGATCGGATCACGCATGCTTGTTTTCAAACTCCCGGTATGAGAACGATAGCGCTATTTTGAGTTGATTCCGCCAATGTGTCATTGATATGGAGCAAGTGGAATTTTATCGGCGGATTCATTTATCCCACCACAGGATTGGCCGGGTATCCTGCGCAATCACGGTGCCGGCTTCGCCGCGTAATATCGCTTGCGCATCTTCCAGTTTTCCGATGCCCGCGATACCGCCGGTTTGCGCCACAAACTCTATACCCGCCTGTACCTTGGGCCGCATGGAGCCCGCGGCAAACGAAAACCCGGTAAGCGCTTGCGGCGTGATGCGCCGTAGGGCGCGCGCGCCAGGTGCATTCCAGTGCTGATAAACCGCGTTAACATCGGTTAGCATTAATAGTGCATCCGCATGTAATGATTTTGCGAGCAATGCGCTGGCGAAATCCTTGTCGATAACCGCTTCAATGCCAACCAGGCCGCCATCGCTCCGGCGAATAACCGGGATGCCGCCGCCGCCCGCGCAAATCACCACGACGCGGTGGTTGACCAACAGCTCAATCACGCTCAGTTCCAAAATACGTTGCGGGCGCGGCGACGCGACGACTCTTCGATAACCGGAGGTATCGGGCGCCACGGTCCAATTCCGCTCCTGCGCCAGCTTGCGCGCGTCGGCTTCGCTATACAGGGGGCCGATCGGTTTAGCCGGCTGTTTGAATGCCGGATCGTTCGGATCAACCTCGATCTGGGTTAACAGGGTCGCGCAGCGCTTTTCAGGCGGCAACAAGTTGGTGAGTTCCTGTTCGATCAGGTAACCGATCATGCCTTCGGTTTCAGCATCGAGGATATCCAGCGGATAACTTTCGCCAGGCTTATACGCCAAGCCCTGCAAGGCTAACAGGCCGACTTGGGGGCCGTTGCCGTGGGAAATTATCAATTCGTTGTCACGCGCAAGCGGCGCCAGCGCCAGCGCGGCGGCTTTTACATTGTGGCGCTGGTTATCCGCCGTTAGCGGCTCACCGCGGCGCAGCAGGGCGTTGCCACCGAGGGCGATCACGATACGCATCCGTTAATCGCCCAGGGTCGCCACCAGGATGGCTTTGATGGTATGCATGCGATTCTCCGCCTGATCAAACACGATGCAGGCGTCCGATTCGAAAACATCGTCCGTCACTTCCATGGCCTCCAGGCCGTATTTTTGATAAATCTCCTGGCCGATTTTGGTATCGCGGTTATGAAACGCGGGCAGGCAATGCAGGAACTTCACGCCGGGATTGCCCGTCATTTGTAACACCCGCTGGTTCACCTGGTAAGGTGCAAGTTGTTTAATACGTTCTTCCCACACGGTGTCGGCTTCGCCCATGGACACCCATACATCCGTGTAGAGGAAATCCACGCCGTGAACCGCGCCGGCGATATCCTCAGTCATGCGCAGCCGGGCGCCGCTGGTTTTGGCAATCGCTTCACACTGCGCTGTCAATGCCGCGTCGGGGCGTAACGCCATAGGCGCCGCCATGCGGAAATCCATGCCCATTTTCGCCGCCCCGATCATGAGTGAGTCGCCCATATTACTGTGGCCATTGCCGAGGTAGCAGCAAGCAATCTCAGTGAGTGGTTTGCTTGCATGTTCCAGCATGGTAAGCAGATCGGCCAGAACCTGGGTGGGATGATATTCATTAGTCAGTCCATTCCATACCGGCACACCGTGTTGCCCGAGTTCCTCCGCGGTCTTCTGATCAAAACCCCGGTACTCGATGCCGTCGTACAGTCTGGCCAGCACCCGCGCGGTATCCTTCATGGACTCCTTGATCCCGATCTGCGTTCCGGTTGGACCCAAATAGGTGACGTTAGCGCCCTGGTCATAGGCCGCCACCTCGAAGGCGCAACGCGTGCGGGTGGAAGTTTTCTCAAAAATCAGCGCGATATTTTTCCCCTTCAGCCGTTGTTGTTCAGTACCGGCGTATTTGGCGGCTTTGAGTTCTGTGGCGAGATCCAGCAAAAAACGGATTTCCTGCGGGGTGAAATCCAGCAGCGTGAGAAAGTTGCGGTGTCTGAGATTGAGCGCCATGGCAAATCCCTGATTTGTTTTGTGAACGCAATAAAATAAATGGTATTACTCTATTACAATTATAGGCTACCCTGTTCTTTCGCTCGCGAATAATCCGCCGTCGAAATATCCCGTTAACCGTTACCTGGTTCGCGCAGGTAGCGTGCCACTGTTTCCAGATCCTCCGGACTATTAATGTTTAAGAATATTTGTGGCGCAAGTGAGAAATCCGCCACGGCCGGTTTTTGCAATGCACACCAGCTTTCAACCTTGCGTTCCCCCAACTCGAGATAGGCAAGCAGGCCGGGTAACAGGCTGCGGTGCAACAAGGCATACACCGGCTGCAGGCGTTGGCCGTCATGCGCCACGCAAAGTTTTGCCTGAGCCTGCTGCAAGCGGGCGTATAATTCGTTTACCAGATTTTCCGGTATGAGCGGCGAGTCGCAGGGTACCGTCACGATATAGTCGGTGCTTGCCGCCTGGATACCGCTGGCCATGCCGGCCAGCGGACCTAAATAACCGTCCATGATATCCGCTATCACGGGATACCCGTATTGCCGGTAGCGTTCATGATTGCGGTTGGCGTTTATGAGAATGTGTTCCACCTGGGGGCGAAGCGCATTAATGATAAATTCAATAATCGGTTTGCCGTTTACCAGTAACAATCCCTTGTCCTGTCCCCCCATTCGTTGCGCGCGGCCGCCCGCAAGAATGACCGCGGTGATGTTGTGTTTCGCCTGGTTGTTCTGGTCTGCGTTCATATTAATTCAGTGTGCTGCTTTTCAGGCGGGCATTGAGTGTTAAGGACTATGATCCGTTGTGCGAGTTTAATCGAATCATGCGCTTTAAAATTTATAAATATACAGCAAAAACCAGTAACGGAATTAGACTATTTTCCGCATTTGCGAACCGGCGGAAGGACTTCCGAGGATTGTTGGCTTATCGATTGGATTTATTACTTGCGATAGCGGGTGGACTTTTTGGTGCGTATTTCACTGCCGGCGATCCCCATGAGCTGGTCATGAAGTATGCACGGTACTTATTGCACGGTAGTTATTGCACGGTAGTTATTGCACGGTAGTTATACACGGCACTTATACCCGTACACGGCACTAAGGGCTCACCGGTGTTTTACAAGATAATGTACTTTAACCTTTTCAAAAACCTGGAAAGGACTATTCTTATAAAATCTGAACCTCCGTGCATAACTTGTTTTGGGCAATGATAAAACCAATATGGACCAACTTTCACTGGTAGCATTACGTGAACACGGCAAGCTGGAAGAGATCCGCAGCATCGTCGCGGCCATTACCAGCCGGCTCGTGCTCCCGTTGTATTTCCTGTTCTGGATTTGTGATCTTGTGTACGTACCGCAGTATGCGTGGGAATTTCTCGCGCTGCGCTCACTGGTAATACCCTTTGCATTGTTGACGCACTACATGATCACCCGGGTGGGTGATCTGAGGCTGGCCAACGCCGTCGCCTTATTCTATGTGTTCGGCCTTGCATCGATCATTAATATCATGATCTATGTTATCAATGATGTTTCCACGCCCTACTATGCGGGACTCAACCTGATCGCCATCGGCGCTCTTATCTGTATACCCTGGACGCAACGCTACTTTGCCTTGGTTGTCCTGGCTATTTTCGGGCCTTACTATGTCATTCAACTCAACCTGATTTTCAGTGAAGCAAGGAGCCACGAAGGGCTCGCGATTGCGTCGTTTTTTATTGTGGCAACCGTCATTATTTGCGGAGTTGTGCGGGAGTTCTTCGAGCGAATGCGGCTCAGCGAATTGCAGACCCATCTTGACCTGCAACGTGAAATCCGGCGCCGCCAGGAAATGGAGAAGGAAGTGGTCTTTGCGCGCGACACAGCACTCGCCGCCAGCGCCAGCAAATCCACATTTCTGGCAAACATGAGCCATGAGCTGCGCACACCGTTGCACGCGATCATCGGTTACAGTGAACTGCTCCAGGAACATCCGTGGGCGCCGGAAAACAAATTGGCGAATCAGGATATAAAAAAAATCGAAAACGCGGGACGCCATTTGCTGTCGATTATCAATAATATTCTCGATATTGTAAAACTGGAGGCGGGGCGCCTGGACGCGCAGATTGATATTTTTCATGTGCAGGAAGTTATCGAGGTTGTGGAACAAATTGCCCGGCCATTGGCCGCCAAAAACAACAATCAATTGGTGATTCATTGCGCCAATAAAATCGGCGTCATGGAATCCGATGGCATTAAATTAAAACAAATACTGATTAATATTCTGGGCAATGCCTGTAAGTTCACGTTCAACGGCACTGTGACCTTAACAGTATCCAGTGTTGAGATGCACAAACAAGGTTGGATTCAGTTTGTTGTTAAAGACACCGGTATTGGGATGTCACCGGAAAATACCCGGCGGATTTTCGATGCTTTCGCCCAGGCGGATCCCAGTACCACGCGGAAATTCGGCGGCACGGGATTGGGGCTGTCCATCAGCAAGCAGTTCAGCAAGTTATTGGGTGGCGATATCACGGTGCAAAGTGAGGTGGGTAAAGGCAGCATGTTTACTTTATATCTGCCCAGGGAAGTGCGGCAATCCACCCGTTACGCTCAAAACCTTCGCAACTTTGGCCAGCGGCGCAACCGGTCTTCCAGTGTATTTGTGCTCGAATCCGACTCGGTGCTGCGCGATACATTGCAGGTCATGCTGATTGAGAAAGGTTTTGAAGTTAACGGCGCCGCATTTGATAAAATCGGGGTGGAATTGTCCGCCATTGCCTCGCCGGATGTCATGATCCGCAATACCGCGTTCGAAAAGGATGCCATCCGGGAACTCTACAAACAGTATTGTGATTATCAATATGCCAGTACCCCCGTTATTCTCGAAAGCATCGATGATTCTGGAAACAACGGCGGCGTGTTGTGTTATCACGAATACTTCCCCAATATGCCCTTGTTGAATTTGGTCAACCTTTATGAACATACCCAGCAGCGGGGTATCGTGCTGCTCAAGGAGGAAATTGCGCTGGAAAAGTCATTAAATATGGCGCGCGACATACGGGACGCCACGGCGTTAATCAGTAAGCTGACGCCAAACCTGATCTTGCTGGACCCTGTGTGTATCGCGGCAGCCAGCAGTGAGCAGCTCTCGACGCTGTTTAGTGCCATCTATCAATCTCCGATCAGGCTTACGCTAGTAAATTCCACTGACGCGGGATTTAAAGGTTTTCAAGAAAGCATGCGTGCACTGAGCGAGATAGCCGCAAAAATGACAAGCACACACGAAAATATTTCCGAACTGATAGTTGAAACCGTAATCAATACAGTGCGTCGAAATGCCGTGGCTAATCTTGCGGATATCAGAGCGTCGTACAATCAGTTGTCGGCAAACCTCAGCCAGAAAATTGATGAAAAAGTATAAGCCTATTCATTGACAGAAGTCCTACTCCCGGCAACTTACAACTTGCAACCCACAAATCGCATCAAGCCCCCTGCCGCCAGCGAAAACCGCCGGGTCATTTCCCCCAAGATAGCGCCATTTTTTGACCTGCCCCGCGCCGTATAGTGTGTTGCAGATGGTATACTCCCGATCAGCTAATAACGGGTTCCACGCGTGTTAAAAAAATATTTGACGGTTGTTTGTGTTGGTATTGGCCTGCTGGCCCCAGTTATGGCCGATGCCAGGACGTACTCCATAGAATTGGATATTCCCGAATTGGCCGCCGCGCAACGGCAGACAGTGCTTGATAACATCAGTTTGTACCGGCAGCGGAGCTCGCCCCTGTTGTCAGATGATTATGTTATGCGCCTCTATGTCAATGGCAAGCAGGAGATTATCACCACCCTGCAGGTGTTTGGTTTTTATGAAGCCAGTGTGGAGTCCAGCCTGGAAAAGGATGATGACGTGTGGATAATTCAGTACAACGTCACTGCGGGAGCGCCAATTAGCGTAAGCAATGTTGACCTGCAGGTCCGCGGTGAAGGAGAGACCGACAGCGAACTCGCGACGTGGCGGGCGAAATTCCCCATTCACCCCGGTGACCGCCTGAATCACCAGCATTACGAAGAAGCCAAAAAAGAATTGCGGAATTTGCTGGCTGAACGAGGGTACTTTAATTCCCGGCTCACGCAGCATGAGATCCAAGTAAACCTTAAACAGCACAGTGGCAATATTGTCATCCAGGTTGACACCGGACCGAGGTTCAAATTCGGCGATGTGACTTTCGTCCAGGAAACTTTCGATACAGGCTATCTGCGGCGTTTTATTCCGTTTGCAAAGGGCGATATTTTTCTCGCCGAGGATTTATCCGAACTGCAGAAAAACCTGGCGGTCAGTGGCGAATTCAGAAAAATTGAAGTGATACCGTTACCCGAAAGCGCTATCGATAATAGGGTGCCGATCCGCGTCAATCTGACGCCCAAAAAGCCCTTGCGTTACAAAATCGGCGCCGGTTATGGCACCGATACCGGCTTCCGCGGCCGCGCCGGTGTGGAACGCTGGCAGATTACGGATACCGGCCATCGGGCCGACGCGGAACTGTTTTTATCTAATGTTATTCGCACCGTTACGGCAAACTACCGGATCCCGATGAAAAAGCCAGCGACTGATTACCTGCTTTTTACCGGCGAACACAAGATAGAAGATACAGATACGTCTTATAGTGAATCCAACGCCGTGGCGGCGAGTAACACTTACGGATTGAAGTCATGGTTGCGCACCCTGTCCATTACGTTTCTCAAGGAAAATTATGCAGTGGGCAGCGAGGCCAATAAATCCAACCTGTTAATTCCGTCCATCAGTTTTTCGTTTGATCCGGAGAAAGAACGCCGGCCGGAGTTGCATCGTCTGCGATGGCATTTTGATGTCATCGTCAAAGGCTCACATACCGATCTGGCGTCGGATGTGACTTTTCTACAGGGTAAAATATTCGCCGAATTGCGCTATCAGTTTGCCCGCAAATTCGCGCTGGTGGCGCGCGGTGACATTGGTGCCAGCGAGGTCGGCGAGTTTTCCAATTTGCCGGTGTCACAGCGGTTTTTTGCCGGTGGTGATTACAGTATCAGAGGATACGGCTATAAAAGCCTTGGGCCCAGGGACGAGAACGGCGAAGTGGTTGGCGGAACACATCTGCTGGTCGGCAGCGTCGAATTGCAATACACTTTTCTGCGCAATTGGGATTTCGCGGTATTTTACGATACCGGCAACGCTTATGATAAAGACGCGTTTGAGCCGGAGCAGGGCGCCGGGGCAGGGATCGGCTATAAACTGCCTTTTGGCATCGTGCGCGCATACGGCGCCAATGCTTTGAGCACATCGGACAATGACTGGCGTGCCCATCTTATTTTCAGTGCGGACTGGTAACCGGTGACAGGATGATGAAACGTTGGTTGGCAGGCGGGTTGCTATTCAGTGCGCTGGCTGCGGGCGGCGCCGGTTATTGGTTGGTGGCGACATCGTCTGGTTTGCAGTTTGTTATGCAGTCGCTGGTAACGTCCATTCCTTTGCCGTTGACTTATCACAATCTTCAGGGAAGTATTCTGACGGCGATAAAAGCCGATCGTGCACAATACAAAACCAGCAAAGTGCGGGTGAGTATCGAACAATTTGCAACAGGATTTTCCCTGGCAACACTGTTAAGTGGCAGGCTGGCGTTTGACAATGTGCGGGCCCTGGATGTGGAAGTATTGCAGCTGAGCGATGCGCCAGAGGTTTCTCCACAAGATGGTTTACCAACCGATGAACCCGGCGATGGTGGCTTGGCGCTGGTATTTTTATTACGCGATGTTGCAATAAAAACCCTGCGAATTGCCAATGAAAAGAAAACCATCGCACGCTTTTCCGATGTGGTCTTACGCAAGGCAAAAATCAGGGATAAATTCGCATTTCAGGATTTGGCTTTTGCAACCGGCGCCGGCTCGGTAACCGCAAGCGGGGCGGTGGGATTTTCAGCGTCGGCAGCGGTTGAGTTAACGGCCGCCTGGCAAACCAAAGCCACGGAACAGATTCCCGCAGCCCGCGGCGCCGCGTCGTTCAAGGGCACTTACCAGCAGTTGACTGTCGATGGCCAATTGGACGCGCCGGTGGCATTTGCCGTACGGGGTGAAATAGACCGGCCGTTTTCAGGTCTGGCCTGGCAAGCAAACATCACGGGTAACGTCTTGCCGCTGTCGTTGTTCCGTTCTGATATTGATACCGAATTGCATCGTTATGAATTGAATGCCAATGGTGATCTTAGCAAGTTCAGTGTCCAAGGGCAGAGTGAATTGTGGGATGCGGAGCTGGGCAAATGGTCCGCCAGCCTGAATGCGCACATCAGTGCATCGCACATCGAATTGACTGCGCTGAATCTGGCAGCGCTGGACTCCTCCGCCACGCTCGCTGTGACGGGAACCACATTGGAGCATTTTGATATTGCCAGCCAGGGACCATTTAAAATCGCCGCGTCATGGAAAAACCTGCAATGGCCATTGGCGGACACGCCAACGTTAGTCAGCAAAGCAGGGCAACTGGAAATCACCGGTTCAATCAATGACTACCAGGTTCAGCTCGCCGATACCGATTTGATTGTCAACCATCAGGCGGTCACGCAACTGAATGCCAACGGTCATGGTAACAGCAAAAACCTCTCGCTAGCGGATTTCAGTGCTGTCTATTTGGCGGGTTCATGGCAGGGCAAAGGCCGTCTGGAATGGGCGGATGCGTTTTTATGGGATGCCGCCATCACCGTGCAAGGATTGGATCCGTCAATCCATTGGCCGCAATGGCCCGCCAGTCTGAATGGCGCGGCGAATATCAAGGGCCAGCATAAAGCGGGCGGCTGGCAGGTAGCGGGTGAGATCAAGCAGCTTGGCGGCAAGCTGGCGGGTGTGGCCATTGATCAAGCGTCCCTGGGCTTTGAAGCAACCGAAGGCCGGTATAGCGTTAAAAACCTGTCGTTTAAATCACGCCAGAATCAGCTGCGGGGCGCGGCCGAAGTAAAGCTGGCGGCCGATACCAAACCCTATGTCATTGCCAACTGGAATATCAACGCCAAAAACCTGGCTCAGTTGCTGCCGGATGTGAAAGGCGCCATTATTAGTCAGGGCAAAATGCGGGGCGAATTGGCGTCATTGCAAGTATCCACTTCAATTCAGGCGCAAGATTTGGTTTACAAGGACTACCGGATCGGCGCCATCAACGGCACGGTTAATCTGGATCCGTCCATTAACAGCGCGCTGTTGATTGATCTGAAACTCGATGGCCTGGCGTCTGGCAAAAATGAAATACAACAGCTGTCACTCCAGGGACAGGGTACAACGGGCAATCACCAACTGGCTTTAAGTTCGGCGCTGGATGCCCGGCGTTCCCTGCAACTCACCGCGCGCGGTGGTTATGCCAATGAGTTATGGAATGGAATGCTGGTTGCCACCAGAATTGACACCGCGGAATTTGGCCAATGGAAGCAGCAGCAGCCGAGCGATGTGTCCGTTTCCTTGGCGCAGTTGAACGTGGGCCGCTATTGCCTCACGCCGCTTGACGCCGATGCGCAGGTTTGCCTGGAAATCCAATCCGCTCTGCTAGATGACTGGAAGGGTGCGATTAACATCAAAAACCTTCCCGTTGCGACGTTTAGAAAATATTATCCGCCGCAAGTAATTTCGGCAAAAGGCGCGGTCAGTGGTTCGGCAAGTTATCATTTTCAGAAGAATGTTATCAGGCAGTTTCAAGCGCGGCTGATCAGCGAGAACGGTGAAGTGGTTTACGGGTTGGCGGCTGACGACCCGCAAAACCTAACCTACCGGCGGTTGCAGGCGGATATCACCCACACGGAGCAGGGTGTGCGCATTACGTCAAAAATGGATTTGGCCGAACTGGGCGACGTCGATATCCGGGCAAGTCTGAAAGACAAACACACCTTGAGTCCACTGGATGCCTCGCAACAAATTCAGGGCCGGATTGTGGTGGATTTGAAAAGTCTCACCATTCTGCCGCTGATATTTACCGACATCCAATATATTGAAGGGCGTAAATACAGTGAGTATTCCGTGAGTGGAACTATTGGCAATCCCCTGGTGGTTGGCCATAGCGATATTACGATGGCTGCGCTTACCCTGCCGCGGCTCGGGATTGAACTAAAGGATATCAAAATCAGCGCGCGGTCGGATGAAAAATACACCATCAAGGTCTCTGGCCAAGCGCGGTCGGGCGACGGCAGGATTGTCATTAACGGCGAAATGCTTGATTACCGTAACGCGAACCTGCTCGCCAAAATGACCATCACCGGGGAAAACTTTCCGGCGGCGCGCCTGCCGGAAATCACCATGGACGTTTCACCGCAACTCACCGCTATTGTAAAAAATGATGAATTACGCCTGGAGGGTGAGTTGCTTATTCCGAAGTCCATCATACAAATTTTAAAAACTGTGGCGGTAGTGGCGCCGTCCGCTGATGTTGTCATCATAAATGGTGACGAAGAACCGGAGCCGCCCGCAAAAAAATTAAAATTGACCGCGGAAGTCAAGGTAAAACTGGGACACAACGTCAAGCTGGAAGGTTTCGGTGTCAATAGCCGATTATTAGGCGAGGTGGTGGTCCTGGAAACCCCCGAAGGTACGACGCTGGGTACCGGAGAAATCCGTTTTGCGGAAGGCCGCTTCAGCGCCTATGACCGGGAATTAGTGATTGAATCCGGAACATTAACCTACGCATCCAGTCCGATAGAAAATCCGATTGTCAACATAAAAGCCACGCGTAAAATCGATGCTAAAACCAGGGTTGGCGTTATTGTCAGTGGTTATGCCCAAGACCCGAAACTGGAATTATTTTCCGAACCGGCGATGGAGCAGTCGGATATTCTATCGTACTTGATATTGGGTTATCCGATCAGCCAGGCGAGCAAATCCGACGGTTCCACATTATCCGGCGCGGCAGGGTCCATCGGTTTAATTGGCGGGGAAATCCTGGCCAAGCAAATCGCCAATCAATTCGGCATCGATGACGTGAAAGTGATTTCCGACAGCACCACCCAGCAGGCCACGCTGGCGCTGGGCAAGTATCTGTCACCGCGTTTATACGCCCAATATGCGATGGGTATTGGCCAAGCGGTCAATACCTTCAGGGTTGAATACGAGCTTACCAGCCGCTGGATGCTTAAAACGGAAGCCAGCAGCGAGCAACAGGGCGCCGATTTGTTTTATACCATTGAATTTGATTGATAATAAATTTATTCGGTCAGAGTGTTCTATACACCGCGAGCAACTGAAGTGATACAAAAAACGCAAAAAAGCCTATTTTCCGGATCAAGAAAAATCCCGCCTATCCGTTAACTTGTTTAATATTAATAGTAATGTTAATAGGATGGCTTAGTGGGTTTCTGTATCAGTATCAGGCGGTTTTAGTATGCAAGCTGTAAAGAATCTATTTTTAATTAGCGCCGTGATTTTTCCTGCTCAATCCGTGTTTGCGCATAGTCAAAATGCCGTACCCATGCAGAACATCGGCTATGGCACTTATTATGTCAACGTGAAACTGGCGGATATGGCCGGCAGCCAGTTTATGGTTGACACGGGATCCGGTTACGTGGCGATTAACGAAGAGTCGCTGGAAAAGCTCAAACAGGAAAACCAGGTGGAATATTTGCGGGATATTATCGGCAAGCTGGCCGATGGGAAAAGTTACATGCTGCCGATCTGGCGCCTATCCAGATTGACGCTGAACGAGCAATGCACGCTGAAGGATATCGAGGTCGCGGTATTTCCCGGTAATACCCGGCAACTGCTGGGTTTAAGCGCGCTCAAGAAAGCCGCACCCCTGGAAATCTCCTTTGATCCTCCGCAACTGGTGTTAAGCCGTTGCGATCCCGCGATTTAAGTA
Source organism: Gammaproteobacteria bacterium (assembly GCA_036507695.1). Taxonomy (GTDB): domain Bacteria; phylum Pseudomonadota; class Gammaproteobacteria; order SZUA-152; family SZUA-152; genus JAKEGK01. The sequence continues at coordinate 16,457 of DATCIR010000316.1, forward strand.
TTCAGCGGTCCTTTTTTTCTAACAATAGTTTTCTAACAATAGTTTTCTAACAATTAAAAGGGCAAGATCGTCAGATTACGGTCTTGCCCTTTTTAGTGGGTTTAATACCTTTTTAGTGGGTTTAACAAAAGTGAATGGCTGTCAGGGAATGTTAACTACCGGGCGAGTTCCGAACCGATTTCCGGACTGCCATAGTCTCTATCCTCCGGGACATACGTGGTGGCAGGTGCGGATTCCACGGCGCTGAACTCGGTGGTTTCCAACTTGCCGTTCTTATCTTTTTTCAGTTCAGTCTGTTGTTTCGACACTTCCTTTTTTTTATTAGCTGTTTCCGGCGTCGTTTGAGTCGTACTTTGAGACGTACCTTGTGACACTGTTTGCGGCGTTTTTTCAGTCACAGTCGCTTTTGCATCACCGCGGCCTGCCATTTGCAGCGCTGGCGCCTGGCCTCCCCTTTCTTCCGCCGACAGTTCCGCCGATAGCCCCGCTGATAGTCCGGTGGATACCACTACTGCTGCTGAAACTAAAAAGTAGATCAACTTCATATAAAGTACCTCCATTGATAGAGCGCAGTTTAGAGTTGCTGGTAAGATTATCCTTAATGTATTTTGTTATTTACAGAAAACACTGCCTCCATGACTATACCCTAGCCGCACGCTGCGGAGAGTCAAGCTTGAAATGAGGGAAATCAATGAATTCTGCCAGTCTGGGCGTAAACTGGCGCAATCCTGTACGATGTATTATAAAAATATCATGCCACCGGCGTGTAAAATGTACGCTAATCACATATAACAACTATATATTGACTATGTATTTTCGGGAGAAATGTCCATGACCAACAGGAACCGGGAACTTGCGGAAAAGGTGGTAAAAAATTTCCAGGCGTCACTTAATCGTGACACGCGTAAACTAATAACCGAGGCAGAATTGGATGATTTAACCGGCATGATCGAAGAAGCGCTGGCGGTTGAGAAACGCGAAATCGCCGAGCTGATTGAAGCTATGGTGATGAAACTGAAAGCCGAAGCGGCCACCCAGGATATCAGCTTGTAGCGATCATGGAAGATAATGCGGCTTTTTCCTGCGCCTTCATTTTTTCCAGCGCGAGGGCGCGCATGCGGTATTTCTGCAGCTTGCCGGTCACGGTCATGGGGAACTCAGTAACAAACCAAATGTATTTGGGGATTTTGAAATGGGCGATGTTGCCCTTGCAATAAGCGCGCACTTCATCCTCGGTCATGGTTTCGCCGCTGTGTAATTGAATCCAGGCCATGACTTCTTCACCGTAATACTCGTCAGGCACACCGAACACCGCCACCCCGGAAATTTTTGGATGGGTGAACAAATAATCCTCGATTTCCCGGGGATAAATATTTTCACCGCCGCGGATAATCATTTCTTTCAGGCGGCCGGTGATTTTCACATAACCGTCCGCATCCATGGTGCCGAGGTCGCCGGAATGCAGCCAGCCGTTGTCATCGATGGCTTTGCGGGTGGCGTCCGCGTCCGCGTAATAACCTTTCATGATGTGATAGCCGCGAAAACAAATTTCTCCCACCGCGCCCACCGGCACGGTGTGACCGGTGGCAATATCAACCACCTTGACTTCCTGGTGGGGCAGGTTTTTGCCCACGGTTGCAATGCGCCGCTCGATACTGTCTTCGCGAGTCGTCAAATGCGTCAACGGCGAGGCTTCCGTTTCGCCATAGCCAATGAGAATTTCCCGGCAATGCATTTCTTCGATCACCCTTTGCATCAGTGCAGGCGGGCAGGGCGCACCGGCCATAATGCCGGTGCGCAAACTGTTGAGGTTAAATTCCTTGAAGCGGGGATGCTCCAGTTCCGCGATGAACATGGTGGGCACGCCATGAATCGCCGTGCACTTTTCCGCATGTACGGCTTTTAACACCAGTTCAGGATCAAAATGCTCGCTGGGTATCACCGCGCACGCGCCCACGGAAAAACACAGCAGGTTGGCCAGCACCATGCCAAAACAATGATAAAACGGCACCGAAATACACAAACGGTCCTGCTCGGTAAAATGCAGCGCGCGCGCTGAGAAGTACGCATTGTTCAGGATATTCAGATGACTGAGTATCACGGCTTTGGGAAAGCCGGTGGTGCCCGAGGTGTATTGAATGTTGATCGCATCATCCTGGTCCAGGCTGGCGGTGATGGCATTGAGTTGTTCCATGGAGATAGATGGCGCCGCGCCGATAACGTCTTTCCAGGTGGCAAAGCCCGCATAAGGCCGCAAGGTGTGTTCAATATAAGAAGGTTCATAGACCACCACGCGGCGCAAGGCCGGGAATTCCTTGCAGTGCAGTTCGGCGGTCTTTGACGACTTGAGTTCCGGAATCAAATCCACCAGCATGGCGATATAGTCACTGCTGCGAAACGAAGGAATGACAAACAAACCCTGCACTTCCGAGCGTTGCAGAGCATATGCAAGTTCCCGTTGCCGATAGGCGGGATTGATATTCACCAGAATCGCGCCGATGCGCGCGGTCGCCATTTGCAGTAACAGCCATTGCGTATTATTGGTGGACCAGACGCCGATGCGGTCGCCTTTCTGGTAACCGAAGCCCGCCAGTCCGCGCGCCAGTTCATCTATGCGGCCGCTGAATTGCCGATAGGTAAAACGTTCTTCCTGCGGCAGGGACACCACGGCTTCGCGGTTCGGATAGCGGGCTACGATTTTTGCGAAGTGTTCCGGTATGGTGGCGCCCAGCAGCGGTTCATCACCGCCGCGGTGGCAATAACTTTTTTTGGTTTTTGGTTGTGACGCTGTAGTCATGGACGAACACCCCGTTATATTGCTGACTGAATTTGTCACTGCGCTTTCATCTCTACTCTAATTGTAGCGGTTCCAGTGCAATTATTATTGCCACTCCACATAATTGAGATCATATCTGCTGGAAAAAAGTGAATCCATAGATAGTCCATCAACAACCAATATCGGCATAGTCGATTGATCCGGCACCACTAATTATGCCAAGTGCCCAATACCTGGCTAGCTTGGGTTGTCAACCGAAAACATACTCCAGGGGTATGTTATAAAAAGTTGGCTTTGCACGCCTTCATCGCCATCGGCAAGATCGAAGCGGATAATCACGCCCGACAATATCAAACGAAAACCGATGCCGTAGCTGGTGCGGTGCGTGTCGAATAAATCATTCCTTTCGTCGGCAACCATGCCCCGCTCCCAGAAAGCCGCCAGTTGTATGCCGGTGCGTATACCCTTGGCGATGTAGATATCGAAGGGCGTGCGTTCGTCGGTCAGGTTCCAGCGGTATTCAATGCCGTAGAAAAGGGCATTAGCGGCGTAAAAACGATAGTTGTCGAACGAGCGCAGCCGCTGGGTGCCTCCCAATGGCGAGGCCGTGCCATAACGGTTGTTGGCGATAAGGTTGTTGATGTGTTTTGCTTCCGTAATCAGGCACTCATCGCGGCTTGCACCCGGCGGATACTGATCGCAATTGAGGCCGGACGTTTGCTGCAAAGTGGAAAAATCGGTTTCGCCGGTGCGCGTTACCAGCGCATGCGAGTAGAATAAATTTAACGCCAGCGTGTCCCAGCGACGGAAGGGGATGTAACCGGTCAGGTTGTAGTCGTTGACGAAGTATTCGCTTTGATCCGCTTCATTGTCCGTGGGCAGCCGGGAAGAAAGTTCAAATCGCATGCCGCGCCGCGGATCGAGCCGGTCATCGGTCAAGTCCACCGTCGCGCCGATGGAAATCGGCTGATGAGAATGCCAGGCGGTGTCGATGCCGGCGTAGGCGTTGCCATCCGTGTCGAGAATTTGGTGCAGGCGTTCGCGTCCCGTCAAACCGCGGACGTAAAATTCATAACGCCGTTCATCAAAGGTCAGCGTCAGTTGGGCCAGGAGATAACTGCCTTCGACCTTGGGATAAATGACATCATTCGGATCGGACAGCATGCCGCGGTCATAGACGATGGGGGCAACCAAATAGTCGTTGTAGCCAAAGTCGAATACCAAGCGGTTGGGGCGGATATGATAGTCAAGCAAGACGATACCCTTTGCTTCGAAATCACCCTCGATGTAATAGCCGGAAACATCGGTATCGGCGCCGCCGATATTGAGCACGCTGGCGCCGGCCCCGGCGGCAGTGCCCAGCCCCGGAATTTCCCCAACAATGGGATAAATGTAATAACCGAAATCCTTGCCGAATTGATCCCGGCGGCGCTCAACCTCGGCCTGACAAACCGAAGCAACGGCTGTTATCATGAGCAAAGCAAATAATGCGATAGTACGCATGAATCGTAGCATGCCTGAGCCTTCCGCTGGTTATGAGTGCGCCAAGAGTGTGAGGAGCAGGACGATTTTCCTCACATAACGCCTGTTTCAGGGAATAATAATGTGCTATTTGCATTCTGAGGTACAGGAAAATTCCCGTTTATTCTGTTGAATTTTAACAATCCTCCCAATGGAATTTCATCGCGAAACCACTTGTGACGGTTCGTTCGCGAAAGGGCGGATTATCGTGGTTGATCCGGGTTGTCAATTTCCGTTTTCATCTCTTATGGTCTCCCAGTACGCATCCACCCTGGCCTGGATTTCGCCAATCATTTTAGCGTCGCGCTCTGGATGGAACAGGTGCTTGAACCGGCCCTGGGTTTTTAAATAGTCTTCCACCGGCGCGCGCTGGCGGGGGATTTTAGTGTGGATGACCTTGCCGTTTTCATATTCCTTCAGTGGCCAGATGCCGGTATCCACCGCCAGCTTGCCGATGTCATTGGAATATTTTGGATCATAGTCCCAGCCGGTCGGGCAGGGCGCCAGCGCGAGGATCAGGCGCGGGCCTTTGATGGCTTTGGCTTTCTGGATTTTTTTGGCGAGATCCAGCGGTTCCGCACCGATCACCGTGGCCACATAAGCGGGTTTATTGGCGGCCCAGATGGCGAACAAATCTTTTTTAAAACCGGGAAAACCCCGCGCACCTTTGCTGGTTGAGGTTTTCGCGGCATGGGGCGTGGCCTCCGAAAACTGCTGGCCGGTATTGCCATAACCTTCGTTGTCGTAACAGATATAGAGGTAATCAAGCTGCCGGTCAATGGTGCCCGAGGTGGCGGACAAGCCCATGCCATAAGCCGAGCCGTCACCGGTCAGGGTGACCACCTGTAAATCATCCTCCGGTGGCATGCGTTTTTTTTCCAGCAGGATATCCAGGGCGTCGCGAATACCTTGCGCGCCGGCCGGGGCGGACGCCATCGCGGTATACAGCCAGGACCCGCGAAACGGCGTGAACGGATACGATGCCAATAACGTCATGCAACCGGCCGCGTTGGTGAACACGGTATTTTCACCGAGGATATCATAGATTTCATGCAAGGCCTGCAGGCCGCCGCAGCCGGCGCACATGGGTGTGCCGGTGCCCAGTAAATGGGTGGAGGGCAGGTCTTTCATGCGTTTGATGAATTTCTCGGTCATGATTCGTGGCTCCCTTGCCGGGCTTGCAGTTCTTCACGTTCCACATGCGCAATGGCTTGCAGCTTGCGTATGCCGCGCAGTTCGGCTTCGGTATATAGCAGGCGCGGCGGCGGTGTGATATTTTGTTGCGCGGCCTCTTTAAGCGCCGCGGCGATCTGGTAAAACTCCTCCGCACTAATGTCACGGCCACCCAGGCCGCCGACAAAACTCGCGAGCAGCGGCGCGCCGTTCTGGCCATACAGCGCGGAAGCGATTTCGGTATGCAATATGCCGCCTTTGCCCATTGACAGGTTTTGGTCAATGACGGCTACGGCTTTTTTGCCCCTGAGTGCATTCTGTAAGGCAAGCTCCGGGAACGGGCGCAGTAAACGCGGCCGCACCAGTCCGATGCTTATGCCGCTGTCGCGCAACCGGTCCACGGCATCCTTGGCCTTGGTGGCGTAGCAATCCATCATTACAAAGGCGAACTCCGCGTCATCGCTGCGGTAGGTATCCACGGCGGGATAATAACGCCCGAAACGTTCGTTAAATTCTTCAGCGATCGCGTCATACACGGTTAATGCTTGCAGGGCCGCCAAATGGATTTCATAGCGGAAATAGGAATAGGTGCCGCCACCGATGACCGCAACCGCCTGGCTGGAAGGGGACGAGGCGCGAAAGCGCATGTTCTCCGCGTTATAGTCACCAACAAACTCAGCGGCCAGTTTGCTGTCAGGCAGTTCCACCGGTTCGCGGGTAAAAGACAAATAAAACCCATCCTGGTTCACGATCACCGGCAGGCGCACGCGTTCATGTTCCGCCAGGCGATAGGCTATCAAGGTGCTATCCAGCACTTCCTGGCAGGTGGCGCAATGGATTTGCAAAAAGCCGCTGTCGCGCGCCGCCAGCACATCATTGTGATCGGGCTCCAGGGTGATCGGCGCGGACAGGCCGCGTGACACATTGACCATGACTAACGGCGTGCGCCAGCCGGCGGCGTTGTACATCATTTCAATGCCATAAAGCAAACCCTGGCTGGAGGTTGCCGTGAACACCCGCACCCCGGTGGCGGAGGCCGCGGCCGCGGCGGTAATCATGGAGTGTTCGGATTCCAGGGTCACCATGCGGCTTGGCATTTCATTATTGCCAATCCACGCGGCGAGGGTCTCGATGATTTCCGTTTGCGGGGTGATCGGAAACGCCGGGATATAGTCCACATTGGACAAACGCGCGCCCCAGGCGGCGGCGCCATTGCCGGTTAATAACAGGCGGCTCATGACGGGACTCCTTGCGGTTCTGACTTTTGCTGTTGTTCCTGTGCAATCGCCTGTACTTCCGGGATCGCGGCAATGGCGTGCGGCGGACATTGCGCGACACACACCAGGCAGCCCTTGCAATGATCGTAGTCGATCTCGGGCAGATTGTTCTTCACGTTTATCGCGCCATCGGGACAGAAGGTGCTGCACACCCACCAGCAACCATTACACACGTCGTAATCGATCACGGGGCGCATGGTGCGCCACAGGCCGGTGTTCACTTGCACGCTGGTCAGCGCTGCATGAATCGTTGGCGCCGAGATGCGCGCGCCTTCAAACGGAAAGTCTATCCATTGCGGTTTTGCATAATCCTGCGCGGAGATAGCGCTGCCTTCGGTGATTTTTAGCTTGGTATGCTGTTCCGTATAGTCGAACGCGGCAAACGCATTGGCGGTATTTTTGTCGACAACGGCTTTACCCAGGTGCCCGAGTTCATCTTGTATCGCTTGCGCGAGTTTGCCGCGGGAAATAACCCCGACCAGGCTGGCGGCGGCGCCGGCGCAAGTGGCGCCGATGTAACGCAACTCGGCGCGGTCTTCCTCTTGTTCGGTCTCGGGTAAAATCACAATGGAGCTTTTGATATTGAGCCGGTGTTGCCAGGTGTCTTCACTGCCGTGGCTGTTAATCAGAATCACGGTAGTATCGCGAATCCCTTGCAGCACACCGGCGGCCGGCACCGGCACCAGGCTGTCATCGGCAACCACCACCAGGTCAGGCTGGTTGATAATGCCGCGTTCATTAATGGGATGGTGATCCGCCCGCACATAGGCAAAGATGGGCGCGCCACGGCGTTCCGCGCCATAACGCGGCGCGTCCTGCACTTCGTAGCCTTCCAGGAAGAACGCGGTTCCCAGGATACGGCTGGCGGTTTTCGTGCCTTGGCCGCCACGGCCATGAAAGCGGATGCGGAACATAAGTGCGCCTGTGTCAGGGAGCCCCTGATTAATTGTCTTTTTCGTCTTGCCGGCGAATGCCGGCATCCATGCACACGTTGCAAATACTGGATTCCGGCCCTGCTTACATCCCGCCGGGGCGTGATTCAAAAGACGCCGGAATAATTTAAGGAAGCTCTGACCAAGTACCCTCACGTCATGCCAGCGTTTTTCAAAGCATGCCCCGGCATGTAGTTAGCCGGGGCTGGCATCCAGAAATACTCTTAAAACCAATGGATTCCGGCTTGCGCCGGAATGACGAAAAGCAGGTTACTGACTTATTCAGAGACTCCTTAAAACTATGAACATACTATTATACAATGCTTCCATAAATAATAAGCTCAGGTTTGCAACGTTCGTAAATATTTGTTTCTATACAAACCCCGGCGCCGTTGAAAATAACGAAAAACGCCGGTAGCTCATGGCTTTCTTAACCCGTTCAGTCGCCATTTCAACGGCCGCCTGCCGCGGCAATACGCCTTCGTGTTTCATGCGGTCGAGCACCGACTGTGTATTATTACGCAGCTTTTCCTCAATGGATTGAAACACCGCGGTTTTATTCGAACCCTGATATTCCATGGCGGCGCAAATCACGCCGCCGGCGTTGGCGATAAAATCCGGCACGCAAAGTATGCCACGCTCGTGCAGGCTTTTCTCCGCGCTGTGTGTAATCGGAATATTCGCGCCTTCCACGATCAAACGGGTGTTAAGCCGGCCCACATTGTCGTCATGAATCACATCGGGACGCGCGGCGGGAATCCAGATATCGCATTCCACATCGATCAACGCATCACTATCCAATGGCTTGCCGCCGCGGAAACCCTTGACGGACTTGCCCTGTTCCTTCCACTGAATGAGCGCGTCGATGTCGAGGCCTTCCGCGTTGTAAAGCGCGCCCCGGCTGTCACCGGTTGCCACCAATATGGCCCCCATGTCACGCAAATTCCGCGCGGCGTTTTTGCCCACTGCGCCGAAACCCTGGATCACGACCCGGGCGCCGTGGATTTCAAAATCGCAAAACTTCAATGCGACATCGACCGCGTGACTTAATCCCCAGCCGGTCGCGCCGATTTTATCGAGCGGGATGCCGCCGAGTTCAGACGGTAGCCCCACCACGCGGCCCACTTCATCCTTGATCCAGGCCATGCATTCTTCATCGGTGCCCATGTCCGGCGCGAAAATATAATCCTCTTCATTACGCAGCGATGACGCTAAGGCGCGCAGTATGTTTTGTTTTTGGGGCTTGGGCATTTTGGGATCGCCATAGACCACGATTTTGCCGCCGCCATGCGGCAAATCCGCGGCGGCGTTTTTGAAAGTCATGGCGCGCGCCAGCCGGAAACATTCCTCGGTGCTGACATCCTCCGCCATGCGGATACCGCCCACCGACGGACCCTTGGCCACGTTGTCGACCACCAGCACGGCTTTCAGGTTAACGGACGGTTCATACACATGAATGATTTTGGCCGGACCCAGTTCGTCGGTAAACTCAAATACGTCGTTCATCGGTTGTTCCTTTAACCTGATATATCGCGGTGCTTATTATAAGAATAGCTATTTATAGCAATAACACTAGTTCTACTTTGTTACTTTAAATGACCGCATGCACAGCGCGGGAGGCGGAGGTGTCTGGCAAGACCGTTGGCGGCAGGGAAGCCGCCATCGAGCCTGCATGGATGCACCACGGCGTGTCTTGCCAGACGCCTCCGCTTCCCGTGCGGGATTGTTCATAAACATAAACTAAAGTAACAAAGTAGAGCTAGATGAAGATTATATGACGGGACATAGAATGCCATTGATCAAGATCAAGTTTAAAATCACCGTGGTTAATGAAAGCGAAGATAACTTGACAAAAATCAGTGGGCTGTAGCTAGGATCGGAAACTCAAACCAAACGTTGCTTTGACCGGAAGCGCTCCGGTCAGCGGCGGACGTTATTATCGAAAGAGCGCAGCTGGTGCGGCGCACAACATCATTAAGCCAAAGCGATTTATAACGATTTATGCGTGCCGTCACACAAGGGTTTTTTGGCGGATTTTTTACAGCCGCAAAAGAACACCTTTTCGGACTTCGTTGCGGTATAAGCGATCGGGGAAAATTCACTGCCCTTATGGGAGCCATCGCAAAATGGCTGGTTCTTGCTGCGGCCGCAGGCGCACCAGTTATAAGTTTTGCCTGCTTCCACTTCGACGGGATACGGGGCTTTTTGGGGGCTGAGCGGTTCTGACATGGTTTTCTCCCTCGTTATTGTTAACGGCGTAATGCAATTAATAATGCCTTTGTTAATGCGCGCTTGCTAAAGCGGTTAATAAAGTAATTCAGTCCAGCGGCCACCGGCAAGCAGTTCCTTGCGCCGCCGCTGCCATTTGTCCGGTGATCCGGCCATTGTACTAAAGGCTTTGTCCAGCATGACATTAATGTGCGACAAACCCGCAATATAAACATAGGTATTGTAGGCGCACAGCATGTCCCACACTTCTTTTTCCTGCGCTTCCAAGGCCTGGTCCAAGGCGATGTGGTCACCCCAATGCGGGCGGGGATTCAACGCCTGGAACGCCTCGAAGGTTTCTTCATCATAGTACAGGCTGAAATCATCGCGCTCCTGGTTCATGTACAGCAAATCCAGGCCGGTATGCGCGCCATAAAACAAGCGCACCTTGCCGGTCCAATTGCCCACATTACGGTAGATATGTTTGACGAACGCGCGGAATGGCGCAATACCGGTGCCGAGGCTGATCATTAACAAATTGGCGGAACGGTCATCCGGTATTTCAAAGGGGATACCGTAAGGGCCGCTGATGCGGATGTGATCGCCGGGATTCAAGTCGCAAAGATAATTGGACGCGATGCCTTGGTATTCTTCGCCGCTGTATTCGTCGATATAGTTGCAGCGCCGCACGACTATGGTGATTTTGCGTTTGCCGCCCGCCAGAGGCAGGGGAAGGTCAGCGATGCTATAGAGGCGCACATGATATTCATGGCCGATGTCATGGGGGCCGGGCGCCAATACCCCGATGGATTGCCCGGCCTGGCAATCGGCATGCGCACTATCGACTTCCAGAATAATTTCCCGGACTTCATCCACAGCATCTTCCGGTGTAATGCGCTGCGTGGCGGCAACGACCGCATCGCACTGTGTGCTGAGATCCAGATCTTCAATATGCATGATCGCACCTTGATATCGATTTTACCCGGCAAACTTTGATTGCCTAAGCTTGTATGAATATACCAGCTAATCATTTAGCAACCTAACCCCGATATTAAACGCAAAGACGCAATGGCGCAAAGGACAATGCGAATGCGAGATCGTATTGGGACCGACGCCACCGCGTCAGTTGTAATTGTTTGTATTCTTTGCGTCTTCGCGCTTTTGCGTTAAAATTTTCAGGTGTTGGATTGTCCGCCGCTCTTTGTAACAAGCCGCTGTTAGTTATTGTGGAATTGGGGTAACTACTCACCCGTGGGCGGCGCCGGTATCTCCTGCCGGGGGACGCCGCAAGTACGTCCCTGTAGGCTCGACTGCGGCCATCCCTGGCCGCAGACGCCCCCGGCAAGAGACACCGGCACCGCTTTAACCTATGCTGCAC
>DATCIR010000317.1:0-18046 GCA_036507695.1 Gammaproteobacteria bacterium
TGCCCACCCTACGCACGCACCAGCCGTCACGAACACGGAATGGTGCGTTGCTGCGCAACATACCCTGCCACACTAGGGTTCGCTCCGCGCACCCCAATGGGCTGCTTTGTCGGGGTGTAACTGAACACCCCAAAGTGCAAAGGGGGGCGAGCAGTTACTTTTTCTTTATTCATACTTCCCTATACTGATATAAGTGTAACGGCGCTGTTTACCCGGTATCGTAATGCCCATGCTAAAGCGCTGTTTGCGCGGGAAAAACTGTCGCAGTCAGGCGAAATTGTTGAATACCGCGATTTTCAATGTTATCTCCTGCCTTAAATTAAGTTGTACCCGATGGAATAAAATGTAGGCAGCTTTGTTTATAATTTGCATTCCTACGCGAAGAGACTGTGAAAGTAGTCTTTGTAGGGTGCCGCTGAGGCACGAAGCGCACCATAGCGGGCGCCGTAACCGCTTGAATGTTGCGGTTCGCAGCGCTCACCGCAATCTACGGATGAGGGTTGTTTGTTGTATTTCAGAATACTTTCACAGTCTCGAAGCGTGGAAACGAGGAATTAGTAAAAGGTTGCATAGATAAACTATATGAATTATCACACCCTGGCGGAACACATTCCCAGCCTGCGCCGTTACGCGATTGCGTTATTGCATGACCGCAACCGTGCCGATGATCTGGTGCAGGACACGCTCGAACGGGCCATGAAAAAATTCAGCCTGTTTGTAACAAACAGCGACCTGCGCGCGTGGTTGTTTACCATCATGCACAATATCTTTATCAATCAAATATCGCGGCGCCGCGAGGTTATGGATACCGGCGATACCGCGGTGCAGGATCCCAGCGCCTATAACATGGCCGAAGAATTGATCGTGGCGCGGGATTTTATAATCGCCTTGCAGCAATTAACCGATGAACAACGCTCGATTATCCTGCTCATCGGATTGGAACAATTATCCTATGAAGAAACGGCGCGGGTACTGAAATTGCCGGTGGGCACGGTGATGTCGCGGCTGGCGCGCGCACGCGAGCGATTACATGCCCTGCTCAACGGCGAAGCCGGACCGCAGTTAAGGAGAGTGAAATGAGCAAGTCCCCCATCATCAAGGATGAAGAACTGCATGCCTATGTGGATGGGCGTTTATCCCCGCAGCGTAATGCCGAAGTCAAAGCCTATTTGGCGGCGAATCCCGAGGCGGCGGAAAAAGTGCGCGTATATCAGCAACAAAACCAGATGATGCACACCCTGTTCGACCGGGTACTGCACGAGCCGCTGCCCGCCAAGCTGGAAAACATGCTGCCGGCGCCGGTACCGCGCCGTTCGTATCGCGCGGTGGCCATGATTGCGCTATCACTGATGACCGGCGGCATGAGCGGTTATCTCCTGCGTGGTGAAGTCACGCATACTATTATGGTGGCGGAACCCTTCACCGGCCGCGCCGCGGTAGCGCATGCAGTGTATGCCGCGGAGATTTTACATCCGGTGGAAGTCGGCGCGGAAAACGAGGCTCACCTGGTGCAATGGTTGTCGAAACGCCTCGGTCATCAATTACGTACCCCGGACTTCACGTCCTTTGGCTATCAACTGGTGGGCGGCCGGCTGTTACCGGGTGACAAGGGCGCCGCCGCGCAATTCATGTATCAGACCGGCGACGGCGCGCGCCTGACTTTGTACGTTTCCGTCAAGGACAGCGGTATGGAACAAACCGCGTTTCGGGTACAGGAAGAAAACGGCCAGCAGGTCTTGTACTGGGTGGATGACAATCTGGGCTTTGCCCTGGTGGGAGAAAAAGGCCGCAACCAGATGCTGGATATGGCGCGCGTCGCCTACCAGGCCATGAGTTTCTAAGCGCGCCGCCAAGGCGGTTATCCTGGCAAGCGGGCCACGAAACACCCCCCGATCAGTCAAGGCAGATTCGCGCCATGGTTTTGCAAAAATGCCCTTGCGCCGACCGTATCAAGACGCAACGGGGCGGTCATCGCCCGGCACATGATATCCCCCCATACCGTAATCGCGCCGACTTTACCGGTGCCGCCCAAAAAGAGGGGTCCGCCGGAGTCGCCGTAACAGGGGCCGCTGTCACCGGTGGCGAAATTCATGGACAAAATCATATAGGTGGGATGCAAGGCGTTATAGGCCGAATAACCCACATAACGATACTGCCCGGTTTCAAACCAGTCCCAGGGAGCGCCATCGTAGCGGGGCGGAATTTATTAGATAAATCAACAGTGAAGCATCCCCTAAAAATTGCCGGCGCCGGAGCCTTTTCGCTACCGGATTCCGGTGGAATTACGGCATACCCTACCCCTACGCCCGGCTTTACCCGCCTAATGTAATCCCGGCCAGAACCGATAATATCAATAATTGACATGATTTCAGCCCCGCCGTGGAGACTCAATGGCAAGCCCAGACCGACACATTCCAGCCCAGGACGACCTTAAGCCGGGTCAGTGTATTGCCGGATATACCGTCGAAAAAAAGATTGGCGCAGGGGCCATGGCGGTGCTGTACCTGGTGACAGACGGCGATGGCAACCCATACGCCCTGAAAATACCGCTGCAACGCTATGGCATAGACCCGGTCAGTCTGGTGGCCTTTGAGAATGAGTTGCGCCTTGCTCCGTATCTGGAAGATTTTCCTCATGCGTGCCGGCCGAAGGTAATCCACGACGGAGATCATAAATACCTGCTCCTGGAATATATCGAGGGTGTCGATCTGTGGAAGCATATGACAAAAAATGGTTGCTTGAGTGAGGATGAGGCCATTTCGCTGACCAAAAAGATCGTTCATGCACTGTCGGAACTACACCAACGGCGAATCATCCATCTGGATATTAAGCTTTCCAACATTATGGTCAACGCCGCGGGCGAGATTCGCCTGATCGATTTCGGCCTGGCCAATCACCTGGACCTGCCTGACCTGATCCATGAATCCTTTTATGAACCCAAAGGCACACCCTGCTATATCGCACCCGAGCAGTTTATCGGGACGCGGGATGACGTGCGCAGCGATATTTTTTCACTCGGCGTCATGCTGTTTGAGATGACCACCAACAAGCTGCCTTTTGATGAAGGCTATTCGGCTTGGGACGTGATTAGCCGGATCAAAAAGGATTTCATTTTACCCAAAAAATACAACCCGAACCTGAGCGAAACTTTCAACTTCGTGGTCGGCTCCTGCCTGCATAGCAATCCGGAGCTGCGTTTCGCTTACATGGATGACTTGTATGAAATGCTGGGCATGTGGGAAGGGGGTGTTCCGGTTGATTCGATCATGGGTTATGAAAAAAACACAATATCACCGCCCCGGCCATCGGAGAACCCGGTTTCCCAGCTTTTGAACCCCGCCTATCGCGCACTGCGCAATTTGTTTGACTTCACGCCGGATAATTACCAACGGTTGAAACAATGGGCCGAATACCGGCGCAAGAACCAGAAACAGAAACGCTACCGCATCCTGGTTTCCATTATGCTGGATCAAAACATGCAACTGACTACGTTTAGCAAAGAGATTATTGAAGAAGCCTATTACCTGGCAAGACTGCAAAACGCCGTTATCACCATTATTTCCGCTATTGAATGTGATTCCGGTTTGGCCAGCGAGGATGCTAAAGCGCAACAAAACAACATTCTTTGTTATAAAGCGCGCATCGCCATTTCCAGCCTGGTGCAGGCCTCTTCGGAAGCCGGTCTTGCGGTCGGCATCAATGTCATGGTAGGCACGCCCATCGAAGTGATTGAAAACTGCGTCAATTATTATAATGCCGACCTGCTGGTCATTGGCGCAAGGAAGAAACCCACTTTCCATCATTTCATGCGCAACAATACCGGCAGCCGTATTCTGACCGCCATCAAATGCAATACCTACGTCGTGCATGAAGGCAAGGGTATTTTTTCCAGGAAACCGGCGCAGGATAATCCCGGCATGCAACCGGACAACCCGCAACAGAATGTTATTTAAGAGTTAGCGCCCCGATGCCAGCCGCAGGGCGAAGTGCTCATGCAGGCCGTTTTTCCGGATCTTTTCGATGGTCCTCTGATATTCATAAGCGACGCGATGGAAGGTCACACTATGTAATTCTTCGTCATAGAGGACAAAACAGGCTTCATTATTATCATCGCGCGGCTGTCCGACAGAACCAACATTGATTACATAACGCCGGTTGGGAAACAGCGGTATCTTCTTTCCCGCCAGCGGCCTGATCAGCTCTATCGTGTTATCCGGTTTCTCATGAAAAATCATGGGAACATGGACATGGCCATAGAACACCAAGTTGGTCCTTGCCGCATTCATGCATTTCCTGGCCTGATCGATCGAGGTTACATAAGCCCAGGTGTTGGGCTCATACGCCGAGGCGTGGACATAGGTCACACCGTTTTCCACCGCCATATAGTCCAGCGATCGCAAAAACCGGATGTGCGGCTTATCCAGCTGTTCTATTGTCCATTTTGCAACGCTCTGTACCGCGGCCGAACTGGTGCTGCCAATCGAATTAAACACGTATTCATCATGGTTCCCCAGTACGCAGGCAAAATTGGGCAGGCCTTGCAGCATATCGAGTACGGCAACGGGATCGGGACCGTAACCGATACAATCGCCGAGACAAACAAATTTTTCCGCGCCCGCTTCCACGGCTACCCGGCAGCAGGCGGTTAAGGCCTCAAGATTGCTGTGTATATCGGAAATAATAGCGATTTTCATCGATGCGGTCCCCTCGTATCAGGAATCATATCGACGCCGGACCGGTATCCTTGAACCACCCCACCATTAACCCGCATTTCTCACCAGGCGGCCTGGTGAGAAATGCGGGCTGGAGAAAGGTAGTTAAAGCACTTTAGCCAGAACGCCATCATCCAGCCACGTGCGCAGCCATGCCGCGAGGTTCGTGGTGACATCCAGTTCGGGCCAGTGTTCGGCGAGTAGTGAACAGATAGCACCGAATGTCTGTCCATCAGCGGCTGCTTGTAATGCGGCGTGTTCCGCACCGGACAGTGAACGAAAATGCGGTTGTAACTCCTTGCGCCAGAACAGCCAGACGACCGGCGGTGATAATTGCTCCGCCGCTGGCGGCGCTGCTTCCTCGCTGAGGCTTAACCAAATCGCGGGGGTATTCCAATGAAACTGCTGAAAACTCACGGCCGGATGCAGGGTGAACGCCACGGATTCCCACTCCTGCGGCTGGATAATGGCAACATCGGAAACACCCAGCGCATCGGCGTCCAGCGCATCGAAGGTGTAGCGCAGCCGCGCATCCATCCCGGCGAGCTCCGCCACTTCGGGGTCATCGGCAAAATAAGTGGCAAGAAACTCCGGCAATGTCCTTCCGTAGTCGCGCACATTGCGGGTGATTGGTGGATGCCCCTCGATATACGCCCAGGCGGCGTTCTCGAAGGACTCTTCGCCGATATACAGCACCACGCGCTCGTAGGTATCGGCCATCACTTCGGCCAGCCGGGCACGGTAAGCGTTGTGGTAGATATCCAGACGGCGTTCCGCCGGCAGCGCCGCGGTGGATTCGATGCGCGCCAGCGCACGATCACTACGGCCAAGAATATAATCCTGAAACTCCGTTTGCAGCTCAGTAAGCATGTTGTTCATCAGGCCACCTGCCGTGCGTGAACCGCGGCGGCGATCCGCCGCGCCTGGCCAAGCTCCGCCAGCAATTCGGGCAACGGCGGAATGTGATCGTCCCTTTCGATCATGGTGGCGACTGGGCCAATATGTTCACACGCCGCGCGATATAACCGCCACACCGGATCGACAACCGGATGATCGTGCGTGTCAACGATATGGTCGCCGTTGTTGCTATGCCCGGCAAGATGAATTTGCTGCACCCGTTGCGGCGGAATCGCGCGCAGGTAAGTCAGCGGATCGAAATCATGGTTGAAACTACTGACATAAATATTGTTCACATCCAGCAGCAACAGGCAATCCGCCTCTTCGCACACCGCGCGCAGGAATTCCCACTCGCTCAAGGTCGAGTCGGTAAAGCTAACATAGCTGGATACATTTTCAATCAACAGCGGCCGCTCCAGGAAATCCTGCACCTGCCTTATCTGCCGCACGATATGCGTCAACGCCTGCTCGTGATAGGGAAGCGGCAACAAATCATGGGTGTTAATACCGTTTATACCGGTCCAGCATAAGTGGTCGGAAACCCACAGTGGATTCACGCGTTGGATAAGTTTCTTGAGCGCGGCCAGATAGTCACGATCGGGTTCGGCCGGCGCGCCGAGCGAAAGCGAAACACCGTGCATGGCCAGCGGATAACGTTCGCGGATTTGATCCAGCACCACCAGCGGCCTGCCGCCGGGCACCAGAAAATTTTCAGAAATGATCTCCAGCCAATCCACCGGTTGTGGAGCGTCGAGAAAATCCGGATAGTGTTCGGTGCGCAGCCCGAGTCCAAATCCGGGAGACGCCTTGCGAATTGCCGACATTGTTAATCCCCGTTTGTGCCACTCGATGGTGCCGCTCGATGGTGCCGAATAGTACCGCATCACCGAGCGGCCGGTTACAAAACGGTATTAGCTCTTTTGGTCGGCGATGGTGCCATCCTGATCCAAACATTCCTTCGCGGTCACGGCTTTGAAACCCTTACCTTTGCAGGAGTTCTTGCCTTTGCACGCGTTTATGGAAGTTTTACAGTCTGTGGCGCCTTTGCAGGAGTTCAGGCCATAACAATGCACTTTGTCGCCGGCGGCTACGGCGGGGCCGGTGCTTCCTTCGGGAGCTTTGGCCGCGAAGGCGAACGATGAAACGGCTAACGCTGCCGCGGCGGCGGCGATGGCTACAACAGATTTCTTGTTACTCATATAGTTTCTCCAATTATCATGTTTGTGGGTATCTCGCTACGGCAAGACGAAGTATAGTCGTACCAAACGGCGAAATGTTACGGTTACAGTAAATATTTGTTTGTAGTGGTTACCAGTATCCTCCTTTTGGCATCCTCCTCTTGGCCGAAATACAGAATTCGTTAAAACCAGCGGGCCGGGCTCACGCTACGGCTAAGAAGACAACAACGCCCTAACCGTTGCTGTCCTTGATCCACCTTATCTAACCGTGGCCGTCACACTGGCGCTGTTATTGGCGCTATTGCTATCCTTGGCGCTCGTCAATACTGTTGCCGTACTGGTGAACGTTCCGCGGCTGTTGGCCCGCGCCCGCTGACCGCGCCCGGCCGGGCAACATGACTAACGAAATAAACACCTTGCGGGAAAAACTATTTCGAGGGATAAAAAAATACTCAACCCGGAAGGCGGCCAATAACTTTAATCCTAAAGTTTCACAAAACTATCACGAAAACCGCCGCGCAAGCCGTTACCCATGACGCGCACACCGATTCCAGTTCCGCCTTCACGGCGCAGGTCACCAAGCCCAAATCAACCGAGGGAGCGGCGCGCACGCCGCTCGCCGGTATTAACAACTACCGCACCCTTACCGTTACTCTGGCGCTGTTGTTACCGGTATTGCTGTCCTGGGTGCTGCTGCTCGCGCGCACCGTATTGGAATAACTGCCGCGCAGCAATGGCCTCACCACGATTGTCATGCTTGCGTTGCCGCCACTCATCAAAGTTTCAAAACTGCAATACACTGTGCGGCCGGACACTCCGCAAGTCCCCTGGTTGCTGTTTACCGACACAACGCTAAAACCAAACGGTAGAGTATCGTACACCAGGACACTGCCGGCGCTATCGGGGCCGCTGTTGCTGATGTTAATGCTATAGGTCAGGTTACTCAGGCGTTTAACCGGATTCGGGCCCGCTGTCATCGTGACCCCAAGATCCGCGATCATGGGCGGTGCGTTCACCACAACGCTGGATGCCGCGTTGTTGTTCTCAACGTTTGCCTCGGTGTCGACACCATTAACGCTGACGCTATTGACCAGCGTGCCGGCCGCATTTAGCGTCACCGTAATCTGCACCATCGCGCTGCCGCCGCCGGCAAGATCACCCAAGGCGCAGGAAATTACCGCCGTGCCGTTACACGAACCCTGGCTGGGCGTGACGGAAACCATGTCAACATCCGGCGGTAAAGTATCGCTGAAATTCACGCTCGACGCCGTCTGTGCGCCATTGTTGCGCACGGTAGCGGTATAGGTCAGCGGCGAATTTTGCGTGGCCGGATTGGGCGCGGCGGTCAACTCCACGGCGAGATCGACGCCCTCCACGCTAGGCAACACAATCGTGCCTTCGAGGTGGACGGCAAAGGTGTTGTGAAATTGGCCATCCAGGGTATCATTAACCAAGCGCACATACTCCAGCACATAGCGGTCGCCATCAATACCGGGAGCGCCCGCCGGAGTCATCGTCCATTTGGTGACACCCGGACAAAAGGTGCTGGGATAACCGGCGACGGCGCACG
This sequence comes from Gammaproteobacteria bacterium, assembly GCA_036507695.1. Classification (GTDB taxonomy): domain Bacteria; phylum Pseudomonadota; class Gammaproteobacteria; order SZUA-152; family SZUA-152; genus JAKEGK01. The sequence continues at coordinate 8,358 of DATCIR010000317.1, forward strand.
CGCTAGAGGAAGTACCCAAAATCGAGCTGAGCCCGAAACCGCCGGATTTGTTCCAGGCGCCCAGCACGGTTTTACCCGCGCAACTGCTGGAACTTGAACACGACTGGTCATCGAACTTGTTGGCGGAAGCATCATTTAAATCGGAAAAATACGGCGTAGTAAACATCGATCCCGGCGCTTCCACGGTGTCGATACGGACAAAGTTCGCCAGCTCACCCGGCTCTGGGCTTAAACCCCGCGCCTGGCTCTTGCCGATGACAATGCCGCCGTCGGTTCCCGGCTGTAAGTTATAGTACGCTGTAAAATTAACGCCGCTCACTCTGACTGTAAAACACGAACCCGTTTGGCAAGCCGGCGACGACGCGTCATTGACACCGGGGTCGATAGTAAGCAAAGTGCCGGCCGGTAACGGCGTAGCCGCGGCTGGAAAAACCGCCGCTGAAAGTAAAAGTAGTGTTGCGGATAACGACATGATGTGACGGGTAATACCCATGGTGTATTTCCTCCTGTTTATGGTTAATCCGTCCCCTGGTAACAAACGGGTAATGGCGCTGCGTTGAGTTGTTTGTGAAAAGCATTGCTGCTAAGGCCAAGAACATTTGAAACAGCAATTTATTCCTTGCCTGAAGAAAATCTTTAATCGTCATTCACGAGATCGCAACGACGTCGAATTCGATTATGATGAAGAAATATCGCGGAAGTATCACAGGCGCGGTTTTAGCCGGATAACTCAGGAAGGATTCCGGAGAATCTATATTGAATATCGGCTAAACACTTAGCCGGGATGCAATGCGGAACCTGGCAGTTTGAAATGAAATTAACGCCGCTTTGATTAAGCACCATTCCGAGCAACCGAATGGCACTAACATAAATTCCCGCTCCCTTCAGAGGATGTCGTAAAACTCATGCGCAGGTTGGGCTGAGGTACGAAGCCCAACAGAAACCGTGTGGAAATCAAAGTATGTTGGGGTTCGTACCTCACCGCCAACCTACAGAAAAACGGCTTTTGCGGCACCCTCTTCACGGAGAGGGATTTAGTCAATAAGTAAGTTTCATTCAGGTTAGGGAGGATTTCATCCCCGCTGCACACGCGAAAATGAATCGCAGCCAAGTAATTTCGCTTTACAAAGTATCACTCAACTTCGGTAACGGACCCCACAGGGATTCAAGAAATTCCTTGAGGTCTGATTTTTCCCGATTGCTGAGTTTCAACGGCTTGATGCGCGCATCCTGGTTTTCCACCTTGTCGCCGCCACGGTTGTAATGATCGATAACATCATCCAGAGTTTCATAGCGCCCATCGTGCATGTACGGCGCGGTATCGGTGATGTTGCGCAAGGTCGGCGTCTTGAATTTTTTCCAGTCGGCTTTGTCCTTGGTGACTAGATAACGGCCCGGATCATCATTGACTTTTTCGGGGTTGTCGATCTTCATGCGTTTGGCATCGAACACCAGAATCATTTGAAACTCGGGCTTATCAAACTCCTTATTGCGCTTGAGACCGGTGTTGTGAAAACCGGAGTCGGTGAAGTTGGGCCCGTTATGGCAAGCGATGCAGCCGGCTTTGCCTTTAAAAAGCTCCATGCCGCGCACCGCCGATTCGCTCATGGCCAACATGTTTCCCTTCATGTAACGGTCGAAATCGCTGTCACCCGTTACCAGAAAGTGCCGTTGCCACACCGCCATCGCGCGGCCGTAATCATCGGGATTCGGTTTGCTGTTATACGCCGCCTGGAACATGGCGGCCATCTTGGGATCGTCATTGAGAATTTGCATTAATTTCTCCATGTTCTGTCCCTTGTGCACCGGATTGGTCGTGGAACCAATCGCCTGTTTTTCCAGATTCGGCGCGCGGCCGTCCCAGATCAAGGCCATGTTGTAACCGACATTGATTAAGGTAGGCGCACTGCGGCGCTCGACAAAACCTTCGTTGGCGATGGAAAACGCCGACGGTAAGGTCCAACCGACGTCCGGCAAATGGCAACTGGAACAATTCAAATTACCGTTACCGGAGATACGGTTATCGAAAAACAAGGCCTGACCCAGCGCCATGCGCGCGGCGGTTGGCGCGTTGTCGGGGTTAGCGGGCACCGGCGGCAGCGGGCCGATTTCCGGCACACTCGCCATGACCATGCTTGATGCCATCATTACGGCAATGACCGCCGCGTTGCATACCGTTCGAAAATGCTTCGTATTCATGTGATCCCCTCTTGGATTGGAATTGACGGTTAACCGAACCAGCGCAAGAACGCCGCCGCGGATAATGCGGTGATACCCAGCGCGCACAGGCCTGGCCATATCCAACACTGCGATTGCCCGCGCCATTGTGGCGCCGCCAACAGATAAAACAAGCTTAGTGAAAATCCAGCGGCGGCGCAGGCCACCTTGATATAAAGCGCAATCAATGCAAGCCCGGTGACTTCAGGCAACTCGCCGCGTGACAAATAGGTGGTAAGTCCGAAACCCACGCCGCTCATCGCCTGTACTAGCCATCCGGATACCGTGAGCCACGCGAGCAGCTCGGGAGCTCCGCGCTGCTCGCGCACCCACAGCCAGGCGGCCGCGGGACTGCCGGCGACCGCGACAGCCCCGAAGTTATGCGCCACCTGTACTAACGCGTAGGCATAATCCACAGCCACGCGTGTTACTCAACTTTAACGAATACGCTTTTCTCCGGTCCGGTTGGCGCATGCGCTTTGTCCACAATTTTCACGATAATGGCGTGCTTGCCGGGCGCCATCTTCGGCAATGTGTACATGCCTTTCAGATCGCGAACCGGGCCGCCGCGATCGCCGTCAACCCATACGTGAAAATGATCGTCACCCTCGCCCAACTTGATTTCGTATTCCAGTTTGTTCTCGCCGCTGGCGGATAACGTGGCGCCGTCCTTGGGAGCTTTGATCATAACGCCGCCCATATCGCCGGCGAAGGCCGGCATTGCAATGACTGCCCCAGCCAGGACAATGATGGACGCATAGCCGCGCAGATAGTGTTTGTTTGTTTGAAACATGAAGATACTCCTTCTGTAGTATGAATGTGAGGTTTTTATAAACCGCAGTCTTCGCAGATTATTCGTTAATTTATAATCGTAGAGCTGCGTAATCACCCGCCGCTCGTTTTGCAACTAAAGGCTCAACGAGCGGCGGATTGATATCTTTACGGATTGATATAGAACTGGGCTTTTGCGATATTCGACACAATGCCAAGCGCCTTCAGGTCCTTTTTGTTACAAATGCCATCGCCATTGGCGTCTGCCACCACGCTGGGCGCATCGTTATAGATGCCGTCACCGTTCAAATCATCGGCCATTGCCACATAAATAGTGCTCTCCGTATTCACACCGAAGTTGGGCGCACCGACCAGCCAGGTGTCCCACAGCTCGATTTCAGTCTCGGTCACATTGGTAACACCGGTGAGATTGAACAGATTGGCGATGTTCTGGCACGACATCGCACCGCCAGCAGTAGTGGAAAGCAATACGATCAAGCCGGGAAGCTTTTCATCGGCGCCGGTGGAAAAAGTACCGGGGAAAGGCGCAACGTTGTTATGCCCCGCGGGCCCGGTCAACTGAAAGCCGTTGAAACCGGTTTTCTCCAGCGTGGTATCAAACACGATGGCAAGATCGACAAACCAGCCCCGGCCGCCAATACCCACGCGATCGCCTTTAACCGGCGCAAACATGGTCACTTGTACGCTTGGTTCATCTTTCTTTTTCGCGTCCGTTCCATAATCGCCGGCCTGTGCACTTATCGATACCGCGGTCCCGGCTGCGAGCAGCATTGCCGCGGCAAGACGCGCGCGGCTGTTCAGTGATTTTGACATGACGTTCTCTCCTGTTAGAAATTTTTGGTGGGCAGTCATTAATTGGGCCAGCGAATAAGAAACCTACCCCCCCGGCGCCAAAATACGACTGCGGACAATTGAACAAACAACCAGCCGGGGTAAATATTCCAGGGAATGAAAAATATTATTTTGAGGATTTAAGCGCTGCGGCGCAGCTCCGTCACACAACCGGACCGCGGTGCGTCAGGAATGCTTAAGTGCTTGATTAGATGATGCGTCTTGCGCGGCGATAGCGCACGGCTATTAACTGCGGGCGTTCAGGTTTCATGCAATAGAGCGAGGAGGCAGGGGGGTGAAAAGCAGCGTATACATATTTATGGAGTTATAAGAGTTATAGCTAGTCAGAACGTTGACGCGCCGGGTGGATACGCCGCACATCCGGTTCCTGTCCGAGGTGATACCGGTATGGCGACATGCATACCTTATTCATTGTCATTTCAGAATCGGTGAGGTATGCAGCACCCAACCCCGGTCATTTAAATTTGAGCACGGAACGGAATCACGTTGTCCTGCTTCCGCCGCTGAATGTAATAGTTATTTTACGCATCAACGCCAGCGCTTTACGCTTAATCTCTTGCGCCAACACAAACTGAGCAGTCTTATCATCCAGTTGCCGCACGTGCCGGTAAGCCTCGGCCAGCCAATCCTGCGCCATTTCCGCATCCGAGGGCGCGTCAAGACTTAATAAGAAAGCCCGGGCCAGACTGACGCCTTCTTCCTCAGACGATTGATGCTTTTCCTTCACCGTTTTATCGAGTTTCATTTGCGATACCTCCAATAGCGATCGTTTATTCAATACAACCCAAAAATAGTCCTAACAACATTTAACCCGTACTTTCTCCCTGCGGCGGCCAATCCGGAGCGGCTGGAATATCACGTAATACGCTGATTTCCTCATTTTTTAATAGCCTGTCCGGCCGGCTAACCTCATTGCGCCGTTTTAGTCCGCGCGCACGCATCGGCCCATGTTATGTATACCACCGGGCATTGCTTGAAGCCTGGTTCCCAAACACCGTAACAGGCCGTTTTCGCATGCCGTTAGTGCATAAACATCACGCATTTCGCAATCTGCCATGAAGCCTGAAGATTTCATCGTGGCTAATAGGATTAAACACGACATTACTTTTTTTAATGTACTCAACCCCTTCCGGCATCAACGATGTATTCACTAAACTTCGATATTAAATCGCAGCGGAAACCCTTTGAATTCATTCCAAGTCCATTGATTTGAGCGGTAATACAGGCAGATATCCGGTTCGACAGCGATTTTAGAGGCTTGTATCCCTTCCCACATAATCAAGGAGCCTATATTTTTATTTAACGACAGGGCTTTTACTTTTCTTTAGCCTCAATCCACGACAATTTAGTCAACCGGGCGGAAATTTACCGCCGGTTGGCCGCAATCTGGACAAATTGGCCATAATCCGCGCCGGCGCAGGCCTGTGGACGATGCGTGGGGAGCACGTCTCTGGGACAAGGAAGAAAAAGAAGAGAGTTTCAGTAAACCCTTAGGTCAGCGGCCTACTTAATAACTTGGGATGTGTTTTAGCAGAACCGGCTTATTTTAGTGGTCATTGTTCTTGGTGCTAACCGGGTTTGCGCCGGCTACTCCGTTTCAAGATTCCGGTGCGCGTCGAGCAGCGTCTTGCTCATGATGCGGTCGGTTAAGGCGATTGCAATAGCGGAGAGGATGAAAGTGATATGGATAATCACCTGCCACTTGATGGTGTGCTCGTTCAGCTGTCCGGCGTTGATGAAGGTCTTGAGCAGATGGATAGACGAGATACCGATCAGCGCCATCGACAGCTTGATTTTCATGGTCGCGGCGTTAACGTGCGCCAGCCACTCCGGCTGGTCGGGATGCTCGCGCAGGTTGAGGCGCGACACGAAAGTCTCGTAGCCGCCGATGATCACCATGATCAGCAGATTGGCAATCATCACCACGTCGATCAGGCCGAGCACGATGAGCATAATCTCGGTTTCGCCGATTTTTTGGGCATCATGCACCAGATGCCACAGCTCGCCGGCAAACAGATAGACATACACACCCTGCGCGACGATCAAACCCAGATAGAGCGGCGCCTGCAGCCAGCGGCTCCAGAAAATAATCTCGGCCAGGCCGCTCAGCGCGGTATTGCGGTATCTGCTCATCTTGGTTTCGTTCATACAATCCTCTTTTTAATGGGGTCAGAGCCCTTTAATGCTTTAATTAATGGGCCATACGGCCTCCCGCGGCGGGCCTGACCAACCTTGGTCTTGAGTTTGCGTTCAATTTTTTCCCTGAAGTATTCACCCCCCAACGGGGTGCCCGTCTGCCATGCCGCGCGGATGGCCTTCAACTGAGTCTCTTCTACCCGGGTCTTAAACAGCGCTTTGTAGGCTTCGCACCGGTTGGCCTTGGTTTTCCCCAGGCTTGTATACAGGGGATGTTCCGCCACCAAGGTGTCGTCCTTACCCTGGGCGTTATGCCGATAGCTGCTCCACCGGTAGTGGCCGGGCGCTGTCACCATGTCTGCCCGGACCGGATTTAATTCGATATAACGCATGCAGGCCAGTAAATATTGCTCGTCATGAATTAAGGACGCCTTGTAACGGCCTTCCCAGAGGCTGCCGCTGGTCCCATAACTGTGGTTGATGTAAGGCACATAACGTCTGCCCGTGTATTGCATCATCCGGCTGATGCTTTCCTGGTCTTTGGGCGTCGCCAATAAATGGATGTGATTGGTCATCAAAACATAGGCGTGAATGGCGCAGCCATAGCGCTCTGCCGCCTCTTCCAGCCAGTTCAGATAAGCCTGATAATCACTGTCTTCAAAAAACACCGGCTCCCGGCTGCGGCCCCGTTGCACAACGTGGGCGGGTATACCCGGTAAGAAAAACCGCGGTTTGCGTGGCATAACCCTACTCGTGTGTTAGTGTTCGCGCAATCTAACACTCGGTACTTTCCTTGTAAAGGGCTCCGAGTAAAGGGCTCCGAGTCCTTTAATTTTCGAGTCCTTTAATTTTACTGTAGATTTTGGATCCCGGCTTTCGCCGTGAAGACGATGGTTCTGAGCTTAAGTAAGCGCCATTTAGCCATGACTTTTATTGTTAAAGAATCCTGTGAATCGGCCGTTGACATGTTCTGTACTACGTAATTACAATGTGCTTACTTTACTGGAGTCAAGGTTATGAAAGCAAAGCTAATCAAAATCGGTAATTCCAAAGGCATCCGATTGCCAAAAAGCATTCTCGACCAATGCCAGCTCGAAGACGAAGTGGAGCTTGAAATTGAAGACGACCATCTGGTTGTTACACCTGTCAGTAAAACACGCGCCGGATGGGCGAACGCATTTGCCGATATGGCGCAAAAGGATGACGACACATTCCTGGATCAAGATTCATTACCCAACACGAAATGGGATGAAACCGAATGGCAGTGGTAATCAACCGTTTTGATGTTTATGTTGTCGCCCTCGATCCAACCCTGGGACACGAAATCAAAAAGACCCGGCCCTGCGTCGTTATTTCACCGAATGAGATGAATCACTTCATCAGCACTATTATTGTGGCCCCGATGACAACCAAAGGCCGCGATTACCCCTCCCGGATCCCGGTCACCTTCCAGGGCAAAAAAGGTCAAATCGTTCTCGATCAAAACCGTACCGTCGACAAACGCCGCCTAGTCAAAAAACTAGGTAAAATCAGCAAACCGGTCGCATCCAAAACACTTGGTGTATTGCAGGAGATGTTTGCTGAATAGTTTAAGTCCCAGCAAGCACATAAAAGAAAATAATTGATATTACCAATCTTTTTAATCGCTATTGTAACTTATTGCTTTTCGGTTGGATTGTTAAAGAGAAATAAAAGGCTAGAAGTCAGATATGTTGGCGATATCCTTTAACGGCCACCCTTCCACCTGCTCCGCCAACGTGAACTGCTTGTCCCCCGGATACACCACAACTACTTTTTCAAGATTTAAATCCGCCAGTGCTGTACGAATTGACGGTGTTATCCGGGGAGCGTCCGTGCGTTTGCATTCCACGCCCACCAAGCGCCCATCTTTTCGCAACAGTAAATCAATTTCAGCACCCTGATGCGTCCCCCAGAACCAGGCATCATCGGGTTGTACAGCCGACAGGACTTCCTCAATCACGTAGCCTTCCCACGACGCGCCAATTTTTGGGTGGGTCAATAAATCCCGTTCGCTGGTGATACCCAGCAACTGGTGCAGCAATCCGGAATCATGGATATAAATTTTGGGTGACTTGATTTGGTGCTTACGGATATTGGCATGCCAGGGTTGGAGCTGCCGCACCATAAACGCATCGCTTAGCAAGTCAAGATAGCGGCGCGCCGTGGACTCGCTTACGCCCATGGCCCGGGCAAACTCGGCGGCATTCCAGATTTGTCCATGGTAATGGGCCAACATGGTCCAAAACCGCCACAGTGCCGTCGCCGCAGTTGAACACCCCATTAAGGAAAATCCCGCTCCAACAGCGTTTGGATAAACCCTTTACGCCACGCCAGGCTATCTTCCTCGCTTGAAGCCAGATAAGACAGCGGAAACCCGCCGCGCAACCAATGTAACTGGTGAGCCTTTTGTCCTAACTCCTGCAAGCTAAAACCACGTAACCGCAGCATCTCCATACGGCCCGCCAGCGTTTCGGATGATTGCCGCAATAAATCCCCGGAAGCGCTTCCCAATATCAGAAACTGCCCGGCAAATGACGCGCGGTCTACCAGCACACGCAGTACCGGAAATAGGCCCGGCCGGCGTTGCACCTCATCAATAACAATCAAACCTTGAACCTAGAAACCGCAGTTGACCGCTTCGAGGAAACAGCAAATGCTTGCGCCAATTGAAGTTTGTGCTTTTCAGCGAGTTCACCGAGTGGGTGAGGGCCGCTACAGCATGCAGAGCACGCCGCCTTTGGCGCGCTGCGTCGTTGCAACTCGTTGCAATAGCTCGCTATTGCGCCTCGTTGCGCCTAGCGGCGCGCCAAATTCGACGCACTCTGCACGCTGTTCAACTGCGGTTTCTAGGTTGAAGTGATCCCAGCGCCGTCATCGGTTCATCCAACCGCGCCAGACTGACGGGATCCTCCAGATCAAAGTAATTGGCCGAGTCTTCCGGTACAAAATCCCGCGCCAGCGTGGTTTTACCGCATTGGCGCGGGCCGACCAAGGTAATAATGCGGCTGCGTTTCAGCGCGGTTTGAATCCGCTTATGCCATTGGGTGCGTTTAATCATTCGGGGGTATTACCATGATAATCCGTCATGATAGTTACGTTTTTTCATGGTATCTCTCTAACGCTAAACGCTGGAATTTCATGCGGCTAAAGCAGGTAAAAATTCCTATCCTATTGATATATCAGTTTTTATTTAGTTTTTCTCCCAGTTAAAAGAAATGTAATCAAACCCAAGACACAGCGCATAGTGGCTTAGGCCAAAACAATCGGACACAGAGTCGGAGACCGACTCAATGATGCGCCGGACACAGGAGGAGGTTTCAATCCACGCGCCCGCGCGGGGCGCGACTTTTTTAACCTTGGGCTAATTGATTTTTAACTGGAGTTTCAATCCACGCGCCCGCGCGGGGCGCGACCAAAAAGATGCCCGTTAGGCGTGTCACTGCAATGGTTTCAATCCACGCGCCCGCGCGGGGCGCGACAGACAGCATTTAGCATTAGCAGATTATTCCAAGCTGTTTCAATCCACGCGCCCGCGCGGGGCGCGACTAATTAACCAATAATAACAAAACAGGAGATTAAAGTTTCAATCCACGCGCCCGCGCGGGGCGCGACACAATTGTATCAGGATTTTTCAGGCCATGAACCCGTTTCAATCCACGCGCCCGCGCGGG
>DATCIR010000318.1:0-13646 GCA_036507695.1 Gammaproteobacteria bacterium
AATCGACATCGGCCAGCATCAGGGGTGATTCGCCTTGGATCTGGCGCAGTTCTTCATACAAACGCATGAGCTGCTGTTTGAAGTCGGTGCGTTCGGTATCGCTGAGCGGTTTGGCTGCTTTTTTATCGGCAGTTGATCCCGCCGCACTGCCTTTTTTGTTCAACAGAAAGTCTTGTTCAAGTTGCTTGCGTATGGCAAGAATCTGCTGGGTGAGGTTTTTTTCCGTATCCCACTGCGCAGTGTAGCCACTCAGTTCGTGTTCGGTTTTTTCTCTTGCTTGCCGCAGTTCCTGCAAACGCTGTTCGCAATCGCCACCCAAGGCATGTTCTTTTTCGAGCATGGTAATGGTGGTGTCATATTGGCGGATACGGCGCTGGCAATCTTCAATTAACGAGGGTGTTGTGCTTTGGCTCAGTGCGACGCGCGCGCACGCTGTATCCAAAAGGCTGACGGACTTATCAGGCAGTTGCCGTCCCGGGATATAGCGCTGTGACAGCGTGACGGAACTGACAATGGCTTCATCCAGGATATGTACCTTGTGATGCTGTTCCAGCGTTTTGGCGATGCCGCGCATCATATCGATGGCTTTTGCGGTATCCGGTTCCTCGATCTTGACGACCTGGAAACGGCGCGTCAGGGCGGGATCGCGCTCGAAATACTTTTTATACTCCGCCCAGGTGGTCGCGGCGATAGTACGAAGCTCGCCGCGCGCGAGCGCGGGTTTTAGCAAGTTGGCCGCGTCGCCTTGTCCTTCCTTGCCGCCGGCGCCGATCATGGTGTGTGCTTCGTCGATGAACATAATGATCGGTTGCGGTGATGCTTTGACTTCGCTGATCACCGATTTCAGCCGGTTTTCAAATTCGCCTTTGACACTGGCCCCGGCCTGCAGCAAGCCAAGATCCAAGGTATGCACGGCAACATTTCTTAACGGTTCGGGCACGTCGTTGGCGGCGATGCGCAGCGCGAAGCCTTCGACCACGGCGGTTTTACCGACGCCGGCTTCGCCGGTCAGGATCGGATTGTTTTGCCGGCGGCGGGTCAGGATATCAATAATCTGCCGCACTTCCTGGTCACGGCCCAGGACCGGATCGATTTCGCCGCGTTTGGCGCGGTCGGTAAGGTTAATCGTGTATTTATCCAGGGAGGGTGTTTTGCTGGGGCGTTGCACCTGACCGGGTTCACCCGATGACAGGGATGATGAACCTTGCCGCAGGGTGGCGGATTCGGCCGTAGTGCCCACAATGGCCGCCGTTAGTTCCCGCACCGATTCCGGCGGGATTTTTTTAAATTCAATGGAGATATCCAGCGCCTGGCGCCGGAACACATCGTCGAGCATGATGGCTGTTAACAGGTGCGCACTGGTGGTTTGGGGATGATTGTATTCGACGGAGCATAACACCCAGGCATTTTTGGCAAGATCCACAACCGCCGGTGACAAGGAGGGCGGACGGGTGTTGCCGGATTTAAAACGCTCAATGGTTTTATTCAAACCGGCAATTACCTTGCCCACATCCACTTCGTACTTGTCCAGGATAGAGAGCAGGTCGCTATCACCCTGTTCCAGGATTTTCAGCAGCCAGTGCTCTATTTCAACACTGTACTGCGCCCGTGACAGGCAAATTCCCGCGGCGCCTTCCAGCGCGTTGCGGGTGAGGTCATTCAGTTTATCAACCAGCGATTTGAGATTAACATTAATCACGATGTGCTCCGTATTATTTAGTCTGAATTCCTGTGGGACGGTTAACTATTTATACTTTAGCTGCGTTCAGAGACCCTGATTTTAATGGTTTCGGTATGGGCCATTTCGGTTTGCTTGTTGCCAAACCAGCTGTTCCAGCCCAATACCGGGAGATTGTTCCTGTCAAGAGTTAATTTCCGGGATAAGTCGGATCGCCTCAACGTCATATTGATTTCAAAGTCCTGTTCAATGCCGACATAAAAGCGCACTAATTCTTTTAATGCTCTAAGCTTTTTGCTTCCCGGCGCCAGCGTTTCGAACTGTTTGGGTTCCAAAGGGCCAACATTGATGGTTATCTTACCTTGCATAAACCAACCTTTGGAGCCAAGTTTGGCGTCCTTGCCCAGGCAAGCATTGCAGCCTTTGGGATATTGCCTGCCGGTCAAGCGGCTGCGTAAATCAGGCAGCAATTCCTGCCATTGTCCTTGAAACTCATCAATGCTAACCGGATAACCGAAATGTTCTGTCAGCATGCGGCGTAGACCGGAAGATGTTCTGACCGATTGGCTGAATAAACCACTGTAACGCAATAGCGCCTCGTCGTCGGTTAGCAGGCGGTTGGTGACTTGCGAAGTGCCGAGGCCTGTGAGTGACAACAGCGACTGGGTAAAATCATCCCGATTATTTTTAAGGACGCCGAGCTTTCCCTTTTCATATTGAATCGGCAGTTTGTATTTGGTGCTGGCCCGGTAAAACAGGGAAACGGTTCGATGGTTGAATAACTCCAGAAATTCCAGCAACGAGTAATTTTTGTTTTTGAGTTGTTGCAGCAGGGTTTCGGTATAGTGATAAGGCAGTATGCCGCTCATCCCCGTTAGACCCATAAAGGTGACGGTCACTTGCCATTGCTTTAACTGGGTTTCATGGTGCGTGCTGGATTGTTGCGTGACTTCGGTTACTTCGGATGCCGCGAATGCGAGCTGCTGTTCGGTGTGAAACCGGATGAATTCGTTAATGGAGGCCGCGTACTGGGCGATTTCCTGGGGTTTTTGCCGGACATATTTTTGCGCGGCTGACGGTTGTGAGGCGGATTGCAACCGGGCATGATCCGCGTGCTGCAGCAAACGCACCGCTTGTAAAAACTGAAACCGGGCGGGTTGACCGGTCAGCTGGTCGATTAAAGAAGGACTTTCTCGCCGATTCGTGGTGGACATTGCTTGAGTATACCTTCTTTTCCTTTCAGGGTGGCAATAACACGGGTAAACGAATTAATGGAACAATAGAGCGCAAAATAGCGTTCGAGCACGTTGACCAGCAAATAAGGGCTATAGCCCGCCAGTAATGATTCGTCGATTTCCAGATGGATTTCCGTGCCGCGGCAAATCGCGGTTTTATGGTTGACGGTTATCGGCGCGCTGACCGGGGTGGTGCGGATATCCGTGATGGATTGAATGATGGCGCGCGTGGTGGACGAATCCTTAAAGTCATACAGGCGCAGGATTTCCTTTAACGCGGCGGTTGTGTTGCCGGTTCCGGTTAAAGATAAATTGTTCAGGTTGAGATGCGATATCAAGCGCCAGCGCGCGTGGTTTCGCAAAGGAGGACGGATGGTCGCGGACGGCTGCATCAGGCACTTGATGGTTTTTACCGGCGGCGCTTCGTCGATAAAATGAAATTTCGGCTGGTCTTTGCCAAAGGGTAATTGCGCGGGTAAATCGCGGTTGGTGCAGGTTAAATCAATTTCCAGCGTGCGGTCGTCGGCATGGTCCGGATTGAACTGCAAATCGACCAGGCTGATAAAAACATCCGTGCCGTCATCATTATTAAAGGTTCCCAGACTGGAGGAACGCCGGCTGGAGTGCCAGTAGACATTGTAATCGGAATCGACCGCATCGTGGTTGGTGCCGTAAATCGGAAAGTGATGAATGATTTTGTTGTCAGAAGAGGAGGTCTTGACCGCGTCGATGGAATACACTTCCATGCCTTGGGGGTGGCGGCTGTCCGGCGCCACGAGATACTCATGCTGGGTATGGTCCAGCGCAACGGGTTCCGCGACCTGCCTGAATAAATTAATCACCGGCGTGCAATGCAGGGCAAAAGTGCTTTCGTTGATGTTGTGTTCCAGTTCCACGCTGGAATTGGCAAGATAAATAAACAGGTTGAGTTCGCCGCCCGCATCGCCGGGAATCGCATCGGCGAGGCCGTCGATATCGATAAATAGAAATTTTTCCGGATAGGCAAAATACTCGGTTAACAGGCGGTAACCGATGAACGAAGCGGCCGGGTAGGGCAGCAAGCCTTCGTGTTCCTGGAAACCCACCGGTTTGATGGCGTTTTTTCCCAGGAATTTCGGGCGTACATCGTCCTCGGATTTCGCCAGCACCACGTTAAGGCAATCCTTGTTGAGCAGCTGATATAAAGGATTAACGTGCTGGCTTTGTCCCCTTAAATAAAAACGGAGTTTTTGCGGCCGTAAATCCGCGAAAGACACTTCGCTGGAACTGGTGTTCAGGCAAATGCGGATAACGGCGGCGGCACCCTGCATATCGTTGGAACCCGGCGCTACAAACGGTAATCCCGCCATGGTGGCTGAGGTCACGGATACCGGTAAAATGTCGACCGGATAGCAGGTGGTGAATTTACAGGCTTGCCCGTGCACCGGTTGCGATTCCAGCAGCGCGTCCCGCTGCAGCGCAAACGGACTGTCCAACTCCGGCGGCGGTTGTAATTGGATGATCGACATGGACGGCAGCGGCCGCTGGTAATGGGGAAACAGCACGCCCAGCATGGCGTCGCTCAGTTCCGGAAAGTCATCATCCAGTTTGTATTGAATGCGCGCGTTAAGGTAGGCAAACGCTTCAATCAATCGCGATACATGGGGATCTTCAACCGATTGTTCGCTGATTTTCAGATGGCCGGCGACTTTGGGATGCCGGTCGGCGAATTCTGCGCCGAGTTGGCGGATGAAAGCCAGTTCTTTCTCGTAATACGCTAACAACTCGTCCGCCACTACTGGTAATCCTCAATTTTCACCGTGCGTGTCACCGGTTCCAAAACGGAATTGAAAACGATGGTTTCAGGCAGGGGGTCAGCGTATAAAACCGCTTCTATTCGAAAGCGCATGGTGCGGTCATTTTCATCCACGTTGCCCACATGGGAGACGTCGACGTTTTTAAATCGCGGTTCAAATTTTTTAATGGTTGATTCCAGGAACCGGCAAAAGCGGTGCCGGCTGGTGGAATCCAGCAGGTTAATCGTCGCAAGGTCAGGCAGGCCGTAATTGACTAATGAAACATCCAGCTGTTCCAGTTCGCCGGGTAGGTCGGTGATGCGAAAACGGGTATTAAACAAATTTTCCAGATCACGCCGCACGCTCTGCCGCAATTCCTTGACACGCTGGAAGGAGGAGGTCAACGCCGGGTCATGAGAATAAATGGTATTGTCCGTTAAACGGTCAAGGATAGACGGAACTAATTCCTGGTTTTTTTCGATTCTCGCCATATTTCGGTCCGCTGTATCGTTATCGTTTTATACTGCGATTAGACTGGGTCTAATATCAGCGTTTCTGACTGAGCAGGTGTGTCAATAGAAGTCGAAATTTTATACGAATGCGCCCAAAAATGACACCTGATTTATACGTATTCATTCAGGCGCTTAAAAGAACAATCTAAATCAATTATAAGGATCGTGGGCTAATTATTAATCGAACATAACCCGCTCGCGCACGCAGATCAGTGACTGCTCAAACGCCGGCCCGCCAGTGTATCCCGGTAAAATTCCCGGATTTCCAGTTGATTTGCCAATAGGAATATGGTCCGGGTGTCAGGCATAAAAACAAACACCTGGCCGTCAATGTGCTGGCCGGTCAATTCCTGCGGGGCATGCTGTATCATGGGTACGCCCATACTGCGGTTTAACCGGTGCTGGTAGTTGATAAAATTCACTTCATGATAATGGGGCGCGTTGTATAGTTGACTTAAAAAGCTCTGTACGGATTTGGCATTGGACGTGGGGATATACGCATACAAATCATAATCCGAGTGAAAATAGTTGGCGTGACTGGTATGGGAAATACGGCTGTGCAGGACACAGCCGAAAAACCGGCTGTTGGTGTCACTGTTTACCATAAGCTGCTTGGCGCCGGGTAAAAAATGCGCCGCGCGTTTGCCATTGGCGGTGTAAGAGGGGGCGTCAGATACGATAGCTCGATGCTCATTCCACAGTTTCACCGCCGTTTCAAATGATTTTTTGCTTTTAAAAGCTTTATGGAATTCATCCAAAGTGGGGTTAACCACTAGCCCCCCCACTGTGAGCTTTTTGCGTAATTTCTCGTGTACAAAATCCTGTTCGGCGGGTTTAAATTTGCAATCAAACGGTTTTGGCGCAAAACCCGGTTGGCCGATGTACTTGCGGGCCTCCGGGTTGGGCTTGCGCAATAGGAGATAGGCTTTCTGGCTGGCGGCCTCAGAATGAAACGCCTTAACATCAATCTCTCGCATGAAACGATGGATGTTGGAGCAGACATGTAATTTATGAGAACTGCCGCAGCGCATTGTTTTCAATGTAAGTTGACTATTTTCAAATGCTAACTGCATTTAGGTTGTTGAGCAAACATTATCTGTCGATTTGTTCGGCTTGCCTATGTTGGCCGGTTTCCGGGATTACCTGGCGTTTCGTGAAAATTTACCTCTTTATCATTCCCTTGCCGGGCAAAACCCCATTACTATGAATTATATAAACCCCATTACTATGAATTATATTGGTTCAGGGCGGTTTTTGTAGGGGATGCGCGATTTTTGTGAGCTTTGAACTGAAAAATCCGTCAATCAATGGCCTGAGGGTGGTGTTTTCCGATTGGCATATTTATCCGGAAGTAGCAACGACAACAGGCTTTGTTTCAGCGCCGAGTGGCTGACATTATGGTTAAAGCTGAGCGCTTTTCCTGTTGTGTCCCGGTTAAACGTGTTTTTTCATCTCCCGCAAACCGCTAAAAATTGTTTACTATACGCCTAGATAAAGGTATTACTAAAGGTGCGGTGTCAGGTTGTGAATTACATTATGATAACTGTAACGCAACGCCGCGTTCCCCGGATGCGCCCAAGTTTGGCGGGTTACGAAAAGCGGAAGCCGGGATTGGGGGTTCTGAGCGTAATGGGGCTGCCATGTCGGCGCCAGCACATGAAACTTACGATTTCTTGATAACTAAATTCATCGATAAATAAAGCCCGCGTTGTGAGTCAGCAAAACTATCGCGATACTTTGCCAGAAGGCTACCGGTTACACTGGTTTGAATTGCAGACCGTGTTGGGCCGTGGCGGTTATGGAATAACTTATTTGGCATTGGATAAAAACCTCGAACGCCGGGTTGCCATTAAGGAATACTTGCCGTTGGATTTTGCCGCCCGGCATGACGACGACACTGTCAGGCCGCTCACCGGCGAACACGGTGAAATGTATCAGTGGGGCCTGGAGCGGTTTTTAAAGGAAGCCCGCACGCTGGCGCGATTTAGCCGTCCCAATATCGTGCGCGTACTGAGTGTGTTCGAAAGCAACAACACTGCTTATATGGTGATGGAATACGAGCACGGTAAAGATCTCAGTACGATTTATAAAAGCAAGGATTTTTTCCCCGAAGAAGAATTGCTGGATATTTTTATTCCCGTGCTGGACGGATTGTCGCTGGTGCATCAGGCGGGATTTATTCACCGTGATATTAAGCCTTCCAATATTTATATCCGCGAAGACCATACCCCGGTCCTGCTGGACTTTGGATCAGCGCGTCAGACGAATGGCCATACCCGGACGCTCACCAGCCTGGTCACTTACGGTTATGCGCCGTTCGAACAATACAACGAAGGACACGACAAACAAGGGCCGTGGACCGATATTTATTCCCTGGGCGCCAGCTTGTATTACGGGATCACCAAGCGCAAACCAGAAGACGCGTTAAAGCGCGGTGGCAGTATATTGTCGGGCGTCGCTGACTCCTATCAGCCGGTGAGCGTCATAGCCAAGGGAAAATATTCGGAAAATTTTTTACTCGCCATCGATAACGCCTTGCGCTTTCGCGCTGAAGACCGCCCGCAGGACGCGCTAATTTGGGCGGACATGTTGTTGGGTAAAACCAAGGCCCTTCGTTTGTTGCAGGAGGCGCCGGTAAGACAACCGCCGGCTGATGACGCCGATCGCACCGTGATCATGCCGCCGGATTATTATAAAAAACGGGATACCGGTGAGCATTCGAAACCGCCGACAGGCCGCTTGATCGACGCCAGCGGCCGGCGGGTGACCGGAGAATATGTCAAAGACACATCCGTTGCCGCTAACGCCATATTGGAAACCAACCCACCGGTTTCGGAATATATCGCGCCTGACGAACCGCCAACGGTGATTCAAGCAACGGCGCACAAACCCGCATACTGGATACCGAAAGCCGGCGATAGCCTGGTCTACGAATCCATTGCATCCAGAAACACGGCATCTAAAAAACCATTTCCGAAAATCAAGGTGTTTCGCATTGCGGCCGGTGTAACGGGGTTACTGGCTGTGCTGACCGTTGCCGCGGTTTTCGCGCCAATGCCGGATTTTGGATTGGTCGAAAAGATTCAAAATTCCATTGGAGAAGAAAAACCGGCGCTGGATATACCCGTTTTACTGACACAGGCGCAAAAGGATTTTACAGAAGGGCGGCTGGTTGAACCGAAAGGTGATAATGCGGCGTTTCGTTATTTGCAGGTGCTGCAACTGGAACCGGGCAACCAACAGGCTGGTGAGGGCATCAAAAAAATTGCCGCGCATTTCGCGGTGCAAGTCAAAGGACACCTCAAGCGAAACGAGCTGCAACAAGCCGAAGCAGCGCTCGCTGCGATTCGAGGTGTCGCCCCGGATTTAGCGGTGGTGGCGGAGTTGCGTCAGCAAGTGGATGCGGCTAAAGACTCCGCCAGCGCGTTGCTCAATTTGTTAATCGGTGCCGCGGAAGACTTCAACGCCTCACGCCTGACCGAGCCGGAGCAGGACAACGCTCTGGCAAAATACCAACGTGCTTTACGAATCGATCCGCATAATGACGACGCGAAACAAGGTATCCGTAATATTTACCAACATTATCTTTCCCTGGCGGAACAAAACCTGGCGGCGGGCGAGACCGCGCAAGCGCGGCAAAACATCGCGAAATTGAACCTGGTGATCGCGGACTCCAGCGAGGCGCGCCGTCTTGCAGGCCGGTTAAATGAAGTGGAAAACAAGGAGGCCAGGGTTGCCTGGTTGCTGGAAAAGGCGGAAGCCGCTTATGCGGCGGGTGATTATGTCGAGCCCAAGGAAAAAAATGCGTTTTATTATTACAACGAAGTATTGAAATCGCATGCGGAAAACCACACCGCCAAAAAAGGCATTCAGGATATTATTAATTACCACGAGCGACAGTTTAACAAACACCTGGCCGCGTCTGATTTCGTGAATGCGCAACAAATGGCAGGCGTACTGAATTTTATCGCTCCCAACTCACGAATCGCCGATGATGTTGCAGCGAAATTAGAACGTCAATGGCCACCCAATGCAATAAGCGGTGAACTCGCAGGCCTGTTTAAAAAATACTTCGAAACTTACGACATTGAAAAGCTGCGTGCTATCAGTGAATTTAAGCCGGGGCGCGAGCTGTTCGTCGCCGAGTTTTTTCAGAACTATCGGTCCTTTGAAGTGAGTATCGCCAATCTCCAATACCTCGCCAAAGAACAAAAAGCGGTTGCCAAGATTATTCTGGATAACCTGGTGAATAAAAAAGGCAAACCCGTCACCCCGGGTACGTGGAGTAAATTCGAAATCACCATACAAAAAAATAACAACCATCAGTGGGGTGTGTATTGGTAGGCTTTGGTGCGTGTTGTGTTGGTGCGTGTTGTGTTGGTACGTGTTGTGTTGGTGCGTGTTGTTAAGTGTGTTGACAAAGAACGGATAGGGTATATATAGCGTTCCACCAATGCAAAGCGGGTCAGGACTGTTGGCGCAACCCCACCGGCACAAACAAAAACTCGCCCGATTCATGACCGCTATGACGGATGGGCGCATACTGGGGCGTTTGTTCGATACGCATTTTGGCGGCGTCTTTCACGACCTTGTTGGAGACATGCCGGAAGATAGTGTAGGCCTCCAAAATAGTGTTGTTGTTTTGCAGGGTATCCAAAAATGCCTTGGCGAAGATCGAATGATCGCCGCTGCCCGTATCCAGAACGGGCTCCAGTCCACCGGAGGTGAGCGCGGTTCGCGAGCGCGTGGCGGCCATGACCTTGTACCACCGCGTGCGAAGATTATCCGGTAAGTCCGGAGCCAGCCGGGCCAGTGAAGACCGCGTGAGCGCGCCGGAATAGCAGGAATCGGCAACCACCATCACATGCTTGGCGGCCATGGTGTTAATAATATCGGTGATATCTGTATTGGAAATCCAGTTGGCCGGATTGTTCGGTTCGGCGTCCACTGGCAGCCAGTGCCCACGTTCATTGGAGTTATCAAGCTCGCCGTGCCCGGCATAGTAGATTATCAGGTTATCACTAGACGTCAGTTGCTTGCGCAATTCACTGAGCGTCGAGAGAATCGAATAGCGGTCGGCGTTCAGCAGCAGGGTGGTTTTAAAGCCGTATTTTTCCTTCAGGAGTTTTTCCACCATCTTAGCGTCATTAATCGCGGTCTCGAGTTGCGGATAGCTGGTGTACTGGTTATTGCCTATGATCAGCGCATGATAATTGCCAAACTCAATCCCGGTGGAATTGGTAACCGCCCGCGGGGTTGATGGTTCAGGTGGCGGTGTAGGAACAGTGGCAATTGTTGTGTGAGGGACCAGTTGAAAATTTAATGCGGCGCGTTGATCCAATTTGTCGATGGCGACCACGCTGACCGGTGTCGTGGTATTCTTGATTTGCACAGGCACCTGAAAAATTCCCGAATTATCCACGGATTCGGGGCGGTTATTGACGGTTAATGATGCCAAACCTGCGGCGGCGATGACCTTGCCGACAATTATGCGTTCTTTAATCGCTGACCGGAGTTTAACGCTGGGTATACCACGGGTTAGGGAAAGGGGCGGGTCAAGCAACTCAATCGAGGGGCCCTGGAGTTTGCCGAGTTCCTGCCGGTAGGTGTTGGCGGCTGTTTGCAGGGTTTGGCGTTCTTGCTTACTCAATATAGCCTGTTTTTCTTTCAGGGTTTTTTCTGTCTCCTGCAATTTATTTCGTAAGCCGGCAATTTCGGTATTGAGTTTTTCCACGCGTTGTTCTGTTTCCGATTCGATCGTAGAGGCAAACTGAAGATCATCACCATCGAGCCCCGATGCCTTGCGGTACCAGTTGAGCGCTTCAGCCGTGTTTTTTTCGACCCCGAGCCCCTTCTCGTATAAATAGCCCAGATTAATGGCGCCCCGGGTATTCCCTTGCTGGGCAGCCTTGCGATACCACTCGAAAGCCAGGCTGTAGTTAGGCACCGTGCCCAATCCTTTTTCGAAAATCTCGCCTACATTGACTTGAGATTCAGCGTCACCTTTCAGCGCGGTCTCAAGCCAAACATTAAGCGCGGTGCGGTAATCAGCGCGATCAAAAGCAACGTATTCGCCGCCACGGATTTCGCAGTCAAGCGCCGAGGTTCTGACGGGGTGGCGGGGAGTTAGATACGTCATCGAGGTGCCCAGTTTGCGCACCTGTCCCGGCAACAGGCAATCGACTATCAGTAATTTATCGGCGTTTTTGTTGTTATCTGCGGACGAATTGTTGCCTGCGCCCTGTGAACGATCTTTGGAAAGAGGTTGTGATTGGCAAGCCAAAATGGCGATTGCGATAAGACAGAGTAATACCGGAGTTAATCGTGCCGTCTTCATGTTTCCCTCTAATGTGCAAACGACCGGGTAGTATTTATCGTTCTGTGTTTGTGCTGTTAATCAGGCAGCCATTATTTTATTACAATGCCAAAGCTTTCATCGCCGCAGGTTTTTAAACCAGGAATTATTTGTTCAGGAAACTATTTATCCAGGAATCTTTTATCCACAAAGAAAAGCGTGTGGTTATCGATTTATCGCCAAGTTCTTCTTTTAGTTTTCTCAAACCGGCGTGTTGCGGCACCACGTCCAGGCCAGTCTGGATGATTGCCAAGGTGGTTTCAGTGTCATCATTAGGAAGATTTTCCATGGCCAGGTTTTCATAATAATCCGCAATCTGTTTTAATCCGGCATTAGCCTGCGCGTTTCCGGGGTCTAGTTCCAAAACGTGTTTATAGGCTTCGTAGGCATTGCTTCCCTCGGGTTCAGTTATGCGTTGCACCATAAAGTGAATTTCCGCCGCTTCCAGCAGACGTTCCACCATTTTTTGCTGTTCGGCAGACAGTACAGCCGAAGCAGGTGATTCCGGTATCAGTGCTGTGGGTGTATCGTCGAGGGGCTTGTTCTGATTAACGAAATACTGCATCGAATAACCGATGATGATGGATAACAAGAAAATTATCCCAATTCCAGCGACGGCCTGTTTGCCGCGTGACAAGCCTGGAGACTTCTGCTGCTGATTCAGTTCCGCTAAAAATTCCGTGACACTCGCCGGACGTGACGCGCGATCAAAAGCGAGACCACGGCGCAGGGCTTTCCATTGTTTTTTATTCAGTTCCTTGATAGGTGCGGGCACGAGTTGACTATCTCTTGCCACATTGGCCGGGAGCCTGTTAAAGGGATGGCGGCCGGCGAGTAATTCATAGGCCACACAGGCCAGCGAATAAATGTCATCACGGGGTTCGGGTGAAGCATCTTCAAGCAATTCACAACTGGCATAGGTGGGCGTTAACGCGCCCAGATCGCCCGCATCAAAGCGCGTGATGTCCTGTTGGACCTGGCCAGGGCGTTTTTCCGCGCGGGCGATGCCGAAATCCAGTATCTTGACGGTGTCATCATTGGTCAGAAACACATTGCCGGGTTTAAAATCACAGTGCACGATACCTTTTTGATGCGCATAAGCGAGTCCTTGTCCCATCGCGTCAATAAGGGCAAGTGACACTTTTACCGGGAGACGATTGATTCCACGGCGCGACAAGAAGCGTTGCAGCGATTCGCCCTCCAGATATTCCATCGTCATAAACACATTGTAGCCATCCGAATCAAAGTCATAGACGGTGACAATATTAGGATGCGCCAATTTCTGGGCCTTAACGGCCTCGCGCTGCAAGGCCATCAGAAAGTCAGGATGCGCCTTGCATTCCTCGCTTAACACCTTGATGGCGAGGTAGGGATTGCGATCCTGAAATTGTTCCTTCAGGTAGTCGCGGACGCGGTAAACCACCCCCATGCCGCCACGGCCGATTTCCTGATCGACAATAAACCGGCCTTTGAGAATCGAGCCGACTCGCACCATTCCGAGTTGATCGGCGGGTTGTTCTAAATGTTGTGCTGGTGGTTTGATCCGGGTTGGGAGTTCATCTTCTGTGATAGCAAGTGTCGTATCTCCCGTATTTTCCAGCGGTGCATGATCCGCGGACATCGCCAGCCGTTTAGACACGTCCTTGGGCGGATGCGTTATTACTTGCGGGCTGTCGTTGTCAGTGTAGGCCATGGGTTTAGATCTACGGTTTGGTCAGGAATAACTATTCAACAATATAAACCATTATAAAGGTGCAGCTATCAATAGGCTTCTTCGGCGAATATTGGGCCAGGCATACCTCGATGGTTGCGCGCCGGGAGGCGAAATACGACACTTGGCCTAAATTAGGTATACCAGAGCGCGATATTCAAACCAGCACTTATAATAACACTATCGTAAAACTCATGTTCTAGCAGGGTTTGAACGCGAATGAATGCTTGGTTGCCCTGCGAAAAAACAAATGCCACACCGGCGCCCACTTCCACAAAGTCACTATCTCCGGCCTCGGTATCGTAACTGAATTGTTGTGCGCGTGTGTCCTGCGTAAAGCTGACGTTAACCCTGCGTGATTTATCCTCGAATTCATGTTT
>DATCIR010000319.1:0-21744 GCA_036507695.1 Gammaproteobacteria bacterium
CCTGTTGGGTGAGCAACGCTACGCAGTGGATTGCACGCTTGTCTTCACGATCGTCAAAGCGCATGGCGGCGTTGCAACTCCTTGGAATGGAACGACCATTCCGCGTCCTTGCGCCTTGCCCTGCACTCTGAAAATCGCACACTCCACCGCGCCCAACTGCGGATTCTAGGTTTAATGCGTGCATTGCGCTGCCTGGCGGTTGTGGAGAGTGATTCCGCGAAATTGTAACCGTGCCTGAACGGTTTGACCAAAAACAAAAAACCCACGCTTGCCAGGCAATCGTGGGTTTTCGTTGGCTAGAATGCTTGTGTTACGCTGGGCTTAACTTTGTACCGTAACATTAGCTGCCTGGGGGCCTTTGGGGCCTTGCTCAACGTCAAAGCTTACCGCTTGGCCTTCCGCCAAGCATTTGAATCCATCACCTTTAATGGCAGAAAAGTGTACGAATACATCTTTGCCGCCATCGTTTGGTGAGATGAATCCAAAGCCTTTCGATTCGTTAAACCATTTAACGGTACCCGTGGTCATATAAATCACCTCATATTTCAAAAAGTTGGAGAATTATTGCAGATTATACAAGGCAATTTACGAGACAGGACCGGACCGGACTTTCTGAAATGACTTGAACAATTGCAATCTTACTTGGCAGTAATAACCCATAAAAATCGGCTGCCACAGCAATTAGTATAATGAAACTTATAAAACGCGCAAGATTTCGGTTTATTCGTTACATTGTTTTTGTGGACGACTCCCGGCTTTTTTGATCCTTTTCGTAGAATTTCTACCGGGTTCGGAGTCCTGGCGGGGGTGTTTCCCGGCCCTGACCAGTTGTTCTTTCTGAATTTTCGGCAAGCGTTTAATGGCGGATTCACGCCTGGCGGCCTGGCTGCGCGAGATAAAACACTCTTCATACACCAAGCTTACCGGCCGTCTGGCGCGGGTGTACTTGGCGCCCAGCTGATTATCCGTGTTGTGCTCAGCAATGCGTTTTTGGGGCGATTTGGCAATGCCGGTATAGAGGCTGCCGTCCCGGCAGCGCGCCAGGTACACATACCAAGGAGATTCGAGATGCTTTGCCTGCATGCGCTTGAGCTTGTAAATTTAACGGGTGTGTCTGGGGTTATGCCGGTTACACCATGGGCCATCGATCAAGGTGGCTAGTGATGAAGTATGCCATTTTTATCCCTTTGATATTTAGAAATATTTCAGGGTGGTGAGCGCCATCCATGCGCCCATTACCAGCCGCTTCAGATTAACCGGCCTAAACCGATATAAGTTCCGGACCCGGCTGAAGTCACGAGAAGACCCCGCCAGGCCAATACGATTACAGCATCCTTTGTTACAATACGCACCCTTTTCAGTCAACCAATAACGAAGCCCATGGCAGCCAGAAAAAAAACCACCGCAAAAAAACACTCCGCAACACGCGGGAAAAAATCCGCGACGGCAAAAAAAGCCAAGGCCAGATCTCCGGCAGCGGCCAAAGGAAAGCCTGTCCACAAGAAAGCCGCGCTAAGCAAAACTACCCAAGCTCCGGCGAAAAAAAATCCAGCACAAAAAATTCGCGCCGGGAAAAAACCCGCGGCAAGCCAACGGCCGGCGGGTGAAGCCGCTGACAGCCAGCCCAGCAGCGGGAAAAAACCAGGCGCTAAAAACCTCGGCCGAAAAATAACAACACTCACCGGACGCCGGGTTGGCCAACAAGGGGTGATCGTGCGCCAGGATACGGCTTTAGGGACTTATTTCGTCACATTTGACGCCTACCGGAATAATCCGGTCTACAAAAGCCTCGAGTGGGGCCCCTATTTTGAATCGCAATTGGGGTTTTTGAAAAAATAAACCAAAGACGCAAGTTGAATCAGCTGGCAGTGCTGCACTTTTCACAGCAACATAATACAATCTTCACAGCAACAGCTACAACTCACAGCAACATATACAACTCACAGCAACATATACAACTCCAGCATAATCGTAAACGCCATACCGGCGATGGCCAGCATAATAAAATTTTCCAACGTGTGCATTTTGTGTTTCCTCGTCATCAGATCTTATTACTCAGTGTGGCGGGCGAATCTGGCGGAAATCTGATGAATAAAAATCAATAACGGATAATTCAGGGATGAAAGCGGCCGCTTTGAATCACGGTCTTTCCTGACTGCAAGCCCTGCCGCAAGGTGTCCGGCGCTAATGCGTCAAATGGTTGCGGTGCGTCAGTTTAGTTCCGCGGTGCCCGGTGTTGCCTGGCGCGAACTGGTCCTGTTTGGTGTATAAACCTCTTTCCAGCGCCGGTACTTTTTGCGGATTATTGCGGTACTCGGATGTTATGTTATAACATTGCGTTTTCCCGCCAGGCGCCGCCATGACAAGCCAGTCCGTATTGATGCCGTTTAAGAAGCCTCAACATAATCATGCGACTTGCATTAGAGCCGCCTTGGCTGAAGCCGAGCTGGCGTGCAGTGAATCCGGCTTGCGTCTCACCCGCATTCGGCGCCAGGTGTTGGAACTGGTTTGGGGCAGTCATACGCCGGTAAAAGCCTATGACGTGCTCGAACAATTGCAAAAGCGCAATCCCAAAGCGGTACCACCCACCGTGTACCGCGCCCTCGAGTTTCTGCAAAAAGCCGGCTTGGTGCACCGCATCGAATCGCTGAACGCCTACGTGGGATGCGGCAAGCCCGCCGAACCGCATGCCGGACAATTTTTAATTTGCACCCGCTGTGGCGCGGTGGCTGAAATTAATGAACCCAAAATATCCCGGATGTTGCGCGAACAAGCGGCGCAACTCGGTTTTGCAACCGATCAGCAGTTAGTGGAAATAAAAGGCCTGTGTCCACAATGCGCCTAAACCGAACCCAGTGTCAGATGCCGGCCCGGTGTTTAGTGCTGGTTATTTTATTTTGCCCGGTTATCGCGTTGGCCGCTCCGAAGCTTACAGTGGGAGTGAGCCTGCTGCCGCAGAAGTTTTTTGTGGAACGCATCGCCGGTGATAGGGCCCGGGTGATCGTCATGGTCAGGCCGGGGCAGAACGAGGTGACGTACGAACCCAAGCCCAGCCAGTTAGCGCAAATCGAGGAGGCCGCGCTTTATTTCCTCATGGCGGTTCCGTTTGAAGCAAGATGGATAAAGACCTTTACGCAAATCAATCCAAAGTTAAAGCTAGTGCCGTTACCGGAGAGCATCGTGCTGCGGCCCATGCGTCACGATATCGAGTCGCTGGCGGGCGACGGGGATGATAGTCACCATGAGCAAGGCGATTCACATGCTGCAATGCTCGATCCGCATGTCTGGTTGAACCCGCGTCTGGTAAAACACATTGCAGAAAGTATTAAAACCGCCTTTATTGCTATTGATCCGGAGAGCCAGCCCGTTTACGAGGCGGGGTACCGGCGGTTTATCCTGGAGCTGGATGAACTGGACCAGTACATTCGAGAGCAGCTGGCCGGTGTTAAAAACCGGCGCTTCATGGTTTACCATCCATCCTGGGGTTATTTTGCGGATGAATACGCTTTGGAACAAATACCGATTGAAATTGAAGGCAAGCAACCCGGCGCCAAAACATTAAGCCGCTTGATCGAGATCGCAAAACAAAAACAGGTCAAGGTCATTTTTGTCCAACAACAGTTTTCTGAACGGGATGCTAAAACCATCGCCGGGCAGGTGGGCGCAAAAATTGTGAAGGTCGATCCACTGGCGGGAGACTATATTGAAAACTTGAAGCGGGTCAGCCGGCAGTTTGCGGAAGTGTTGCGATGAAACAAAACATTATTATTGAACTGGACAATGTCAGCTTCAGGTTTGACGGGCCACTGGTGCTTGACCACGTGTCATTAAAAGTCACGAAGGGCGAGTTTCTGGGAATCGTCGGGCCAAACGGTGGCGGCAAAAGCACCTTATTGAAACTGATACTGGGATTGCTGGAGCCTGAGTCCGGTCATATTTCAGTGCTGGGGAAATCACCCAAACGCGGCCGCGCCGCAATCGGTTATGTGCCACAATATGCGGCCTTTGAACGCTCGTTTCCCATCACCGTGCAGGACGCCGTGCTATTGGGATTGTTGGATAAGAAAACGAAGATGTTGGGCTACAGCAATGGCGACTTTCAAGCTGTGCGTGATGCGCTGCGGGAAACGGAAATCGAGGACCTAAAGGACCGGCTGCTGAGTACGTTATCAGGCGGTCAATTGCAAAGGGTGCTTATCGCCAGGGCGCTGGTCAGCAGACCGGAGATATTGATCCTGGATGAGCCGACCTCGAACATTGATTCCCGTGTCGAAGAAGATATTTTTGATTTATTGAAAAAACTCAATGAGCGTTCCACGATTCTGGTTGTGTCGCATGATATCGGTTTTATTTCCGAATATGTTACACGGGTTGCCTGCCTGAACCGGACCCTGGTGTGTCATGAAACCTCGGCGATTTCAGGCAAAACCATCGAGGAACTCTATGGTTCACCCGTGCATATGATTCAACATCATCATTGACAACGCCCATGAATATCCTGGAAGCCATTATGTCCCAAACTTTTCTGCAGCACGCGCTACTGGCGGGTGTGCTGGCCGGCATCGGTTGCGGGGTGATGGGAACCTATGTGGTCGTCAAACGCATTAATTTTTTGGCGGGCGGTATTGCGCACAGTGTGCTGGCCGGTATGGGCATCGCGTATTTTCTGGGGAACAGCCCGGTCGTGGGCGCGATAATTTCCGCGTTAATCGCCGCGCTGATCATCGGCTGGATAAAATTACGCTGGCAGGAAGGCGAAGATACCATTATCGCGGCGGTGTGGTCGGTGGGCATGGCGATCGGGATCATTTTCATCGCCAAGACACCGGGCTACAGCGTGGATTTGATGAGTTATTTATTCGGTAATATTTTAATGGTGTCCAGGGACGAACTGTATGTGATGCTGGTCCTGGATGTGATCCTGCTGGCGGTGGTGACGATTTTTTATAAGCAATTCCTGATTGTGTGTTTTGACGAGGAATTTGCCAGGCTGCGCGGCGTTAATGTGGAACTGTTTTACCTGGTTTTGTTGTGTCTGGTTGCGCTTACCGTAGTCCTGTTGATCCAGGTTGTCGGGCTGATCCTGGTGATCGCCCTGTTGACCTTGCCGGCAGCCATTGCCGTCCGTTATCAAACTTCCCTGAAAAACATCATGCTGCTGGCGACGGTGTTGGGCATATTTTTTTCGTGTGCTGGAATTATTACATCGTATGAACCGGACCTGCCGGCGGGCGCCACGATTATCCTGATTGCCGGTATTAGTTACATCGTCGCTTCCTTATTCGGTGGAACATCGTGGGGTGGAGTGTTCAAACGCCGAAAACCGGTTAAGTCATGACGCAGGCGTGCCTGAAAAAAGCATGAGGCAGCTATATCCTTATATTCGGGTTCAGGATTTACAAATTTCCAAGGCAAAAATACCGGGAGCAATGGCGGCAATCCATTCGTTCATCGGGAGTTTAGCGTGTCTGCCTGGATGGTATATGATCAGTTTTTGGCGCTTGGCCGGTGAACTTCCCGATTTTGCCCGCTTGCAAAACGCTGATTTTGTCATAATAGCTGCGAACTAACATATTGTTATAATCATGCGGTATGCTGGTTATGAGAGTATCTTACCCGGTGCTCGATAGTGGCTGCGGCGTTACCCTGTTGTTATCGTTGAACGATAGGTATTTCAATGGGTGTTTTAACCTTTAAATTACTGTCCTTTGTTTATTAACCTTTGTTTATTAACCTTTGTTTATTAACCATAGTCACTTACCAATCCCCATCTTTAGTCACATGAAGTTTATTACGAACCTATTTGCTCCCCGGTGGAAACATAAAAACCCGCAAGTGCGCAAGCAGGCCTTGTTGGCCTTGGATGCAACGCGTGAAGAAACGCAAACGATACTGCAGGGTGTTGCGAAAGATGATCCCGAATTATTTATTCGCCGGCTTGCGATTAAACGCCTTACCGGCATTGATGCCGTGCAAACGCTGCGGCAGGGCGCGCCGCGGGAAGAAATTCACCAGGAGGCCACCCGGCGCTTGTGCGTTCTGTTATCCGCTGAAGATGGCGCGGCGGACTTTGCACAGCTGCGGAGCAGGCTGGAACAGCTTACTGAAGCGGGCATACTCGAATACGTGGCGAAACACGCCCGCATTCCGGAGTTGCAACGTCATGCGCTGGACAGGGTAGACAATGAAAATGTGCTGGTTGATGTGATCACCGGTTCGGAGCAGGAAGCTATCCGTCACTATGCGCTTGGTAAATTAAATACCGCGGCCGCGTTGAAGCGCGTTATCAAGTTGCTGAAGCGCAAAGACAAGCAATTGGCAACGCTGGCGCAAGAAAAACTGGATAGCTTAAATGCGTCGCTCGCGCAGCGCAATGAACTGGTTAGTGACTACCAGCGCATCGGTAATGATTTTCTGGAGCTGGTGGAGCTTTGCAAACTCAGCAATGAGTGGCCCAAATATGCAACACGTCTGCGCAGCCTGCATGAACAATGGCGGGGTATGGGATTACAACTTGATACGCAGGCTAATAGGCATGAATACGAACAAACACAACGGGTTAATCTCGCGTTTGCGTTCTTCGAAGAAGCCCTGAAACATGCAATCAGAGAACAAGTCTGGGAAGTCGTTCCGCAAGTAACTCCACCTGATGTTATCGGCAACCTGCGGGATTTAAACCTGCAAGTTGTGGAGAAGCTCAAGCAGATTCGCGGGCTGGATTCGCAGCAACCGTTGGATTGCACCGGGTTGGATGAGTACGCCACCGGGATCAAACAGCAATGGCGGCAATATTACAAGGAGTTAACCACCGCTGCCGGTGTTGCATTAGCGGCCGCGGATTTAGCGCAAACAAAAGCGGAGTTCGAGGCAAACCTGGCGGAACTGGAACAATGGCGCGCGGATGCGCCGGTTCTGCAAAACTATCACGCCCAGCTTAACGAGTTAATAGCGGCCGCCCGGAACCTGCTGGATTCGGAACATGCGCTCACCAGCAAAGATATTACGCGCCTGGAAAAACGCTTTGAAAAAATTCCTACTCCCAAGTTGCTCAGCGTCGACGATCAATTAATGGAGTCTTATAAAATCACGCTGCAGGATCTGCAACAGGCGCTGGCCCGGCGGGATGATAAACGCCGTAGCATCATGAGTGAAGTTGCAACGCTGAATATTCAACTGGCGGATGCGGTAGCCGAAGGCCAGTCGAAACAAGCATCGCATTTGATCAATCGCGGTAAAAAATTGTTGAAACAACTGGATGACGCGGGCAACTTGCTGCTGGAAAAAAACGGCGAGCTTGGCCGCTTCAACCAACTGGCGCAGCAACTGGCGGAATTACAAGGGTGGCGGCAATGGTCAAGCACCCCGGTGAAAGAGCAGCAGATCAGCGACATGCTGGAACTTGCGCGGGAGCTCGAAGCCAATAAGGAAAATCCGCATTATGATTTCGTCGCCGCGGCCAACGGCATCAAGGCGGCGCGAAAGCAATGGCAAAACCTTACCGCCGGTGAGCCGGCGGGAGATCAGGCCTTATGGCAGCGGTTTGATGCCGCCTGTAACCAGGCTTACGCGGTTTGTCAGCAGTATTTCGATCAGCAAACAGCGCAGCGCGCGCGGAATCTGCAACAGCGCGAGTTGTTCTGCCAGGACCTCGAAACGTATCACCTGAAAATTGCCGGCCAGGCAGTTGACAGCATTGATTGGAAAACCATGCAAAAAATCATCCAGGCAGCCCGGAAGGACTGGCGGCAAATCGGTATGGTCGATCGCAGTAATCGTGCCGAAATCGACCAACGCTATAATCAGGTAATACAGGCCCTGGAAAAACGGTTGCGTGGCTACCAGCAACAAAATCGCGATACCAAGGAGCTGTTGATCAAACGGGTGCAGACTTTGGCGAAACAATTGACGGAGCGCGCCGTGAGTATCGAACAAGCGATCGAGTCCGTGAAGCAGGTTCAGGCAGAATGGAAGGCCACCGGCGCCGTGGTTAAAGAAGCTCAACTGTGGCGGCAATTTCGCGAGGCCTGTGATGCGGTGTTTCAGGTGCAGCGCGCGGAACAAGATGCGGTGAATCAGGCGCGGGACGCGGAGAAGCAGCAGCGCGGGCGTTTGATCGAGGCGGTGGAAGCCGCCGGCAAGCTGACGGATGAAGCATTACTGCAGGCAAGAACCAGCGTTGAAAAAGCGAAATCCGAATGGGCGGAACTACCCAGGCTTAAAAAGGATGATAATCTGGAACGCCGGTTTTCCCGTGCCTGCGAGCGGTTTGACAAACAACTGGCGCTGCGGCATGCGCAACAATTGCGGGTACAAAAACAAAATTTACAACATAATGTGGCGCTTTGTCATGAACTGGAAAAGGCGCTATTTGCCTGTTTGCGGGGTGAAGGAAATGCGGGTCTGTTGCAGGACTGCGCCGCAGGTTCGCGGCAACGCTGGTTGACCGTCGATTCGCGGCTGCGGCGCGTTGATCAGGCGGTCAGTGAGCGCTTTGAACAACTCAAGGCCTATGCGGAACAGTGTGCTCAGGGTAATGGGGAAGCCATCTGGTCACAGATCGCCGCGCAGGCGGATACCTGCGAGAAGATTAAGGAGTTATTGTGTATTCAAATGGAAATATTGGCCAATATCGAGTCACCGCCGGAATCACGGCAACGGCGCATGGAATATCAGGTCGGGCAGCTTGCCCGGAAAATGAAACAATCCGAAAGCCGCGACACCGGCATGGAAAT
This sequence comes from Gammaproteobacteria bacterium, assembly GCA_036507695.1. Classification (GTDB taxonomy): domain Bacteria; phylum Pseudomonadota; class Gammaproteobacteria; order SZUA-152; family SZUA-152; genus JAKEGK01. The sequence goes on from DATCIR010000319.1 coordinate 8,733, forward strand.
AGAGCAATTACTGGTCCAATGGCAGCGCTCGGGTGTTATGGAGCCTGGAAAGGCAGAGCGCCTGGAACAACGGTTTTATTCAGTACTGCAATTACTAGACAAAGATTATCAATAATACTACGTGAATATTTCATAGGGTCAGCATGTTGACTATCTGCCGTCTAAAAACTATCCTTTTTCTATCTTTTAGAAAATTATACTACTTTATATCATGAATAATAATATATAACAAAAACAAAGCGTGGTATCCGAGTATCTCTGAATATCCGTTCGCGGCGTAAACTCGTCTGGATGCCGGCGCGCACAACATGGTGGAATAGGATTAGCGGTCGTCAAGGATAGCGTGTTGTGTACACCGGCTAGCGTGAATGGCCCCTTGTAGAGCCCCTTGGCGCAGCCTGCTTAAATTACTAATTAAACGTTACTAAAAATGCTTACTAACCAATGCCTGTTAATTAGACCAGTAGACAAAGGCTATTAAATAGGTGGAGACTGTGCGTTACACGTTAGCGCGTTACACGTTAGCGTAAGTGCCGGTGAGGGCATGGCGGTAAAGGTGCTAAAATTGATCGGGACGGTGTTAAGCCTGGTTGATGAACACTCCCACCGCGGGAAAGCGCAGGCAGAATATTTCATCCACTGACATTATGATGTTCATATAAACCTATGTATAAGCCGCTTCAAGGAGATTGCCGTGCCGAGTGAGTTGGCATTGGTCCAGCCAACCGTACTGCTGGTTGATGACGAACCGGATGAACGCTTGCTGGTCCGCCGTGAGCTGGAAACGGCGGGTATGCGGGTTCACGAATGCAACTCCGGTGAAGCCGCGTTGCAGAAACTCTCCTCCATAACACCAGACCTCGTGTTGCTGGACTTGATCATGCCGGGTCAGGATGGCATAGAAACCTGCCGGGAAATCCGCAAGCATCCCAATTTTAAAGATATCCCGGTCTTAATGTTAACCGGCGTTGACGGGCTGGAATACATCCGGAAAGCGTTTGACGCGGGCGCGACCGATTTTATCACCAAGACGACCCAGTTCGACTTTGTCGCCCAGCGCATAAAGTATGCGCTGCGCAATAGCAGCCGTACCCTGGATCTGAAGACCTGGCAGCAACAGCTCAAGCAGGTGCACCAAGTCGCCAAGATCGGTTACTGGCAGTTAAGCGTGCCGGATTGCCGGATCCTGTTGTCCGACGAAGCGTTAAAGTTATTCACCATTGAACGGGGCGATATCGATAACTCGTTTAGTTCGTTTCTTGATTTGGTGCACCTGTCAGACCGGGACAAGGTCAAGACAGTCATTGATAATGCGTTATTCAATCATCATAAGCTCAATATTGATTATCGAACCATTACCAAAAATGGCGCCGAACGTTTTGTGAACCTGCAGGGCGAGGTCAACTACAACAACGGCAGTCCTTTGAGTATTGTGGGCCTGATTCAGGATATTACCGAGCGCAAAAAATCCGAAGCCTCCATGCAGCACCAAGCCTTGTATGACAGCCTGACGGATCTGTCGAACCGGAGGTTGTTTCAGGAGCGGCTGTCCCACGCCATGTCCAAGGCGCATCGCGAAGAAAAGCTGCTGGCCGTTTGTTTTTTTGATCTCGATCAATTCAAAATGATCAATGACAATCTCGGGCACGCGGTTGGCGACGAACTATTGAAGTCAGTTGCAAAACGTCTGCGCAGCACCATGCGCCAGGGTGATATCGTCGCGCGCATCAGTGGCGATGAGTTTGCGCTGGCGATTGAAGGCTTGAGCAATGTTGACGAGCTGGAAAAAATCGTCGAGAAATTGCGGTTTCGTTTGTCGCAGCCTTATCGCCTGCGTGGGCATAAAATATATAGCAGCGCCAGCATCGGCGTGGCGTTATATCCGCTGGACAGCGCCGACCGCGATACCATGCTGCGCAACGCGGATGCCGCAATGTACCGCGCCAAGGAACTGGGCGGTAATTGTTTTTGTTACTACACCCACGATATGAATGACCGCGCCCGCCGCCGTCTTGAGCTTGAGAAAAATCTGCGCAAAGCTATCAGTAATCAGGAATTGTGCCTGTATTATCAGCCCCAAATTGATAGCGATACCAACGAGGTTGTCGGCGTGGAGGCCTTGTTGCGCTGGAAACATCCGGAATTCGGATTGTTACCGCCGTCTAAATTTTTATCCATTGCCGATGACAGCGGACTGATTTTTTCCATTGGCCAGTGGGCGTTGCTAACCGCGTGTCACGATTTGCGGCGCTGGCACCAGTCTGGATATGAGCACGTTCGCCTGTCGATAAATATGTCAGCCCGGCAGTTTGCGCAGGAGAGTATCATCGGCAATGTCAGTGACGTGCTGCGCTCGACCGGCTTGAATCCGAACAGTATCTGCGTGGAAATCACCGAAGATGCCGCGATGAAAAATATTTCCGGCACCATCGAAACCATGAATCAATTCCGGTCGCTGGGTTTGCGTACCGCGATCGATGATTTTGGCGCAGGGCATTTTTCCATGAACCTGCTGCAAAAGCTGCCTATCGACTCCTTGAATGTCGATCGTTCATTTATTATGCGCATCGCCGGCCGCGAGCAGGATGGCAATACCGCCAAAGGGATTATCGCCTTGGCGCATAGCCTCGGATTAAAGGTGGTGGCGGAAGGTGTGGAAACGAAAATCCAGGCGGAATTCCTGAGGCGCCACCGTTGTGACGTTTTGCAGGGATATTATTTCAGTCCACCGGTGCCCGCGAACGAAATTGAGAATTTCCTACAGCAGTACGCCCCCAAAAATCAACTCAATAACGCTATTCTTGATTAAATCCAGGTTGACTCCTGCAAGCCCATCGCGGATATAATCTCTTTGGGTATTGTTCGTTTTCGTTTTTATAACTTTATAAAAAAATAGAGGTGCTTGTTGAAGAGTCAACAATCAGCCCGCCTGGCCAATCGGCTAATCCATAAGAGTTATTTCTGGTTTGTAGTGTTGATAGCAGGGCTTACGGCGGTATTTTGGCTATGGATAACGCAAGGCAGAATCGCGGATCACAACGAATACCACCGGGCTATCGCGGCTGAATCCACGTCAGGTGTAATGGATGGCATCGCGCGTTTTATGGCGGAGCACAACCGTCTGGTTCAGCTGTTTGCCGGCCAGCACCTTGACGCGATCCGGGCCGTGGCGCAGGATCCCGCGGACCAGAGCCATTACCAACGGCTGGCCGAATTAATCAAGCAATATTTCCCCGGACATTTTGCGTTTACCGTGGCCGGCGCTGATGGCACGCCCGCATTTGAGGATTTCGACGGGCTGGTGGCCGAGTCCTGCCTGGTTGACATGAAATCTTTTGCCGAAAAGCAGTATTACCATACCTATATCCATCCCAATTACGAAGGTTATCACTTCGATATCATGACCGGGTATGGCGGTAATGAAGGTATTTTGTTTGTCAGCTTTCATGCGGATGTATTGGGTTCATGGCTGCGGGCGGCGCAAACACCCGGCCACACCCTCATGTTGATTTACCCGCTTCTCAACGACCTGATCGAGGTGGTTGCGCAAGGGGCGCGAAACCATATCATACGTGACGACTATCGATTATCCGACGAGGAAAAAAGCCGGATCCTGATCAGTATGCCGGTGGCGGAAACACGCTGGGATGTGGTGGACTTGCATGATGCGGAATTGTTTGTTCAGTATCAACGAGAATTATACGTCGAGGCCGCTGTTATAATTCTGATCTTTGCCATAGCCGGTATCATCCTGGTGAGGCGCTTGCGCAAAGAAGAATTGCAGCGGGAACTGGTGGAAAAACACAAGCAGGAATTAATGGGTATCATCAGTCATGAATTTCGCACCCCGGCATCGGCGATACATGGCGCGCTGGAATTAATAATACGCGGAAGCGCCGGCTCCATCTCCGCAGAGACCCGGCAACTGATCGAAATGGCCCGGGGCAATACTCTGCAATTACTGGCTTTGGTCAATGACTTTCTGGATTTGCAAAAATATGAAACCGGAAAGCTGCACATGGCAAAGCAAGCCTGCGAGCTGCAACCGATTGTGGAAAACGCCATTCACAAGAATAAAATTTATGCTGAACAATTGAGTGTTAGTTTTGTTCTGAAAAACAAAATGGACACGATAAAATTGCATTGCGATGCGGCGCGCATTGAACAGGTATTGGCAAACCTGTTGTCCAACGCCGCGAAATACGGCGCGGTAAACGATGTTATCGAAATTCAGGTGAGCCAACCCACGGCGACCCGCGTGCGGGTCAGCGTCACCGATCATGGCGACGGCATTGCGCCGCAGATCCAGGACAAGGTGTTTGAAAAATTTGTCATGGCGCGCGCCGCTAAAAGTGGTAAAGTACCCAGCTCCGGATTGGGGCTGAGTATCGCCAAGGCCATCATCGAAGAGCATAACGGTCAATTGTCTTTTGAGACCCGGGCGGGTGAAGGCACCACGTTTTATTTTGATTTGCCGGTCACGGCGCAGGATTCTAAATAATTGATTACGTAACAAACCAGGCAAGCATTCCGGCAAGAATCCAGGCAAGCACCCAGTCAAGAAAAGCCGGCCGCTGCATCGCCAATCCTTATTTTGGTGCTTGATGCTGGGCGGTAACGGGTGTTGTTGAGAATTCCCTGCAGCGGCTGCTGTTTTTTCAATACGATTTTTAACGTGTTTTATGGGTATGTCGAAGTTAAATTCCCAGCAGCGCAAAGCCGTGCATCATATCGAAGGCCCGTTGCTGGTGTTGGCGGGCGCGGGCAGCGGCAAAACCAGTGTTATCACCCAAAAAATCATTTATCTCATTCAAGAGTGCGGCATTGCGTCTTCGAAAATCGCCGCGGTGACGTTCACCAACAAGGCGGCCCGCGAGATGAAATCGCGCATTGCCGGCCGCTTATCGAAAAAGGTAATCAAAGGCTTAACGGTATCCACGTTTCATACCCTGGGCTTGAAAATCCTGCAAAAAGAACATGCGCTGCTCGGCTATAAATCCCGCATCTCCATCTACGACGCCCAGGACAGTCAGTTGCTCTTAAAGCAACTCGCGCCCAATGGCCTGTTCAAAACCATCGCTGTCGAACAGGTTCAGCAGCGCATTTCGCTATGGAAAAACGCCGGCATTACACCGGATCAGGCGCTGGCGGCGGAGAGTGATCCCATTCAACAGCCGGTAGCGGGATTGTACGCCGCGTATTGCCATCAGCTTAAAGTCTATAACGCGGTGGATTTTGACGATCTGATTTGTTTGCCGGTCGCGCTGCTGGAAAAAAACCGGGAAGTACTGGAGCGCTGGCAGAACACAATCCGTTATTTGCTGGTGGATGAATACCAGGACACCAATGCGGTGCAGTACCAATTGGTCCGGTTGCTGGCCGGGCCGCGGGCGGCGTTAACCGTGGTGGGTGACGATGACCAGTCGATCTACGCCTGGCGCGGCGCGCGCCCGGAAAACCTCGCGCAACTCAATGCCGACTATCCAAATCTTGCGGTTATCAAGCTGGAGCAAAATTACCGCTCGACATCCTGCATCCTGAAAGCCGCCAACGGCTTAATCACCAATAATCCCCATCTGTTTGCAAAAAAACTTTGGAGTGAATTGGGCTTTGGCGAGCCGATCAGCGTGCTCGAAGCGCGCGATGAGGAACACGAAGCGGAGCGGGTAGTGAGCCATCTCTTGAACCACAAGTTTCAAAAGCGCACCGAGTTTCGCGACTATGCCCTGTTGTACCGCGGCAATTATCAATCGCGCCTGTTTGAAAAAACCTTGCGCGAACACAAGATACCGTACCGGATTACCGGCGGCAACTCATTTTTTTCGTTGACGGAAGTGAAGGACATCCTGGCCTATCTGCGCTTGCTGGCCAACAATGACGATGATCAGGCGTTTTTGCGGGTGGTAAACACGCCGCGGCGGGAAATCGGTCCCGCGACCCTGGAAAAACTGGTGGAGTATGCCAACCACCGCGGTGCCAGCTTGTGTGAAGCCGGTTATGAAATGGGCCTGGCGCAATACCTTGCCGAACGTCCCCTGGCCCGCATCAGGCGCTTTATCGAATGGGTGGCGCATATGTCGGACCGCGTGGAGCGCAGCAACCTGCTCGCGGCCTTGAATGACCTGGTTGATGAAATCGGCTACAAGGACTGGCTGGAGGACATTTGTCACGATATTCCCAGTGCTGAGCGCAAAATGGAAAATGTTCAGGAGTTGCTGGGATGGATCGGGCATTTGGTGGAGACGTCCAGTGAAGAACCGGGACTTGCGCAACTGGTGCAGCAAATAACCCTCGCCGATATGCTGGACCGCGACGAGGATGACGCGCAGCTGCCCAACTGCGTCAGCCTGATGACCTTGCACAGCGCCAAGGGGCTGGAGTTTCCCCATGTTTATATCGTGGGAATGGAAGAGAACCTGTTGCCACACCATGCCAGTGTGCAAGACGGCAATATCGAAGAAGAAAGACGCCTCGCCTATGTGGGCATTACCCGGGCGCAACGCTCCCTGGTTTTCAGCCTCGCGGCCAGCCGCAAACGCAACGGGGAATTAATGGCGTGCCAGCCTAGCCGTTTTCTCGACGAGCTGCCCGAAGATACCCTGGCCTGGGAAAAAGCCTCGCAACGCGATCCGGAACAGCGTCAAGAACTGGGCCGCGCCCATCTGGCGAATCTGCGGGGTTTATTGAAGGAAACAGGGAGCGAAACGGGGTGAGCAGGAACGGTGTCTCATAAATTGGCACACGACACGCATAAAATAAAATGAGGTTTTCCGCCCTATTCAGCGTGCCTGATTAAGTTATAATCCGCAGTAGCTTTGCCGGCCGGCCTAATGCGTATTGCGGGCCGTGGATTTTTTGTAAGTTATTGATAATTAAATTTTATCGAGCGTTATGAAGCCTTGGGTTATTAACCAGTTGATCATTGCCAGCACTCTGGTGTTTTTGGTGGCGCACAGCAATGCCAAGGACGTGGATTCCGGCCTGCCGCAAGCCAATGATTTTGCGTTATTGGCGCTGCAATCCAACCAACAAAAACTCCCGATTTTGATTATGTACTCGGCGCAAACCTGCGAATACTGCGAGCGCCTGGAGTCGGAAGTCCTCGGTCCGATGTACCGCAGCGGGCAATTCGATAACCGGGCCATTATCCGCAAGTTGATGATCGATGGCAGCGGCGATATCCGGGATTTCAACGGCCGTGTAGTGAACGCCGATAGTTTTGCCTTCAAGCGCGGCGTGCAGGTGACGCCCACCTTGCAATTCGTCGACAGCAACGGCAAGCAGCTTGCGCCTGAGATGATTGGCTATAACACCTCTGAGTTTTACGCCGCCTACATTGAGAACGCCATCGGCCAGTCGCAAGACGCCATCATTGCCACGAATCCCACGCACTAATCTCCCGTAGAAAAAATCCAGTAAGACGAGCCTGCTCGTGGCTTTCACTCAGAATAGGTGGATGCTCAACCGCCAGCATTGACGCAAAAACGCCGTTTATTTCCTTACAATTGTATAAAAATTGATTGCATATGTAACAAAGGCGTTTTGCGCCTGGGTTTGAGCATTCTGCAGGATGGTGGGATCAAAGCCACTGACCCAGCCTTCGCTTTCATTCACCGTGCCGCTGCCGAGAAAGTCATTGGCCAGTGGTTCGGGATTGATGCCGGAAATCGCCACGGCATCCAGACCTTCGAGGTAGTCATATTTAAAGCTCGGGTCCATGGCCACCCAGCTGTCGGCATCGAGGTTCTTGGCGCCTCGTGAGGGCTGGTAATCAATGGCTGCTTCCACCCAGATATGCTCCATTTTCACCGACGCGATCTTGCCACCTGTCACAACGGTTGTGGTGGGAATACCGCCCGAGGCGGCAAAGTCCGCCGCGGCGTTAATGTTGGTAAACCCCCCGGCCCAGTTGCGGAACGGAGCTTCCGGCACATCGATGGCGCCGTGGACATAGCGCGCGGGAATCTGGGAGGCTCTTAATAAGGCAATCAATAAACTGGCGATGTCCATGGTGTTGCCGCGTTGGGCGCTCAAGGTGAGATCGGCAGTTTGCATGGCGCCCCAGGCCGGTTGCCACTGGATGTGGTTGCGCACCCAATGATAGATCGTTACCGGGTCATGATTGAGTTCAGCGGCTTTGGCGGTGATGGCATCACTTAACGTGACTTCGGTGGTCGCCGCCAAATAGGCCGGATCGCTGGCGCCGGGTAAGTTGCCGTAGGTGAAATCTCCTAAGGCTGCGACTTTAACCAAAGGATTGCTGAATAAACCGTCTTCACTAAACGCCGCCGTGGTTGCCTTGGGTTTGTTCTCGGGATTGGCTTTTAAACTTTTGTTGGGCAGGTTGTTCGGGTCAAAGGGTTGTTGGGAGCGTTTGTGTTTTTAGATCTTGTACGTATTTGTGGTCTGAACTACCCCGATGCTGCCCTAATTTAGGGGGCGTGACATGCGTGAAGCATACCACTGGTTAAACTATTAATAAGCAGACTTGACCCATGTGTATGTTTTGTGTTTGTGTTGTATTTGTTTGAGCTTTTGTTTTACGACCGAAACTGTGTTATCAAGTTAATTCTTCATCTATAGGAGACGTATAGCTGCCTTGTTTAATTTTCTGATTACTCCGCCGTCTCACAGATATCAAATGGCGAGAACAGAAAATTGTCCATTTACGGCGACCTTTATTTTATTTATAGGCCCTAATAATGTTGGTTTAGCACTATTGTCGTAAACTGTCGAGCAACGACCATTGTTTATTTTGTTCGTCAAAGTATTCCCAGAAAATCCAGCCATTGCGGCTGTTTCCAGCAGCTGCTACAGCAGCATTTGAAGGCGAATGATAAATTTTACCGTTGAACCGAATTCCACCGTCTTCGACGACTGCTTCATACCTATCATCTGTCCGCTTGGCGATATGGCGAAGTTTAGTGCCCGCGCGAAGAAACACACCATCTCGAATCATTAATCCACCTGCTCTATTAACAGCAGCATGAGAGCGCGCCAAACCAGTGACCTTAGCAACCACTCTGCGCACAATGTCACTATGTGACTCCGTAAAGGACTCCCGCAATGATTCAAGTGCTTTATACGTTTCCAAGTCTATTTGGATCGCTTTGAGTTCCATTGAACACCGCTGAATTTAATTCCAATATTAGTAATATAGAGCACATAATAGTTAATTAAAGTGTTAATAAGCCTTATTTTGACTATTTATTACTTTGATTTACCATCAATTGAACTTTATATCGGAATATTTTAAAAAAATAATAAAAAACAATAGGGAACAATATTTTTTGCATGAATTATTAATCAATTTATTGTCATTTATTGACACAAGTACTATATTCTACCGAGGAGATCATGGTATGAAACGTCTAGAGCAACTTAAAAAGCACCTGAAACCAGGAACGGTTTATCGTCGGGCGGATTTGGCCAAATGGTCAAAAAGCGTGGATCGTCATGCCCGCGAATTGGTTGAAGAAGGTGTCCTCAAGAAACTCCAGAACGGATTGTATTACTGCCCTAAACATTCTTTGTTTGGCACTGTTCCCGCGGATGACAAACAACTCGTCAAATCCTTTTTAAAAGACGACGACTTTCTTCTCACGTCGCCTAACGCCTATAACGCGCTGGGATTGGGTACCACACAGCTCTACAATACCCGTGTAGTATACAATCATAAGCGCCATGGCGTTTTTGAGCTGGGCGGCAGAAAATTCGAATTTCGCCGGAAGCCTAAGTTTCCAAAAAAAGTGACCGAGGAATTCCTGTTGGTGGACTTGATGAACAATCTCCAGTCCCTGGCGGAAGATCAGCAAACGCTACGAAAGAAGGCACGGGAAAAAGCAACGCATATGGAAAAAACAAAACTTAAACGCGCTGTAAAACAGTACGCTAACGTAGCCAGTAAAAAGTACTTTGAGTCGGTACTGAATTGATGGTGCGAGCCCCCTATCTTCACGAACGGCACGACTCTCCTGACCTGTTCCGAATTGTATCTAGTGAAAAATCCATCGATCCACAACTGGTGGAAAAAGATTACTGGATCATGCACTGCCTCTATGGCTTGAAAGAACAGGGATTCGACTACGAACTTAAAGGCGGTACATCGTTATCGAAAGGATACGGTGTTATTCAACGGTTTTCCGAAGACATTGACATCCGGATAGATCCTGCCTGCGCCCCTTTCGATGTAGCAACAGGCAAAAATCATATGAAACCTCAGCATATCGAATCCAGAAAAAATTTTTACGATTGGCTGGCGGAAGAAATTGCAATCGAGGGAATCGTTGAAGTGGTTCGGGATGAGTCTTTTGATGATAAAAAATATCGAAGTGGTGGCGTACGATTGATCTACAAATCCCGGTTTGAAGAACTAACAGGACTTAAACAAGGTATCCTGTTGGAAGTAGGATTTGATGACACCACCCCGAATAGGGCCTTAACCATTTCATCCTAGGCGTTTGATTACGCTTCTTCATCCGGTGTGGAATTCGTTGATAACCGTGCCAGAGACGTGAAATGTTACCACCCTGGTTATACATTCGTTGAAAAATTGCAGACAGTGTCAACCAAATTCCGACAACAGCAGGAATCGGGCGTGTTTCCTGCCAATTTTATGCGACACTATTACGATCTATCCCGGTTACTTGACAATTATGATGTTCAGAACTTCATTGGCACAGAGCAATACCATCAACGGAAAAAGGAGCGTTTCGGGAAAGCGGATAATTTGAATATTACCGAAAATGAAGCATTCCTATTATCTGATCCGGGAACACGCGAACTCTACCGAGGGGCATTTGAAAAAACGCAGCCACTGTACTTCGGAGAAAAACCTTCCTTTCAGAATATTTTGAAAAAAATTCGATCTCAGATTGAAAGGTTATAACGCTAATGACAGGGAAATAGAGCACTTGAAGTCTATGAATCTTACTGACGGTCTACTAAACCAAAGCTACATGATTCGTAACTACTCACCCCGTGTGCAGCCTAGGTTAAAGCGGCGCCGGTGTCTCCTGCCGGGGGCGTCTGCGGCCAGGGATGGCCGCAGTCGAGCCTACAGGGACGTACTTGTGGCGTCCCCCGGCAGGAGACACCGGCGCCGCCCACGGGTGAGTAGTTACCATGATTCAAAATATTGGAAACCAATGCAGTGGCGCAAAAAAATTATTAATCTAGCGTTGCCCAATTTAAAAAATCTTGGCGCTTCTGCGCCTTTGCGTTGAAAATTGATTTCGCGCCAGAGGCTGGCGGAATGGCCGGGGTTGTTACTTTTTCAGTTGTTTGAGTTGTTTGCGCACCTGGGTCATGTGCCGGCGGCTGACTTCCAGTTTTTCGGTGACGCCGCGCAGCTTGACCATCCATTGCCCCGCTGAGTTTTTTTCCAGGCTGTCGAGGTGGCTGGTCGAGACCAGCGCATTGCGGTGCACGCGGATAAACCGGTCGGTGAATTCCTCCTCCAGGGATTTCAAGGGTTCGTCTATGATTACTTCGCCCTGTTTATGGCGAACCGTCACGTATTTTTGTTCGGCGTGAAAAAAATAGATTTCCTCGATCGGCACCAGATGGATGTTGCCGCTGATTTGGGCGCTGATATGGCTGCGGGTATGGGCGGTTTCCTCATTCCTGCCGAGTTCCAGCAGTTGCGCCCGGTTGACCTTGCGGGCTTTTTTCAGGGCTTCTTCCAGCCGGTCCTTGCGAATGGGTTTTAACAGGTAATCCACCGCGTTGCTGTTAAACGCGGCCAGGGCGTGTTCGCCAAACGCCGTGGTGAAGATAATGGCCGGCGGATTGGCCAGGTTCGACAAATGATAGGCCGCTTCCAGGCCGTTCATGTCGGGCATACGAATGTCCATCAACACGATATCCGGATTCAGTTTACCGCACAGCAATAATACTTCCTTGCCGTCGTTGGCTTCGCCCACAACCTGATAGGACTCACTTTCATCCACCAGGCGCTTGAGCCGGGAGCGGGCCAGGGGTTCATCATCCGCGATTAATATATTCATAGACGTTTCTGCACATACGGAAATCGAATGGTCAACTCATATTGGGTTCCGGTCTGGCTCACCAGCAAACGGCCCTGATGACCGTACAGCGCCGATAACCGCTGCTTGATATTTTCCTGGGCCATTTTATTGCTGGCCCGCTCCAGGGGCTGGGTATATTCCGGCATCGGGTTAACGATGCTGATGGTAATGATATTTTTTTCCAGTTTGCCATTAATCACGATCGTGCCGCCATCACGGATATGTTCGATGCCGTGGTAGATGGCGTTTTCCAGCAGCGGTTGCAGCGTTAACTGGGGTATCAGCGCATTTTCCGGCAAAGCCTCGACATTCCACTCTACCTTTAATCGGTCGCCCATGCGCAATTCTTCAATATGCAGGTAGCGTTTTGCCAACTCCCACTCGTCTTTCAGACGTACTTCGTAACTGGAATCGGCCAGGGTGCCGCGGAACAGGTCGGCCAGGTCTTCGGTGGCGGCTTCCGCCAGCTCCGGGTTGCTGCGGGTCAGGCTGGCGATGGTGTTTAAACTGTTAAACAAAAAATGCGGCCGGATGCGCGATTGCAGGGCCTGGATCCGCGCCTGGGATTTGGCTTCCAGGTTCTGCGCCCACTGATGTTGCACATAAAAGTAGCGCAAGGCAACGGCCGACACGATGGCGCTGATGCCCAGATTGCGCAGTAAAAAATCGCTATACCAGCCGGTGCTGACCCTGGGGTCCGCTGTCATCCACTGCAAGGTCCAGTAAGTCACTTCGCTGACCAGGGTGGTGGTAATGATTAATACGATATAACCGGCTGTGGCCGCGATATTGACACTGAGCTTGCGCAGCCAGGGGCGCACGATACACAGCACGCCGGCGCTAATCAGCGCCACCCACTGAATAAATAGCGAAATCACACCGAGATCTTCCCAGCGGTTGCTGGCGGTTTCCAGCGGGGACAGGGTAATGACAATGGCGAGCAGCTCCGCAATCAGGATCACGGCAAAAACCATGCGGACATT
>DATCIR010000320.1:0-8202 GCA_036507695.1 Gammaproteobacteria bacterium
TGAGTTGGAAATTTAAAAAGCAGTTTTACGACACCCTCTCAAGGGAGAGGGAGTAGGGCATTTGCGAAGATGTGATGGTTATTTCGAGGATTAGGTAATTATTCCTCCGAAAATGCAGGCATTTTTTTATGCCGTAAGCTATTTATGGGACAGCAGTGATGTAGCACTTTATTTAAGAATATACGTATTAAGAATTGACGCAGCGTGGTTGGAGAGGTTTTATTAAAACGGCGATAGCAACACGGTTAAGCAAGGATACGCTGTTACAGCCGCGCAATGCGGTATTTCTACTGTTGCTCGTCATACCTGTCCTGTATTTTTCCACCGCCCAAAGCCTTTATGATTTATGGATTAAATCGGGCAATCCCGTCTATTCCCATGGCGCGATCGCCTTGTTAATCGCAGCCTATATTTTCTTCAAGTATTGGTTTGCCGGCCAAGCCGCGCGGCGTGAACCGGATTTCCATGCGGTTGGCTTGGCGGCATTGGTATTCTGTTCCGTGTTGTGGTTCCTGGCGGCCTTGGGCAGTGTGCAGATTCTTCAGCAATTGTTATTCATTGGATTGGCAGTATGCCTGTTCTGGTTTCTCTTCGGAAAAGAGATACTGAAAAGCCTGGCTATCCCGGTTCTTGTGCTGCTAACCGCCATACCGGTTTGGGATTTTTTAAATTTCTATTTGCAAATCGCCACCGCGATTAACGTGGAAGCCCTGCTGAAGCTCAGCGGCATCCCGTTTGTCAGGGAAGGCGTCAGTATCCTGCTGCCCAATGGCACGTTTTTGATTGAAGAACGTTGCAGTGGTTTGCGCATGTTTGTGGCCATGGTGGCGATTTCCCTATTGTGTATTTATCAATGGCAGTTGCGGCTGGGTGCCGGTATTGTGTTTATGCTGGTCTCGCTGGCGCTGGCGATTGTCATTAACAGTATTCGTATTTATATCGTGGTGGTAGCGGGTTATCTAACCGATATGCAGCACTATTTCGTCACCACGGACCATGTCATGCTGGGTTGGGTGTTGTTCGGGCTTATACTGTTTATTTTCCTGATGCTGTGCAGCCGGTATTTGTTGTCAGATCGTTGGTACAGCCGGGTGGCCAAACCACCCGCGGAAATGGGGCAGGATCAAGGTAAGGTAGGTCACCAGGATAGCGATTCCAACAAGGCCCGGCGGACCTTGGCGCTGATCGCGGGACTGCTGGGTATCAGCATCGGCCCGGCTTTGGCCGCCGTGTACCAATATCAGCCGGATAAAGCGGTGCCGGTTAACGTGAATCTCGCCAGACAATTCAACGGCTGGACGATGCAGGGACCCAGGAATGCAGACTGGCAACCGGTATACCATGGCGCCGATTATCAAGATCAATTCGTTTTCCGGAATTCCACGGGCGATCAGGTTGAAGCTTTTCTGGCTTATTATGCTTTCCAGGCGGAAGGCAAAGAAGCAATCCATCACCAGAATACACTTTATGCTAAGGAAGCATGGAAAACAGTATCACGGCAGAGGTTGATCAAGCCGTTATCACACGCGCCGCTGGCTTTAAATCAATGGATTATCGAGTCCAATAAAGGCAATAAAAAACTATTGTGGCAGTGGTACTATTTAAATAGCCGCAGGATGAGTGGCGGCATAGATGCAAAACTGGCGGGCATCCGGGGTGTGCTGTCCGGCGATCCTGCCATCGCCGTGTTGGCCGTGGCAACGGATATGGACCGGACGTATGAACAGGCGGAAGCGGTGTTAACATCCTTTCTGACGGAGTCATTACACAGTATTGAAAGCGCCATTGATCAAGCCAGCGTGGTTGAAACTAATGACCGCTAGGAACGGGTCAAAAAAACAGGATTACCATTTTCAGTGAGGCAGTAATGTCCAGAGAAACGACAATGAAAAAATCACCACAGCCCAGGCTGCGCATCGGATCACGCGCGATGGCGTCACAATTCACTGGGCGGATCGCTGTGCGGGGAATTTTGCTTTTAATGGCGTTGTTGCTGACCGCCTGCGATTCCAAGGAAGATGTCGCGGCGCACATGCAAAAAGCCCAGACACTGCAAAGTGAAGGCAAGTATCGTGCGGCCGTTATTGAATTAAAAAACGTGTTGCAGCAGGATCCCGATCACCGGGAAGCCCGTTATATGCTGGGCACTATTTCCGTGACGATAGGTGATGGCTTGTCCGCTGAAAAACACCTCACTAAAGCCGAGTCCCTTGGCGTTGCGGCGGACAGGGTGCAAGTACCAATGATCAAGGCGTTAATGCTGCAGGGTAAATACGATGAAGCACTGAACCGGATGGCCGTCATTGATCGTAATGTTCCGGCCGAAACGCAAAGCGAGCTGCTGGTGCTGGGGGGAGAGGTTTACCTGGCGAAAGGGGATATCGGCAACGCCGTGAATTCTTTTGAAGCGGCATCGAAATTAAACCAAAAAAATGCCACAGCCATTCTGGGTCTGGCGAAAGTATCCCTGGTGAAGGGAGACTTGGAAAAAGCGGAATCCCAGGTGTCGGCGATCAGCGAGTCCGATGAAAACGCCGTGGAAATGCTGCTGCTGAAAGCGGAGCTTGCGAGCAAGCGCCAACAGCTAGACGAAGCTGAGCGATTATACCGCCGGGCGCTTGACATCACGGAACAGCGGAATTTGCGCAACGCTGAAATCAACGTCCGGGGCAAGCTGGCTTTTATATTGCTGGTGAACAATAAGATTGACGAAGCTTCCCAGCAAATCAGCCATTTGCAAAAAGCCGCGCCGGATAATCTGTTTCCCAAATATCTGCGTGGATTAGTCGCCTACCAGAAAAAAGAATTTGACGTGGCGCTGGAATACTTGCAGCAAGTCACTTCAAAAGCTCCGGACCATATGCCTTCCATCCTGCTATTAGGCTCAGTCCACTACGCAAAAGGCAACTTGGAACAAGCGAATACCTACCTCACCACGTTCGTTAACAATGTGCCAACCCATATCCAGGCGCGAAAGCTGCTGGGTGTGGTGCGTTTAAAAATGAACAGGCCCGGGGAAGCCGTCGAGGTGCTGGAAACCGCCGCAAACTCCGCGCAAGATGACAGCGCCTTATTGGCCCTGATCGGCCAGGCCGCGACCTATAGCGGTAATACCGAGTTGGGTGTTGATTACCTCAAGAAAGCCAAAAAAGCCAAACCCGAAAGTTCGGTTATTCGTTCCGAGCTGGCGAAAGTCTATTTAAGGCAGGGCGCTTATGACAGCGCCATCAAGGAACTGGAAGCGATTAGCGGTGACGACGCCGACCAGGCGAAACTGCTCCTGGTATATACGCACTTGCGAAAAGAGAACTTTGCGGGAGCGAGAGCCACGGTAAAAGATATGTTAACTCAGAAACCCGCTAGCCCCGCGTGGTGGACGGTATCGGGCGGGGTCGAAATGCTCGCTGGCAACCGGTTGAAAGCCCGGGCGGATTTCAACAAGGCATTGGAAATTCAAAACGATTTCATTCATGCGCGGCTGAATCTTGCCAAAATGGAAATTGAAGACGGGCGTCTGGATGAAGCCAAAAGCCAGTTCGATAAAATATTAAGCGTCGATGCAAAAAACATTTCGGCGTTGATGGGCATGGCTCAGGTCGCGGAACAGTCTGGTGAAGTGGAGCAGGCGCTGGCCTGGGTGGAAAAAGCCCGGCAAGCCAATGAAAGGGCGTTATTGCCCCGGTTAGTGCTGGGCCGTTATTTTTATAAATCCGGAGAATTCGAAAAGTCGCTGGCGGTGGCCAGGGAAGCGGCGCGATTTCAGCCAAACAATGCGGAAGTTGTTCGATTGCTGGCGGCGTCCCTGGTGCAATTAGGAAAGACCGGCGAGGCATTGGAAACCTATCAGGACATTATCAAAAAAGAGCCTGAAAATCCCCAATGGTATGTAGGAATAGCGGATCTCCATCGAAGTATGAAAAATACCAGTTCGGCGCGTTCAGCCCTGCAGAAAGCCATCTCGCTGCAGGCTAATTACCTGCCGGCCAAGGCGTTATTGGCATCGATCGATATGCAAGAGGATAAACTGGATGACGCCATGGCCATGGCCAAGCGTATTACCAAAGAACACAGCCATTCATCGGTGGGGTATATGCTGACAGGTGACGTTTATACCAAACAAAACAAACTGAGAGAGGCGCAACAAGCGTATATCCAGGGTTTTGCGCTTGAGCCCAGCGTGGTGCTGGTGAATAAGATTTTTCTGCTGAGCGAGCCGTTAAAGAATTTCGACACATCAATTGAAATCATCCAGCGCTGGTTGAAAGATCATCCGCAGGATGCCAACAGCAGGATGTATCTTGCCTTGGCTTACCAGCAACTCAAGCAACCCGATGCGGCGCAAGCGGAATACAAAACGATCCTGGAGCAACAACCGGATAATGTCATGGCGTTGAATAATATGGCGTATTTATTGATCGGCACGGATATCAAAAGCGCACTGGAATTTGCCGGGCAGGCCTACAAGATAGTACCGGGAAATTTCGCCATTATGGATACCTATGGCTGGATTCTCTTGCAAAGTGGCGCAACCGACAAGGCCATCCCTATCCTGAAGGACGCGGTGGACAAAAGTAACGCTAATCCCTCGGTGAGATACCACTATGCGGCGGCTTTGGCGCAAAGCGGTGACAAGAACGGTGCAAAAACCATACTGCGCGAGATTACTGAGGCCAAAAAGCCATTTCCGGAAATGGCGGATGCGTCCAAGTTGCTGGCGCGCATACAATAGCTATTTCCGGCGGCCTGGGTTGCAAGAAAGCGATGCGTGCCGCTAACGCCAGGGCTTGAGTTGAATTTTCCTTAAAAATATTCTGTTTCGGTAATAGTGCTATTTAAATCTACGCCATGATCAGCGTATAATGCTCACAAAATAACCAGACGTAAAAACTACTAATCTGGCGACTAAACAATAAGATACAAGTTTTTATTGATCTATTTTATTATTCAGGTGGATTTTAAGGCATCATTAATTAGCGGCTTAGCTTAACGCGGCTTGTTGGTTTGGGCGGCGCGCCGAGGGGTACGAAAGTTCAGGGTTTTAGAAGAAAGGACGCAGACCGGCAGTTAATCTGCCGAAAGTAAATATTCCGGCGGAAATTTCGCATTTAAGGATTGAGTAAACAGTAGCAGGTATTAGTAATGTAGGGCCGGGTAAAAATGGTTGTGTTAGAATTTACGCGCGCCGGTGGTCAAGGACGGTCAGGATTTTTTGCGGCGCCGTGGAAGCCGGGTTGATGGATATCGATGATGTGATTCTTGAACCAATACCGGTGGTTACGCACAGCGAGACTATTGGGTTTAACTTTACAGGGCTTAATTGTGGCGCCCTGCGCGTAAGATCCAACAGTTTTACTCGAGCACTTTTTATCGGGACAGGCCGAACATCTGGAGAAACCAGGCAAGCCACGTTTGCCGGGTGTGTTAACTAATGCAAGACAAGGGTAATAGAATGTTTCGAATCAATCGTAGGTTCACATTGGATAAGCGGGTGTTCGTGTTAACACTGCTGATGGTTTTGACGGGTTGCGGATCTTCCGGCGACGTGAAAACCGATGAGTCAACCGGTGCTGGCGAGAAACCGTTTGCGGCGCAACCTTACCTCATTGGTCCGGGTGACCGGTTGAATGTCTTTGTGTGGGGCAATACGGATTTATCAACCGAAGTGTCCGTGCGTCCCGATGGCAGAATCTCCACGCCGTTGGTAGAAGACGTGGTGGCCAGTGGTAAAACACCGGTACAGCTCGCCCGCGAAATGGAAAAACAGCTGGCGCAATTTATTAAAAATCCGGTGGTCACGGTCATGGTTCAGGAATTTGTTGGCGCCTTGACCCAGCAAATCCGCATTGTGGGTGAGGCGGCGCAACCGCGGTCGATCCCGTACCGGGAGAACCTGACCTTACTGGATGTCATGATTGCGGTGGGTGGACTCACCGAGTTTGCATCGGGTAACAACGCCAGCATTGTGCGCCTAACGAATAATAAGGAAAAACAGCAGATCCGGGTGCGTCTTGAAGATTTGATTAAGTATGGCGATATCACGGCCAATGTCGATATGCGGCCCGGTGATATTTTGATTATCCCCGAAGCCTGGTTCTAAACAGATTTCCATCAATACTAGGTAAACCACCGTCTTATGCGTGAAGCCATTTTACAAGTTGTCACTATTCTGCGTGATATCTGGCGTTACCGCTGGCAGGCGATGATGCTGGCGTGGATTGTTTGCGTCATAGGTTGGGTTGTGGTTTTCAAAATTCCGGATCAGTACGAATCCAAGGCGCGTATCTATATCGATATTGATTCCATACTCAAGCCGTTGTTGCGCGGTATCTCGGTGGAGTCCACGGATTTCCGGGAACACCTCGGCTTGATGACCAACAAATTACTGTCTAGGCCCAACCTCGAAAAGGTAATCACCATGGTTGACCTGGATATCAATATCAAAACCACGCAACAGCGGGAAGCGCTGTTGCGAGATCTGGAGCAAAATATCAATTTAAGCGCGATTCGTACTCAACGGCCCGCCGGCCGTCCTGAACCCCCCAACCTGTATGAAATCGCCAGCCGTGGCAACGACGCCCAGCGAGTAAAAGATATTGTGCAAGCACTACTGACGATATTTTTGGAAACCGCGATTGGAGAAACCCGCCAGGACGCCGGTGTTGCGCAAAAATTTCTGGATGAACAAATAAAGGAATACGAAACCAGGCTGGCGGCGGCTGAGAGCCGGGTAATGGAATTCAAGCGCAATAATATGGGCGTGTTACCTACTCAGGGCCTGGGTATTTTTCAACGCATCCAGACCGCACGTGAACAATTAAACCAGGTTGAACTGGACTTACTGGAAGCAACCAACCGCCGCGAGGAAATTCAGCGCCAACTCAATAGTGTGAACCGCTCTGAGCCGGTCGCATTACCCCCGGGAGTAGTGCAACAAGCATCGCCCCTGGAGACGCGTATCGCCGCGCTGCAACAGCGCCTGGATGAGCTGCAATTGAAATACACCCAGGAGCATCCCACGGTCATTGAAACCAAGCAAATGCTGGCCATGTTGGAGTTGCAACAGGAAGAACAGAAAAAAGCCGCGGCAAGTGGTGAAGGCGATGTGTCGGCGGCCAACCCGGTCTATCAACAATTAAAACTGTCCTTGGGTGAGGTTGACGCGCTAATCGCCGGCTTGAGGGTAAGGCGGGATGCCTATCAAAGCCGATTATCCAAATTAAATGAAGACCTGAAAATTTTACCGGAAGTGGAAGCGGAACTGCAGCGCCTGGACCGGGATTATGAAGTCAACAAGCAGCGCTACAATGAACTGGTTACGCGGCGTGAATCCGCAAAAATAGCCGGTAATGTTGAAGAGTCGGGCGAGAAAGTGAAATTCAGGGTGATTGATCCGCCGCGGGTGCCTGCGGCGCCTTTTGGACCGAACCGGCCGTTGTTTAGCGCCGGTGTTCTGCTGGTTGGAGTCGGGCTTGGGCTTGGTCTGGCATTTTTACTATCCCAAATACGGCCGGTATTTCACGACCGGCGTTCGATTCAGGAAGGTTTGGAACTGCCGGTATTCGGCGTTATTTCACGCATTTGGACGCCCGAGGTATTGTGGAAACGGAAGGTGCAATTTTCGGCGTTTATAATTTCCGGAGTTATGTTGGTAATGGTTTTTGGTGGTGTTGTTTACCTGAATCTGAAAGGTATCGATGCAACACAATTGGTAATTTAAGTGAATGTGTTGTTCAAGTAAATGTGTTGTTTAAGTGGCCCTGTCTATGAACTCTATTGAAAAAGCCGTCAAACGCCTGATGTCTGGCTCGGCGCCTGACCGCCAGAATAATGCGATCGGTGAAGCGACCCCGCTGGAACACGCTGCGTCATATGATACGCAGTTAATGGGTGACAAGGTGGTATGCCGCATTGACGTGGAAAAATTGAAGCAAAATGGTTTCCTGTTGCCGGACAATGCGGAAGGCGGTTTGTCGGAACAGTACCGTGTATTAAAACGCCCGGTATTAATGAACGCGTTTAAAAAGGAACTGGATCAGGTTGAGTTTCGCAATGCCGTCATGATAACGAGCGCCATCCAGGGGGAAGGCAAGACCTATACGTCCATGAATCTGGCGTTAAGCATGGCGATGGAACGCAACAGCACCGTGCTGCTGATTGATAGCGATGTGGTGAAAGGTTCGCTTTCCAAACTGCTGGGGCTGG
>DATCIR010000321.1:0-18765 GCA_036507695.1 Gammaproteobacteria bacterium
TATCGAATTCTGGCGAAAACCCCGTACGGAACGCAAACCGCCGGTAAAATAATTTTCGAAGAATGGCAGTTCCGATGTGTCCCCGTAACCGTCGCCGTACGCGACTTCACCACCCGCCATGAACGTCAACTTATTCGTCAGTGGCAAGTACCAGCGCATATCATAACTGGCCTTGTAGTACTCGATATCACTGCCCGGAAAGGCGAATTCCAGTGTGGTTTGTGACAGGATGCCGCTCTCCGGAAATATAATCTTGTTTCTTGAATCATAGGTGTAATTAAAACTTGTCGTGTAGGTAAGAAATTGGTCACCGTATATCGCGATCCAGGCGCTGTAATACAGCGGCGCTTCGGCATCATTGACCACCAGGTTCGTATCCTCCACGCCCAGCCCGAAACGCGCCCTGGTGTATTCGGTTAACGGTATGCCAAAGTTAATACTCGCCCCGATCCTGTCAGTCAGGAAATCCGCCAGATCGGCCTCCGCGGCGTCGGTCGTCCTGGAATACAGGCTGAATCCGCGGCTGACGCCGTCCTTGGTGAAATAAGGGTTGTTCCAGGAAAAATTATAAAACTCGGTGATATCGTTTCTGCTGCCTTCCACTTTCACCTGCTTGCCGGTGCCAAGATAATTGCTCAACGACACGCTGGCGTTAAACAGCAATCCGCCTTCACTTCCATACCCCAGGCCCGCCGTAAACGTACCGGTGGAACCTTCCGTGACTTCGACATTGATATCCACTTGATCCGTAGTGCCGGGAACCGACGGCGTATCGATTTTGACTTCGTCAAAAAATCCCAAGCGCTGCAAGCGTATCTTCGACCGGTTGACTAACGGAGTGGAGATCCACCCGCCCTCCATTTGCCGCAGTTCCCGGCGCACCACTTCGTCTTTGGTCTTGGTATTACCGAGGATATTAATTCTGCGCACATACACCCGGCTGCCCGGATCAATAAACAATGACAGCACAACCTGCTTGGAAGTTTTGTCTATTTTGGGTATGGGATTCACATTGGCAAACGCATAACCATCAATACCCAGGCGATCAATAATCCGGTTAGTCGTGTCAATGATTTTTTGGCGGGAGAAAACGTCTCCCGGTTTCAGGGTGATAAGTTTTTCGATTTCCTCGCGAGGAATGATCAAATCACCCGCTAGCGTAATCTCCTTCACGAAATGCTGGTCGCCTTCCGTGATGTTTATGGTGATATAGACATCCTTCTTATCCGGACTGATGGATACCTGGGTGGAATCAATATTGAAATTGATATAACCACGATCCAGATAGTGGGAACGCAGTTTCTCCAGGTCGCCCACCAAAACCTGCTTGGAATATTTGTCACTGCCGCTCATAAAAGAAAACGACGTGGGCATACTTAGCTGCCACAGATCAAGCAAATCTTCTTCCGGGAACGCGTTTGCCCCAACGATCTTGATTTGGCGGATCCTGGCCGGATCACCTTCTTCGATATCCAGTTGCACATCCACCCGGTTACGTTCCAGTTCGGTAACGGTTGATTTTATTTTTATCCCGTAGTTACCCAACGCGAAATATTGACGATGCAGTTCCTGTTCCACCTGGTCCAGCAGGGAACGATTGAACACGCGGCCTTCCGCCAGGCCGACTTCTTTTAACGCTTTTGTCAGATCTTCGGTTTTAATTTCCTTATTGCCGAAAATCTTGATACTGGATATGGAAGGCCGTTCGACAACATGGATGACCAGTACGTTTCCATCGCGCGCTAACCAGACATCGTCAAAAAAACCGGTCTTGAACATGGCGCGGATTACTTCCGTGGAACGCTTGTCATCCAGCGTTTCACCGACTTTAAGCGGCAGGTAAGTAAAAACAGTGCCCAGCGAAATGCGCTGCAGGCCTTCGACTTTGATATCCTGGATAACGAGTGGCTCGATAGCGAGAACCGGCTGGCATAGCACCAATAAAACAGCGCATAACAGTATGCGAAATTTCATTGGCAAACCCCGTTATTGTTTTTACTGTTTTTACAATTTTTATTGTTGTTATGCATTATTCCCGGATTCCGAATCAAAACAATTGTGCAACAAGCATAGGAATAGAGGCTATCCCCAAATCAATCTTTGTATATCATTGTAAAACGCCAGCATCATTAAAATTCCAAGCATCACAATACCAACATGTTGCATTCTTAACTGAATTTCTTCTGATAACGCGCTGCCTTTGACCGCCTCGATAAAATAAATCAACAAATGACCGCCATCCAGCAGCGGGATAGGCAACAGGTTAAGCACCCCCAGACTGATACTCACAATCGCCAGAAAAGATAAAAAGGTGGGCAAACCCTCGGACGCGGTATAGCCCGCATAGGTTGCGATTGTAATGGGTCCGCTCAGGTTTTTGACGGATACTTCACCAATCAGCATATTGCCGATCATTTGCAAGGTCAGTACTGACATTTGCCAGGTTTTAACTATTGCCGTGTAAACCGCGGCGCCCGGCGCATGACTTAACACCGTTTGCAATTCCTTTGGGTAGTCGGCAGGTTCCGGCAGCGCGCCTATGCGGCCAATTACACCGGTATCAGTTTCAATCGCTTCAGGGGTTAAACCAATTTGCCTGACTTCGCCTTTGCGTTGAATGGTCACTTGCAATTTCTTTTGGGGACTGTCGCGGACGATGCTGACCCAGTCTTCCCAATCCCGGATCTCGCGGCCATCCGCGGCCAGTATCTTGTCACCCGTTAACAGTCCGTCCCGCTCCGCCGCGCCCCCTGAACTCAACTTACCCATTACGGCGGGAATGAGCGGCCGGTAAGGCGCAAAACCCAGCTCTTCCATTAACCGGCTTTGCTTGTTTTCAGTGCTGATTGCACCAACCGGCAAGGCCACACGATAACGGTTTTTCGCGGGGTCCTGCATTTCAAGTTCAATCTGGTCATTTTGCAACGCGGACCGCAGCATTGCCATGCGCGCGCTGCCCCAGGTTGGCGTTATCTCTCCATCCACGGCAATAATTTCATCATTGGTGTGAATATTGGAGTTGTACGCGATGGATTGTTCCTTGACATCGCCGATAACCGGTTTAATGCCGGGCACGCCGACCACATACATCAAGGCATAGGCGAAGATGGCGAATAAAAAGTTGAATACAGGTCCTGCGCTAACGATAGCAATGCGCTTACTGACGGGTTGCCGGTTAAAAGCCCGGTGCACTTCGTTTTCCGGCACCTCACCTTCACGCTCATCCAGCATTTTGACGTAGCCACCCAGCGGAATCGCGGCAATCACATATTCCGTTTGGTCAGCGCCAGAACGGCGCATCCAGAGCGGTTTGCCAAAACCAATGGAATAACGCAGCACTTTAACCCCGCAGCGCCGCGCCACCCAATAGTGCCCAAACTCATGAAAAGCAATGAGCACACCAATGGCGAAGATAAACGCGGATAACGATGTCAGAAAACCACTCATTGACTGAAATTCCTTGCGGAGAATGTCTGTTGATTTATATATTCTTTACTCACCTGCCGTGTCAAAGCGTCAGCCGACAACACGCTATCAAGATTATCAACAGCCTGCGCCGATACTTGTGACAAGGCATCTTCAATTACGTTCGCAATATCCGTAAACCCGATAACACCGTCAAGAAACGCCTGTACTGCGATTTCATTCGCCGCATTCAAAATCGTGGAGCTGGTGCCGCCGGCGCGCATCGCATCAATCGCCAGCCGCAAACAGGGAAACCGCCCCAAATCAGGCGCTTCAAAATCCAGTCTCGCCACATCAAACAAATTCAGACTGCCCACTCCGGATTCAAACCGTTCCGGCCAGGCCAGCGCATGGGCAATCGGCGTGCGCATGTCCGGATTGCCCAGTTGGGCCAGTACCGATCCGTCCGCGTATTCCACCATGGAATGAATGACGCTTTGCGGATGCAGCACGACTTGAATATGGTCCGGTGTCGTATCGAACAGCCAGCAGGCCTCGATCACCTCCAGCCCTTTGTTCATCATGGTGGCCGAATCCACGGAAATTTTTTTACCCATCACCCAGTTCGGGTGTGCGCAGGCTTGTGCCGGTGTCACCTCACGCAGCTGGTCCAGCGGCAGTTCCCGGAACGGGCCGCCAGACGCGGTCAATAGTATGCGCCTTACCCCAACCGCTTCCAGTCCATTGGCAAAATCCGGCGGCATGCATTGAAATATTGCGTTATGTTCACTATCGATAGGCAGGAGTTGTGCGCCGTTATTTTTAAGTTCATCCATAAAAATCCGGCCGGACATCACCAGCGCTTCCTTGTTTGCCAGCAAAATACGTTTGCCGGCGCGCGCAGCCGACAAGACAGGACGCAGGCCCGCCGCGCCCACAATGGCCGCCATGACATAGTCCGTGGCCGGGTCCGCGGCGACTTGTTCCAGGCCTTCGATACCTGACAATACACGTGTCGCAATCCCGGATTGTTTGAATTGTTGTTCCAGTCGCTGCGCCGCACCGGAAGACAGCATGACGGCAAATGCCGGCTGGAATTTCCGGCACTGCTCGAATATCCGGTCCACTTGATTGTTCGCCGTCAGTGCCACCACATGAAACCGGTCCGCATGGCGCGCCAGCACATCGAGCGTGCTGATACCAATGGAGCCGGTTGATCCCAGGATGGTGACACCAATCGACTTTTGATCGCGCGTATGGTTTCGCATTTGTCGCTGCATGAATTCGTTGTTACAACATCGTAATGGTTATTGAAAAAGTAGCCACGCGCCAACCGCAAACACGGGCGCCGCGGCGGTCAGGCTGTCAATGCGATCCAGGATACCGCCGTGCCCTGGCAGTAGAGTCCCGCTGTCTTTTAATCCAGCCTGCCGTTTAAACAGGCTTTCTGTAAGGTCGCCAAGCACCGAAGTGATGGCAGTCACGATGCCTATCATGATAAATGCAGCAACCGTTTGCCAACCATCGTTCAGGGACTGGAAATACCAGGCGCCAATAAAGGAATAAAATGCCGCACCGGCTAAACCGCTCATGACACCTTCCCAGGTTTTACCGGGACTGACCTGCGGCGCCAGCTTGTTGGCGCCCCATTTTTTCCCGCCGAAATACGCCGCGCTGTCCGCCACCGCGACCAATCCCAGCAGAAATAACACCAAATAAGCACCCTGGCCGGAACTGTTTCTTAACTCTACGAAGGCCAGCCAGCAGGGCACAATAACCAGCAAGCCTATCACAGCGCCCAATACCCGGTTTAAACGAATGCGCTCGAACTTAGGATAGGCAAAAACCAGCGCCACGGCGCACAGCCACCAGACTGCGCCGATAATCAGTACCGGCAACACCCGTTCGGAACTTCCGGCGGCATAAAACCAGCAGAGCAGAATAGCCGCGAAAACAACGGCGGCGTATGCCAAACGCGCCACAGGGTGCTGCAGGCGCAGAAACCGCGACCACTCCCAGCCGCCGATAACGGCGATGAGCGCAAAAAACCCCGCGAACTGCGCCGGCGAAAGCCACAACACGCCGCCCACCACAACGGGAACAAGAACAGCGGCTGTACTAAGGCGCGTTTTAAGCACCCCTTTCCTGCTCCACCTGTTCGCCGGTGCGGCCAAACCGGCGTTGCCGGCTGGCAAATGAGGCTAAGGCCTCGTTGAGCGTCTGTTCATTGAAATCCGGCCACAACGTGTCGGTGAAATAGAGCTCCGCATAAGCGAGTTGCCAGAGTAAAAAATTACTGATCCGCATTTCACCACCGGTGCGGATAAACAAATCCGGGTCGGGCAGGTCATTTACTGACAGGTTAGCGGCAAACAACGCCTCATCGATATCCTTGACATCGAGCTGGCCGTCTTGAACACGCCTGACTATCGAACGCGCCGCATGGGCAATATCCCACATACCGCCGTAATTGACCGCCACCACCAGGGTCAAGCCGGTATTGTGCTGGGTTTCCTGCTCGCCTTCGCGCAATCTGGTCTGCAATTTATCACTGAACGCGGATCTGTCCCCGATAAACCGCAGCCGGACATTATTCTCTTTAAGACGCTTTACTTCGCGCCCCAGCGCGCTATGCAATAGATCCATTAACAAACCCACTTCCTTGGCGGGCCTGCGCCAATTTTCGCTGCTGAAGGCAAACAGGGTAAGCACTTCGACACCTTTTTTCGCGCAACTCTCCACGACACCACGCACCGCCTCCACACCCGCCTTGTGTCCGGCAAAACGCGGCATCATTCGATTTTTTGCCCAACGGCCATTACCATCCATGATGATGGCGATATGGCGGGGTAGTTTATGTTTGTTGGCAATAATAGAGAGTGCGCTGGAGTCTTCTGACATGAACAAGCAGCCTATTTACAATCAGGAGAATTAAATGGATTTGTTACACAAAGAGCGATCGCTTGCGAATAAGCTAGATAATGCAGCCTCCTGAATGCGCCACCGATCGTCGATCCTTCAAACTTCCATAAGGTCTTTTTCTTTCGCATTAAGCACCTGGTCAACTTCCTTGACATATTTGTCAGTGAGTTTTTGAATAATATCTTCCGCCTGACGCAGTTCATCGTCAGTAATATCCTTGTCCTTGTTCAGCGCCTTTAACTCACCATTGGCATCACGGCGAATATTACGGATTGCCACACGGGCATTTTCGCCCTCGTGCCGCACCACCCGGATCATATCCTTGCGGCGTTCCTCGGTTAACGGCGGCAACGGCACCCGGATCACCTTGCCCGCGGAAACCGGGTTCAAACCCAGGCCGGATTGCATAATCGCCTTTTCCACCGCTTGCACCATGTTTTGTTCCCAGGGTGTTACCGTTAGTGTCCTGGGATCACTGACGTTGACGGACGCCACCTGGCTTAACGGCATTTCGCTGCCGTAGTAGGAAACCATGATATGATCCAGCAGGCTGGTGTGCGCCCGTCCCGTCCGCAGTTTCGTCAGATCAACTTTAAGCGCCTCGATACTTTTTTTCATCCGGCTTTCAGCATCTTTGGTAATTTCTTTAATCATGCGCTCCCCCTTTCCACTATGGTTCCTTCGTTTTCGCCGAGCATGATACGCATTAATGAACCTTCCTTGTTCATATTAAAAACCCGTACCGGCATATTGTAGTCGCGGCACAAGGCTATCGCGGTAGCGTCCATTACATTCAGTTTTTTCATCAATACTTCGTCATAGGTCAAACGCGCATACAGCGTCGCATTTTTGTCTTTCATGGGATCCGCGGAATACACGCCGTCAACCTTGGTCGCTTTCAGCACGACATCGGCATTGATTTCTATGCCGCGCAAACTGGCGGCGGAGTCGGTGGTAAAAAACGGACTGCCGGTGCCTGCGGCGAATATTGTAACCCGGCCTTTTTCCAGATGCCTGATGGCGCGGCGGCGGATATAATCTTCCGCCACTTCATTGATGTGTATGGCGGACATCACACGGGCATACAGTCCTTTTCTCTCCAGTCCATCCTGAAGCGCCAGGGCGTTGATCACCGTGGCCAGCATGCCCATGTAGTCAGCAGTCGCCCGCTCCATTCCCGCCGCGGACAAACTCACTCCACGAAAAATATTGCCGCCGCCAATCACCAGCGCAACCTCAACACCAAGCGCCGTCAGCGCCTTGATTTCATCGCTGATGCGATCGATAACTTTTGGGTCGATGCCGAATTCGCCATCGCCGATTAATGCCTCGCCACTCAACTTAAGCAAGATACGTTTGTAGACGGGCTTTTTATTGCTATTGGCCATGGCTGTGTATCCCGGATATTTATGAAGTTGACTAACTGCCTTTAACCTGCGCCATCACTTCCTCGGCAAAATTCCCGGTTTTCTTTTCGATGCCTTCACCTACTTCCAGCCGGGAGAACGCTTCGACGGTGGCTTTGGCGTCTTTCAATAGTTTCTCAACCGTCATGTCAGGATCCTTGACAAACGGTTGCCCCAACAAGGTAATCTCTTTGAGAAACTTGTTGACACGCCCCATCACCATTTTTTCGATAATATCAGCGGGTTTGCCGCTCTCAGCGGCTTGGGCCACAAAAATTTCTTTTTCTTTGGCGATCAGATCCTTCGATACCTGTTCCGCCGAAATGCAAACCGGCTTACTCGCCGCGACATGCATGGCGATATCTTTCGCCAGATCCGCATTTCCGCCTTTCAGGGTCGCAACCACGCCAATCCGGGAACCATGCAAATAGGTGCCAATAATACCGCTTTCCGTTACGGCTTTTACGTAACGGCGCACATTGATGTTTTCGCCGATCTTAGCGATCAACGCCTTGGTAGCGTCCGCCACGGTTTCACCGCTGGCCATCTTTATAGCTAACAAACCGTCGATATCGTCCGGCAGGTGTTTGAGGGCCAGATCCGCCACGTCTTTGGCGAATTTCTGAAAATCATCGCTTTTGGTGACAAAATCGGTTTCACAATTGATTTCAACAATAACGGCGGCCTTGCCATCGGCGGAAGTCCTGGAAATAATCGCGCCTTCCGCGGCGGTACGCCCGGCCTTTTTGTCGGCTTTGGCCAATCCGGCTTTACGCATGTACTCGACTGCCGCTTCAAGATCGCCATTGGTTTCAACCAGGGCTTTTTTACACTCCATCATACCGGCCTGTGTTCTTTCGCGAAGTTCTTTAACCAGGGCTGCTGTAATAGCCATTATTTAATCCTCACCAAATGTATACAATTCGTCTTCGGTACTAATTCACGTTAGTACTATTTCACGTGGGTACTAACAGGAAATCCTTCGTCAGCAACGCAACCAACAACAATTTCGTTTCAAAAAAGGGGGCCATGCCCCCTTTAGTAAACACAACCCGCAACAAGGAAATTTCTTGATGCGGGCTGCATGCTCATAACCGGTTATTTCGCGTCAGCGTTGCCGGATGTTTCCACGGCTGACGGGTCTTCATCACTGACTTTAGCCTGTTTGCTGACCCGCTTCTTCGAAGTGACTTTTGCGGTTTTCTTTTTCTTCGGGGCTGATTTTGCCGTCTCACCAATCACTTCGCCGCTTTCGGTCAGTTCGACCAGTTCGTCTGCCGAACCACCGAGGTGCAGCGCTGGCGAGGCGTCATTGACGGCATCGGCCACCCCGCTGACATACAACCGGATCGCACGCATGGCATCGTCATTACCTGGTATAACATAATCCACGCCTTCGGGATTGTTATTGGTGTCCACTACGCCGATCACCGGAATACCCAATTTGACCGCTTCACGGATCGCGATTTTTTCATGACCGACATCGATAACAAATATCGCGTCGGGTAATTTGGCCATATCTTTGATTCCGCCCAGACTGCGGTCCAGCTTTTCCATTTCCCGCGTCAACATCAACGCTTCTTTCTTGTTGAGCTTGGCGAAACGGCCGTCGGTCGCCATGGCTTCAAGTTCTTTCAGGCGCTTGATGGATTGTTTGACGGTGTGGAAGTTAGTGAGCATGCCGCCCAGCCAGCGATGGTTGACGTAGGGCATGTCGCAGCGCTCGGCTTCTTCCTTGATAATGTCGCGCGCGGCCCGTTTGGTGCCGACAAACAAAATGGCGCCTTTTTTAGCCGCGACTTTGCCGATGAAATTGACTGCGTCGTTGTAACGAGGGAGGGTTTTCTCAAGATTGATGATGTGAATTTTGTCGCGTTCCCCGAAGATAAACGGCGCCATTTTCGGGTTCCAGTAACGAGCCTGGTGGCCAAAATGCACACCGGCCGCCAACATTTCACGCATGGTGACTGCTGCCATAATAATTACTCCAATTGTAGGGTTAAGCCTCCATGAGCCCCATTTACCAACCCTGCCGGTCTGACCCGGTCAAGGCACCCTGGTATTATGTGCCGGCTCATGTGTGGATTAATAAAATATTGTGTTAAACCGATCGTTTTCACCATCAGTCAGCGCCACAATATATACTTTTAGTTTGCCGCGTATTTTGTTTACCATAGCGGCGCGGGCTTTATACCATAAATAGCCCTTTTCAACAATGTTAAGTCGTGCAGTTTTACGATTTCCGGTGTCTGATTGGCCGGACACGGCGTTTAAATAACTTTTAAATTTCAAAAACATGGGTATACATATCAAATCACCGGACGAAATCGGGAAAATGCGCGTCGCGGGCCGCCTGGCGGCCGATGTCTTGCACATGATACGCCACTATGTGAAACCGGGCGTGACAACCAATGAACTCGATAAAATCTGTCACGATTATATCGTGCACGAGCAAAATGCGATTCCTGCGCCACTGAATTACCACGGATTCCCCAAATCAATCTGCACTTCCGTGAACCATCAGGTATGCCATGGCATTCCCGCCGATAAAAAACTGAAAAACGGCGATATCGTGAATATTGATGTAACGGTGATAAAGGATGAATTCCACGGCGACACCAGCAAGATGTTTTTCGTCGGCGAGCCTTCCATTCTTGCCCAGCGTGTGTGCCGCATCAGCCATGACTGCATGCGGATCGGCATCGAAATGGTCAAGCCCGGGGTCCGGCTGGGTGATATCGGGCACGCAATCCAGGCGCACGCGGAATCCAACAATTGCTCGGTAGTGCGCGAGTATTGCGGTCACGGCATCGGCCGGCAGTTTCATGAAGAGCCCCAGGTTTTGCATTACGGCACGCCTGGCACCAAGGAAATCCTGGAACCAGGCATGACCTTCACGATTGAGCCCATGATCAACGCCGGTAAACGGCATGTAAAACTGTTGCCCGATGGCTGGACTGTGATTACCAAGGACCGCAGCTTGTCAGCCCAATGGGAACATACGATACTGGTCACCGATGATGGCTTTGAAGTATTGACCCTGTACCCCGGTGAAGCCATTTAACAACGCACACCACCCTTATTTCTTACCCGGATTAAAGCTTTCCTGACGTGTTAAACCCCGACATTCATACTGAACCGCCCGCTGAAATCGACTGGAACGCGTTCGACACAAACTTCGAAAACAACAAGCACCCGGTTTCACTGTTTCGCGATACCTTGAAACAAGCCAGGCAGCTGTTAAAAATCCGCTTTGAAAAAAATTATGCTCCCGATCAGCTGGTTGTCCAGCACGCCGGGACGGTTGACAAGCTGTTAGTACGCGCGTGGCGCCACTTTATCGGAAACGACGAGGACAATCGGATTTCCCTCATTGCCGTGGGCGGGTACGGCCGTGGTGAATTGCACCCGGCATCCGATATTGACCTGCTGATCCTGCTCAAAGGCAGTCATCATGAACGATTCACCGCACGCATTCAGGGATTTCTGACATTTTTGTGGGATATCGGCCTGGAAGTCGGGCAAAGCGTACGCTCCATCAGGGAATGTGTCGTCCAGGCCAAGCGCGATATCACCGTCGCCACCAATCTCATGGAAGCGCGGCTGCTGTGCGGCGACCAAAAACACCTGCTCGAATTGCAGAATAAAGTCGGCCCCGGAAAAATCTGGCCCAGCCACAAATTTTTTCAGGCCAAACTGTCGGAACAGGTTCAGCGTCACCACCGGTTCGGTGATACGGCGTACAATTTGGAACCCAATATCAAGGAGAATCCCGGTGGTTTGCGTGACATCCAGGTAATCGGCTGGGTTGCGAAACGCCATTTCGGCGCCACTACCCTGTACGATCTGGTAGCCCACGATTTCCTCAGTGAAAATGAACTGGAAACACTCGTTGAATGCCAGAATTTTCTCTGGCGCATTCGCATCGGACTGCATTTGCTGACCGGCCGCCGGGAAGATCGTCTTCTGTTCGATCATCAGCGAACGCTGGCCAGGCAATTCGGCTATCAGGATGACAAACAGCGGCTGGCGGTCGAGAAATTCATGAAAGATTATTACCGGACGGTGCTGGAACTCAGCCGCCTGAATGAAATGCTGTTGCAGTTATTCGACGAGGAAATACTGACTAAGCGTGAGCGCGTCAAGATTAAAAAAATTAACAAACGTTTTCATAACCACAAGGGATTCCTGGAAGCCAGCTCCCCGCAGGTATTCGAACATTATCCATTTGCCCTGCTGGAACTGTTCCTGATCATGGCC
This sequence comes from Gammaproteobacteria bacterium, assembly GCA_036507695.1. Taxonomy (GTDB): domain Bacteria; phylum Pseudomonadota; class Gammaproteobacteria; order SZUA-152; family SZUA-152; genus JAKEGK01. The sequence continues at coordinate 11,994 of DATCIR010000321.1, forward strand.
CAACACCAGGAATTGCGCGGTGTACGGGCCGGCACGATTCGCCTGGTGCGGGATAATTGCTGGCGCATCGATGACAAATTTCGCGCAGATGTCCGCAGCCAAAGCCTGTTCATGGAAATTTTCAAACAACCCCTGGGGCTGACGCATGAACTGCGGCGCATGAATCGTTATGGCGTGCTGGCGGCCTACGTGCCCGCTTTCGGCAGAATCGTCGGCCAGATGCAGCATGACCTGTTTCATGTTTACACCGTGGACGAACATACCATGTTCCTGGTGCGCAACCTGAGACGGTTCACCGTTGCGGAGCATGCCCATGAATTTCCGTTATGCAGCAAGCTCGTCAAGGAAATCCCCAAGCAGGAACTGCTTTACCTGGCGGGATTCTTCCACGATATCGCCAAGGGACGCGGGGGCGATCATTCCGATCTTGGCGCACAGGAAGCCATCAGTTTCTGCAAGCAGCATGGTTTGAGCCAATACGACGCCAACCTGGTCGCCTGGCTGGTGCGCCATCACCTGGTGATGTCGACCACCTCGCAACGCAAGGATATCAGCGATCCGGATGTTATCAATGAATTCGCCGCGTTCACCGGCAGTATTGAAAAACTCAATTACCTGTATTTACTCACCGTCGCGGATATCCGGGCCACCAACCCGGGATTATGGAATACCTGGAAAGATTCCCTGTTGCTGGAACTGTATTTCGCCACGGTACGCGCGTTTCGCCGCGGCCTGAAAACCCCGATCGACCTGTCTGAGCAAATTGCGCAAATTAAATCGTCCGCGCTTGAGGACCTGCGAAAGGATGGCGTTGACACGCAAGCAGTAAACCGTTTTTGGGTAAACCTCGAAAATGACTATTTCATGCGTCACTCGCAGGACGAAATTGTCTGGCACAGCAGGGCGTTTATCAACAGCAAGCCCGCGGATTTTCCCTTGATCCTGGTGCGCGAACAAACCCACCGCGGCGGCACCGAGTTATTTGTTTGCATGCCCAATGCGCAGTATATTTTCGCCCTGATCACCGCGGGCATTACCCGTCTCGGTTTAACCATCATTGATGCGCGCATTATCACCTCCAAGAACGATTATGCGCTGGATACGTTTATCCTGCTGGAAAGCAACGGCGACGTCATCACCGACCCGCAGCGTATCGAGGATATCAAACGGAAACTGCACTCCCTGCTGGATAAGCCCACTTGTGAAAATTTACTGGCAAACCAGCCCGGCAAATCCCTGCCGCGCCGCTTGAAGCATTTCCCCATCGCAACGGAAATTAATTTTCACAGCGATACGCGCAATCTGATCACCATTATGGAAGTTGTCACACGTGACCAGCCGGGAGTTCTAGCCAGGATTGCAATGGCCCTGGTTGAATGCAAAGCGCAGGTGCTGAACGCGAAAATCGCCACCTTCGGTGAACGCGCCGAGGATATTTTTTACATTACCGATGAATTCAACCGTCCGATCGAAAGTGTGGAGCAACTCAACAATCTGCGCGATACTATTATTCAATTGCTGGATCAGTAAATCCGATCTGCACTATACTTGGCAATGTTACTTAACTTAACCATGTTACTTATCGAACAGCCAACATCAAATAATTCCACAATAGCGAACATCCGTTAGTGAACAACAACCCGGTACCGTATTCACCGCTTCTGCTGACCCTATTGTTGGCCTTGCCACTGGTCTGCGTTCCATTCTCCGTGTCCGGTCAACAGCATACCGAATCAAAAGATGAAGCGGAAAAACTGTTTTCCTCGCACAGCCAGAGCATTTACCAGATTCGCGTTATCGAACTGGCCACCGGCAACAAAGCGGCCATTGGCTCCGGCTTTTTGATCGACAACCAGGGGCACATCGCGACCAACTTTCACGTGGTTTCCAATTTTGTGCACCAGCCTGCGCGCTACCGGCTGGAATACGCCGGCGTTGACGGACTAACGGGCGAGCTGGAATTGGTCGACATCGATGTCGTGCATGACCTCGCCATTGCCAAGGGCAATACGGGCGAAACCAAGGCTATCCGCCTCGGGCATAGCAAACTGTCCAAAGGCACACGGATATTCTCGCTGGGAAATCCGCATGATCTGGGTTTGAGCGTGGTCGAAGGCACTTACAATGGATTACTGGAAAAATCGCTGTTCGATAAAATCTTTTTTTCCGGCTCGTTGAATCCGGGCATGAGCGGCGGCCCCACCCTCAACCACGCCGGCCAGGTGATCGGCATCAACGTGTCGACCGCCGGTAACCAGGTCAGCTTTCTGGTGCCTGTTCACTATTTGAAAAATTTATTAAACGAGGTACAACAAAACAAAACCGATACGCCAGACCTCAAGACCCGTATTGAACAACAGCTGTTTTCGCATCAGGAAAAATTCATCACCAAGCTTGTCAACAGCGAATGGAAAACCACCAGTCTCGGTCCGTTCACCCTGCCGGGGAGTATCGATGACATTTTCAAATGCTGGGGTGATTCCGATGATGACCTTGATGCGTTGATCGAACATGCCTACAGCAATTGCTTTAGCGAAGATCAGATTTTTCTGGCACAGCGATTTACCACCGGCGGACTGGCGTATACCTACGATTATTATCGCGGCAAGCAAATCAACAGCCTTCACTTTTATAATCTCTACAGCAACGAATACAATCAGCCGATGCGCACCAATAGCGCCAGCAAGGACGAAGTCGACAACTACCAGTGCCACGTTGATTTTGTGGAATTCTCCGGTAAAAACTGGAAAATGGCATTTTGTACACGCCAATATAAAAAGTATCCGTCACTCTATGACACAACCGTTTCCCTGGCATTGGTTACCGAAAGCGATGTCGGGCTGGTGATTCAACTTACCGCGTCAGGCGCCGGCAAGGACACCGCCCTGGCCTTAACCCGGAAATTCATCCAACACATCACATGGCAAAATTAATCATCGAAGAAATCAATCGTCTTGGGCATGTGATCGGCCGCCACAGGTATGATCAAATGCCTGTGGCGGTTGGCCGGGGTTATCAAAACGATTTAATACTGAATGATCCTTTCGTGTCGCCTGCGCACATCATCATCAGCGAAGTGAATGAAGGCTGGCGGGTGGAGGACCAGGGCAGTGAAAATGGCGTGAAATACAAATTGCATTCAACCGGATCCCGGCCCGATCAACTGCTGTCAGGTGACGATATTATCCTTGGCCGAACCCGTTTGCGATTGTATTCACCCGCGCACCCGGTAGTAGATGCCCATTTGCTGCCCACCAAGGCCAGCCTGCCCCAGGTTATCGCCAGCCCCGTCATTGCGGCAACGGTGATTGTTCTGGTACTAGCCATACTCATTGTCAACGAGCTGTTAACGGCAAGCAAACAAACCGGCATCGATAAATTACTGGCAAGCACATTGCCGACTTTTCTGTTCGCACTGGCATGGGCTGGAATCTGGACTTTCGTTGGCCGGGTTATTACCCACCGCGCCTCTTTCCTGCCCCATTTCATCGCGGCGTTGATATTGTTCCTGATTTCCATGCTGACTGCCATCATGAGTGAATATATTACCTATAATTTGCACGATGAATGGATGGCGACCGTCGTTGAATTTGTCATAGTGGGCGCCGCCCTGGCGGGACTGTTTTATATCAACCTGATCAATAGCACCAATGTGTCCCGGCGCTCGATAATCATCACCAGTTATTCGGTAGCCTGGTCCATGCTGCTGGTGGGCTTATTCATGCAGTACGTAAACCAGCCGGAATTCTCCCCGAGTCCTGACTACCCAACAAATCTAAAAGCGCCGTTTGCCAAACTGGCTCCCAGCAAAACGCCGGAGGAGTTTCTTAAAGAAAGCGAAAAACTTTTTATTGTTGAATGATCAAGCAATGAAACGGCCTGTATTTTATGTATCGGATCGCACCGGCATCACCGCCGAAGTGCTGGGACATGGACTGTTAACCCAATTTGACGGCCAGAATTTCGGGCACACCATGATTCCGTTCGTGGACACGCCGGAAAAAGCCGAGCAGGCCCTGCAAAAAATCAACCTGGCCGCTGCCCAATCGCAATGCCGGCCGCTGGTGTTCAGCACCATGGTTAACGTGAAGGAACGCAATATAGTCGCCCGGTGCAATGCATTGTACATCGACTTGTTTGAAACTTTCCTCGGCCGGCTGGAACAGGAATTACACACCACAGCCGCCACTGTCATCGGCCGCGCGCATGGTGTAGGAGAGACCCGTACTTACAAAATTCGTATTGACGCGATTAATTTCGCGTTAAAAAATGACGATGGCGCCAACACGGGCGGTTATAGCAATGCTGATGTCATTTTACTGGGCGTATCCCGTAGCGGCAAAACCCCGGCCTGCCTGTACCTCGCCCTGCAATACGGCATCATGGCCGCCAACTATCCCCTCACTGCCGATGATTTTGACGGTACCCGAATACCGGACGCGATAAAGCCATTCAAGAGTAAATTGTTCGGACTGACCATTGACCCGCTGCGCCTGCACCATATCCGGCAGGAACGCCTAGCCGGCAGCAACTACGCCGCACTTAAACAATGCCAGTCAGAAGTGCGCGCCGCTGAACACTTTTTCCAGGCCGAAAACATTCGCTTTCTGGATACCAGCAACATTTCCATTGAAGAGATCACCACCACCATCCTGCATCAAACCGGTTTGGAACGGCGTTTACGCTAAGCTTGCATCAGAAACGCCACTTAACTCGTTTACATTGATCCCGGATAAGTCTGTGCGATATACTTTCCCGATCATTGCCGATTATTGACCGAACGCTGTATGAGAAAAATTATTTCCAGTTGTCTATTGACCCTGTTGTCCGTCTACAGCAGCGTATTAATCGCCGTGGAAGACATCAAGTACCATGAAATGACCTTGGAAGGCTGGACGGTTTTTATTGAACAAAAGCTGGTGGACAATAACGACAAACGCGTATTTCCAACGCTACGGATATTGAGCGCAAAACTCCAGGAAGCTAAAACGCTCATCCCTGAAAAACACTTGCACCAGTTGCAGAAAGTGCCCCTATGGATCAGTGAAAACACGGGCGGACTGGCGGAGTTTTATTTTTTCCAGGAAAGCGTCTACCGCTATGAACGCAATCCCAAAAAAGCCGGCGGCGTTGAGTTTCAAAATATCAATTTATTCCTGGCGAATATTACTGAAATCCCGATGCTGATAATCCATGAACTGGCGCACGCCTACCACAAGTTAAATTACGACCGGCTGGACAAGAGCATCATGCGCGCCTACAAAAACGCCCACTCGAAAAGGCTGTATAAGGATTTACGATTAGGCAGTAGCCTGCACCGGGAAACCATGTACGCATCCACTACGCCGTTTGAGTATTTCGCGGAATTATCCGAGTCTTATTTTGGTTATAGCAACGCTTACCCCCACAACAGTACAGAGCTGAAAAAACACGACCCTATCGGCTACCAAATGGTCGAAGATGCCTGGCGATAATTGATAACGCTGTTTTGCCGGATTCACCCAGCCTCCCCGCCTATTTTTTCAGACACTTCTGTTTTAACCAACCACCTGATATTCTTGCGGAATATATAATAGCTATTGCCTATCATAAAGATAACAACATTCGATTTCATTAATCGATACTCCGTCCCTATAGTGTATTTAACCAAGCCGCAACGGAGTAAACCAAGATGAGCAAAACAATTTCTTTCGCAGTCGTCCACTTCACAGTCGCGTTTACCGTGGGATACGCAATGACCGGCAGTGTCATGATCGGCGGCGCCATTGCTCTGGTAGAACCCATGGTAAACACCGTCGCTTACCACGTCCATGAGTTGATATGGAAGCACCGGGAAAAATCCCGAGTGGAAAATCATCACACGGTGGCGGCTTAGACCAACACGAATTGGTTGCCTAACCAGGTTATTTAAACAATATGCGTTTAACAGTAAATCATTAACCAAGCGTTTTTGACGATTAACTTTGTTATACAGGAGAAACCAGCAATGTTCGAAAATAAAGAAGGCCAACGTGTGCCACAAGTCACGTTCAAGACCCGGCAAAACAACGAATGGAAAGATATAACCAGTGAGGACATTTTCAGTGACAAATCCGTGATTGTGTTTTCATTACCCGGCGCATTCACGCCAACCTGCTCGTCGTCCCACGTGCCGCGCTACAACCAACTGGCGCCGGCGTTTTTCGCCAACAGCGTGGATTACATCGTCTGCATTTCGGTGAACGATACCTTTGTGATGAACGAATGGAAAAAGGATCAGGATGCCAACAATATCTTTTTTATCCCGGATGGTAATGGTGAGTTCACCGAAAAAATGGGGATGTTGGTCAACAAGAATGACCTTGGTTTTGGCAAACGTTCCTGGCGCTACTCCATGCTGGTAAAAGATGGCGTGATCGAAAAGATGTTCATCGAACCGAACGTGCCGGGCGATCCGTTTGAAGTCTCCGATGCCGACACCATGCTGGCCTATGTCAATCCCCGCGCGGAAAAGCCGGCTGATGTCGCGGTATTTACCAAAAAAGGCTGCCCTTACTGTGCGAAAGCCAAGGCTTTATTACATGACAACGGCATCGTGTTCGAGGTAATTGAAGCCGGCAAGGATATTACCGAACACAGCTTGCGCGCGGTAACCGGCAGGGATACCTATCCGCAGGTGTATATTAATGGTGAGCACATCGGCGGTTCCGAAGCACTGGAAAAATACTTATCGGACATGGCGAAGGTAGCCGCTTGAACTAAACGCAGAGCGTAACCAGGCAAACCGGGTGGG
>DATCIR010000322.1:0-4937 GCA_036507695.1 Gammaproteobacteria bacterium
TCGCCGATCTCCTGGAGATTGAAAACGAGAATCCATTCCGCATACGCGCCTACCGCAACGCCGCGCGCACCTTGCTTGAACTGGGCAATGAAGCCCGTGAATGGGTGGAACACGGCGAAGACCTGACACAGCTACCCGGCATCGGCAAAGATCTCGCCGCTAAAATTGTTGAAATCGTTGAGACCGGACACTGCCAGTCACTGGAAAAACTGCGCAGCAAAACACCGGCCGGCCTGCCCGAATTGTTGCGTATTCCGGGTTTGGGTCCCAAGCGCGTCGCGGCGCTTTATCATGAACTGGATATCCGAACCGTTGAACAGCTTATGCGGGCGGCCGAAGACCACCGCTTGCGGCAATTGGCGGGATTTGGCGCCAAAACAGAAGCAAAAATTCTTGACGCATTAAAAACCCATGTAACTCAAGATCAGCGGCTGAAACTCGCCGTCGCCGCGCAATACGCCACTGCGTTAGTCGCGCATTTAAAACAGTGCGCTTCCGCCAGGGAGGTCGTGGTGGCCGGCAGTTTCAGGCGCTGCAAGGAAACCGTCGGTGATCTTGATATCCTGGTGACCGCCAGAGACGCGGTGGCGGTGATGGAACATCTGCTTGATTATGATGAAATTGACAATATTGTTTCCAAGGGAACCACCCGCGCCACCGTTATCCTGCGTAACAAGTTGCAAGTGGATGTGCGCGTGGTAAAACCGCAGAGTTTCGGCGCGGCGCTGCATTATTTTACCGGCTCCAAGGCACATAATATTGCCATACGCCGCCGCGCCCAAAAACGCGGTCTGAAAATTAATGAATACGGTGTGTTTAAAGGCGGCCAGCTGATCGCGGGTAAGGATGAGAACGATGTTTTCAAGGCAGTGGACCTGCCCTGGATACCGCCGGAACTGCGCGAGAACCGCGGCGAAATCGAAGCCGCCGAGAAAGGACAGTTGCCCGCATTGGTAACCCTAGACGACATCCGCGGCGACCTGCACGCCCATACCAAAGCAACCGATGGCCACAACACCATTGCACAATTGGCGGAAGCCGCCAAACAACGCGGCTGGTCGTATGTGGCAATTACCGAACATTCCAAACGCCTGACGGTGGCGCACGGGCTGGATAAGAAACGCCTGTTGCAGCAAATTGAGCAAATTGGCCGGGTCAACGAGACACTGCATGGCATAACCATTTTAAAAGGCATCGAGGTGGATATCATGGAAGACGGCAGCCTGGATATGCCGGACGATGTGCTGGCGCAACTCGACCTGGTGATCGGCGCGGTCCACAGCAAGTTTAATCTGTCCCGCGCCAAACAAACGGAGCGGATATTACGCGCGATGGACCAGCCGCATTTTACCATGCTGGCCCACCCCACCGGCCGCTTGCTGGAAAAACGCGAGCCTTACGACGTGGATATGGCGCGTGTGATCCATCAGGCGCAACAGCGCGGCTGCTTTCTGGAATTGAATTGTCACCCGGAACGGCTGGACCTGCTCGACACCTATTGCCAGATGGCAAAACAACAAGGGGTGCTGGTGAGTATCAATTCCGATGCCCACACCATCGCTGATTTTGACAACCTGCGCTATGGTATCGGCCAGGCGCGCCGCGGCTGGTTGGAAGCGAAAGATGTATTGAACACCCGGTCACTGCCGCAATTACGGCGCTTGTTGAAACGAACCATGTAAATCATCGGTGTGCAACAGTAATGATTGTTGTCCTGGCTTGACATGAAAACCCGTACAGTATTCATGCTCCTGAACGGTTATAACGACGTTCCAATCCATATCGCCGTTTCTTCACAGTGTCAGTAGTAAAATATTGTGGATTCTCATTTCAATCACTCCATCTTCCACCTTACCACGATTTATTATGGCTATAATGGCCGCAACGCGCTCCTTTTAGCAGTTCACGAAAAGCGTCGCCACTGACTTGCACAACATGGGTATGGTCCCCGCCTTCAAAAAACACATTAGCAAGACTCATTAACTCCTCATCCACAAATGTTTCGATGCCATAAGCCGGTCCCAGTGGCGGAATCGCGCCGGACTGACAATCATTGAATAACTCGTCCGCATCGGCTTCCTGGGCAAGCTCAAACTCACGGCCGGTAGTATCGTTCAACGCCTGCAATTTGACCCAGTTGCCGGCGGGTATTACTACCATGGCGAATCCCTGGCGGTCCTTAACCAGCACGGCCTTGGCGATATGGTCTTCCTGTACATGCGCGGCACGGGATGTTTCACGGCTGGAAAAGGTTCTGGGATGCGGCACCGGTTCAAAATCAACCCGATGCTTTAACAGGTGGTTTCTAACGGTTTTAGCGATCGGCATGCGTTTTCTCCTCGGGAGAAGGATAACCTATCTCATTTTTTCCAATCTCTCTATTACAAATCCGTTTATTTCAAATAAAAGTTTGCATTACGCCTCATTGCTTCAATAAAATGGGTTCAATAAAATACTCAACGCAATATAAACTTTATTTTTCGTTTTTCCCTTGATAGGGCTCAACAACTTTGTATTAACCAATCACACAGTAGATCACCATGAGCGCAAAAGACAATCAACCGGACTGGGACAAAATCGCCGAAAAATTTGACATCTGGCTGCCCCAAATCGCGCCCGTCGGTGAAGCCTTGCTGGATGTACTGGATGCGCAACCGGGTGATCACATTATCGACCTTGGCTCCGGCACCGGTGAACCCGCCCTGACGCTCGCCCGGCGCATGCATGGCCATATCCAGATCACCGGGATTGACGCCGCTGATGGTATGGTCAAGGTTGCGCAAAATAAAGTAGCGAATGAGCGATTGCCTGGCATCTCCTTTAAAACCATGCCCGCGGAAAAATTAGACTTTAATGACAACAGTTTTGACCGCGCTTTGTGCCGCTTTGGCGTAATGCTGTTTGCGGATCCATTGCAGGGCTTAAAGGAAATGCGCCGCGTAGTAAAACCGGGCGGACGTTTTGCGCTGGCCGTATGGAGCACGCCGGAAACCATGCGCACCCTCTACTGGTCCTATGAAGTATTTAAACACCGGCTGGAAGAAGACTACCACCCGCCGTTGGCGAAAGTCACCTCGCTCGGCGCGCCGGGCATGATGGAAGATTTATTGCAGGCAGCCGGCTTTAAACAATTCACCGTAGAGCCGCGAACCTTTCATTACCAGTTTGAATCATTTGATGCCTATTGGGATGCCGTAGAAGCATCCGATATTCTTAAAATGCAATATGACGCACTGCCCGAAAATCAACGCGACAGCATTCGTGACGAAGTGGGACGCTTTGCGCGCGATTTTATCCAGGATGGCACTCTCATGATTCCGCATGAATACTTGTTGGTTACCGGCAACAAATAACCCATACAGCCATTTAAACTCAATAGACCTGAATCGTCCCCGCGAGCAACTGATCCTGTATGGTGGCGATGTTATCCAGGCGCAGCTGGGTAATACTCTGTAACCGCTCTTCAATAGCATCAATCTGCGCGCCATCCACCAGTTCCAGGTGCAAATCCACCACTTGTGGTTCATTGATGGGAAAGCCAATGCGGCTCACCAGGTAACATTGGGCATGCGCCACCTCGGGCAAAACTTTCACAATGTCCACTGCTATATTATTCGCCACAATGTTATAGAGTTTTCCCACATGGGTCACCGGGTTCTTGCCGGCAGCCGCTTCCATATTCATGGGCCTGTACGGCGTAATCAGTCCGTTGACCCGATTACCACGCCCCACTTCGCCGTCGTCTCCCGCTTCGGCGGAGGTTCCCGTTACCGTTAAATACAAACTTTCTTTATTTTTGCCATCCGCTGTATTGACATTGACAATCACGCTCTTGGGGGTAATCGTGTTTGCGATCTGGCGTATCAACGCCGTTAATTTTTCTTTCCTGGCGAAATAGTCATCCACACTTGCAATGTAACGATCCACAAAAGCACAGGCAACAGTAAGCACTATGGACTCACCCCGGCGCACCCCCATGACTTTGATATCTTCACCGATTTCCGGGTGTTCAGATTTAATGGACGCTGAATTTAATTGTTGTTCGACTGCATACACGAGTTTTTCCAGTTCATCCAAGGGCGCGAATCCCACACCGCAGGAGGTATCATTCGCTAAGGCAATACCGGTCATTTTTTGACGTTGGTAAAGCTCCACCAACTCGCTGGAACCCGGTCTGACCATAGTGTGCAGTTTCACATGCCGATCCACATCCAGCGCATGAATATGTTGCGCCAGCCAGGTACGGCTGGCTTCAATCAGAATATCGTTAATCGGCACCGTGGCGCCGTTGACTGCACAAGTCGCGCGGCCGGCCAGGAATATTTCCATGGGCTCCACAACCCGGCCACCGTTGAAAGCGGTTTGAGCTGCGCCGCCCCACAATAAGGCCTTATCCACATTGTGATGCAGGATCAAGCCAAACCGCTCTTTATAATAACGGCACAAGGCCAGGCTCAGCTGTTCGGCCAAGGCGTCGCATATCGTATCGGGATGACCGATTCCCTTACGTTCCACGATTTCCACCGCGCCCGCGGCGGGCGAAAGCCTATCCGCTGTTGTAATACTCAATTCAAACACGATTGCAACCTTTTCTTTGGGGAATCATTGATTATTCTCCTCTCCCTTGAGAGGGTGTCGCAAAACTCACCGTAGGGTGGGCATAGCCCACCAATCTACGGCAATTGATTGTGACCATAACGGTGGGCGTTGCCCACCCTACAATAAACCGGGTTTTGCGACACCCTCTATTAAGGAGTGAGGCTTTTATACTTAATCAGAGTTTCCTTGGTTTTTGTCTCATAGTGTTGTTTTGTCAATTATATCCGCGGGCGTGGGTATCCACCCTAGCCAAACCAGCAATAGAATGACAAGCGAATATACAGACGCGATGGCAAAGTGACGCAACAACCTGGCTTTGCGTTGTTGCTGTTGTTGCT
>DATCIR010000323.1:0-5407 GCA_036507695.1 Gammaproteobacteria bacterium
CTTTATCGGTGGGCAATGCCCACCCTACAATTCTACGGTCCAGCGCAACGCCCACCGTTAGATTCTTCAATCGATGTTTCAATAGTGGGCGTTGCACCCAAAGGGGCATAAACCCACCCTATAATTCAACTATGACCTTTATTTCGTAGGGTGGGCACCGCCCACCATTAGTTACGCTAATCGATGCTTTATCGGTGGGCAATGCCCACCCTACAATTCTACGGTCCAGCGCAACGCCCACCATTAATCGCGTTAATCAATGCTTTCTTATAAATTCTTTGCGTCTCTGCGTTGAAAGTCTTTATGTTTATTGATAGGCGCTACTTAAACCACGAGGGCTTGCGCTTTTCCAGAAACGCCAGCAGCCCTTCCTGTCCTTCTTCGGAGATGCGGATTTGTGCGATCAGCTCCGCCGTGTATTCCGACACATCCTCGGCGATGCCGGCGAGTTTATGCAATAGACGTTTGCATTCGTGTTGCGCGGACGGCCCGGCGCTGAGCAGCAAATCCAGTTCATGCACCAGCGCTTCATCCAGGCTTTCAGGTTCGACCAACTTGTGCAGCAATCCCATCTGCAACGCGTGCTCAGCGTTAAAACTATCCGCTGTTAAAAACAAACGCCGGGCATTGCGATGACCGATGGCGCTCACCACATACGGCGATACCACGGCGGGCACAATGCCTAATTTGACTTCGGTGAATGCGAAATCCGCGTTTTTACTGGCAAGCGCAATATCACAACACGCGATAATACCGAGCGCTCCGCCGTAAGCCGAGCCGTTCACCAGGGCGATAGTTGGCTTCGGCAGCGTATAAAGCTTATGGAGCATTTGCGCCATTTTCATCGCGTCCATGCTGTTAGTGGCATGATCGTACTTGATCATGGACCGCATCCAGTTGATATCAGCGCCGGCGGAAAAAGTTTTGCCCGCGCCGGTGATGACAATCACCCGGACGGTGTCATCATCCGCTGCAAAGGTTAACTGAATCGACAGCGTTTCAATAAGGTCAGGATCAAACGCGTTATGCACATCCGGGCGGTTAAGCTTGATGATGCAAACGCCGCGTTCATCGATGGATACAAGAAGTTTTTCTGCCATGGTGGTGCCTTCTTATCTTAATAACATTAGTCAGTTTGTAGGGTGGGTTTATAACCTAAAGGTCACAAGTTCCCTTTGGGTGCACTGCCCACCGGAGTGATTGCATGAAGCGCCGTGTTTTTGGTGGGCTATGCCCACCCTACAACTGTGAAAGTATTCGCATTAAAGCCCTCTCCCTTGAGGGAGAGGGCTTGAGTGAGGGTGTAAACGTTAGAATTCATTACCCCTCACCCCGGCCCTCTCCCCAAAACAGGGGAGAGGGAGCTAATACTTTCACAGTCTCAGTGCCCACCCTACACAATCAATTGTCTTAACTACATTCTACACAATCAAGTGTCTTAACTACATTCTAAAAATTCCAAACTCCGTTTTTTCCAGCGGCGCGTTGGCGGCGGCGCGCAATCCCGCGCCGAGCACCCGCCGTGTATCGCGCGGATCGATGATGCCATCGTCCCACAGCCGGGCGGAGGAATAATACGGATGCGATTGGGTATTAAATTGCTGCATGATGGTGTTTTCAAAGTCCGCCTTGCCGGCGGCGTTCCATTGCTGGCCGCGCGCTTTCATGCCTTCCTCGCGGATGGAACTCAACACATAGGTCGCCATTTCCCCGCCCATCACCGAGATGCGCGCGTTGGGCCACATCCATAATTGCCGGGGCGCGTAGGCCCGGCCGCACATGGCGTAATTACCCGCGCCGAACGAGCCGCCGATGATAACCGTGAACTTGGGAACATTGGAACAGGAAACCGCCGACACCATTTTCGCGCCGTGCTTGGCAATGCCGCCTTGCTCAAACTGGGTGCCCACCATGAAGCCAGTGATATTCTGCAGGAATAATAACGGCACGCCACGCTTGTTGCACAGTTGAATGAAGTGCGTGCCTTTTAATGCCGATTCCGAAAACAGCACGCCGTTGTTCGCGAGGATGCCCACCGGGTAGCCCATGATGTGCGCAAAGCCACACACCAGGTTGCGGCCGAACAGCGCCTTGAATTCGTGAAACTCCGAGCCATCCACCAGGCGTGTAATGATCTCCCGGCTGTCGAATTGCTCCTTGGGGTTTTGCGGGATAATGCCATACAGTTCGTCGGCGCTGTATAAAGGTTCCGTAACGGAACGTTGCGGAATGGACGCCGCGCCGCGGTAATTCAAATTGGCTACGATGTCGCGGGTGATTTGCAGCGCGTGCTCATCGTTATCGGCCAGATGATCGCTGACCCCGGAAGTGCGGCAGTGCATATCGCCGCCGCCCAGTTGTTCGATGTCCGCGGTTTCGCCGGTCGCGGCTTTCACCAGTTCCGGGCCGCCCAAATAAATCGTGCCCTGGTTTTTCACAATCACCGTTTCATCACTCATGGACGGCACGTAAGCGCCGCCCGCGACGCATGAGCCCATCACCACCGCGATTTGCGGAATGCCCTTGGCGGACATGCGTGACTGGTTGTAATAAATTCGGCCGAAATGATCGCGGTCGGCAAACACTTCATCCTGCAGGGGCAGGAATGCACCGCCGGAATCCACCAGGTAAATGCAGGGCAGGTGATTCTGGTCCGCGATTTCCTGGGCGCGTAAATGTTTTTTAGCGGTGATGGGATAATAAGTGCCGCCTTTGACAGTGGCGTCGTTGGCGACAATCACCACGTCCTGGCCGTGCACGGTGCCGATGCCGGTAATGATGCCGGCGCAGGGTACTTCGTTGTCATAAAGCCCGTTCGCCGCTAGGGCGGAAAATTCCAGAAACTGGCTGCCGTTATCAATCAGTTTTTTTATGCGCTCACGGACCAGTAATTTTCCGCGTTGCGCGTGTTTGTTGCGGGCTTTCTCCGGCCCACCTTCGCTGATTTTTTTAATATTCAGCTTCAGATCCTCGGTCAAGGCCCGGTGATATTTCGCATTGGCCTGGAATGCCTCGGAGTTTACACTCAATTGGGTTTTGATGACGGGCATGGATTACCTGCTAACTGATCTCAATGGCGATGGCCGTGGCTTCACCGCCGCCGATACACAAGGCGGCGATGCCGCGTTTTAAGCCGCGATGCCGTAACGCATGCAATAACGTGACCACCAGCCGCGCACCGGTCGCGCCGATGGGATGGCCCAGCGCGCAGGCGCCGCCATTGACGTTAACTTTATTGTGATCCAGCTTCAGGTCGCGCATGGCGGCCATGGTCACCACGGCAAACGCCTCATTGATTTCATACAAGTCAATATCACTATCACGCCAGCCGGTTTTTTCCTTTAAGCGCCTGATCGCGCCGATGGGCGCGGTGGTGAATTCTTCCGGCGCCTGGGCGTAACTGGCATGCGCGATAATTTTAGCCAGGGGCTGTATGTTGTTGCGTTGCGCGTCAGCCGCGCGCATCAACAGCACCGCGGCGGCGCCATCGGAAATCGAAGAAGAGTTAGCGGCTGTGACTGTGCCGCCGTCCTTGCGGAATGCCGGTTTCAATTGCGGCACTTTATTAATATTGGATTTTCCCGGCTGTTCATCTTCAGTGACCAGCTGTTGCTCGCCCTTGACAGTGACAGGCACGGGCACGATTTCTTCCACGAAGTGCCGTCCCGCGATGGCGTTACGCGCGCGCAGAACCGACTCAATGGCAAACGCGTCCTGTTCCTCGCGGCTAAAAGCGTACTTATCCACGCAGCGCTCGGCGAAGTGGCCCATTAATAACTGGTCGCTGGCGTTTTCCAGCCCGTCAAAAAACATATGGTCGATCACTTCATGATGGCCCAGCCGCAAACCATTGCGCACTTTGGGCAGCAGATACGGCGCGTTGCTCATGGATTCCATGCCGCCCGCGATCACGCGGCTGGCGCTGCCCGCGGTTATCAAATCATGACCGAGCATGATGGCCTTCATGGCCGAACCGCATACCTTATTAATAGTAGTGCAGCCTGTGGATTGGGGCACCCCCGCCAGCAGGGCGGCTTGCCGCGCCGGGGCTTGTCCCACGCCGGCGGGCAATACACAACCCATGAAGACTTCATCGATCGACGCCGGATCCACGTGGCTGTCATCCACCACGGCCTTGATCACGTGACTACCCAGTTGTGGCGCGGTCACCGTGGACAGGCTTCCCAGCAGGGAGCCCATCGGCGTGCGGCGCGCCGCGACAATAACAATGTCATTCTTGTCGTTGTTACCGGACATGGTGTGTTCCTGTTATTTTGCCGGTGACGGTTTCGCGGATGACGGCTTCGCCGGAGCGGATTCTTTCAGCAAATCACGCGCGATGACGATGCGGCGGATTTCATTAGTGCCGCCACCGATTTCATAAATCTTGGCGTCGCGCAACAAGCGCCCCGGTATTTCATCATTGCGGTAACCGCGGCCGCCCATGATCTGAATCGCATCCAGCGCCACCTTCACGGAAGCTTGGGAGGAAAAAAGACAGGCCGCCGCGACATCCTTGCCGATGCTGCGGTCACTATTGCTGAAGCGTTCGCCCACGCTGTACACCAGCGCCCGCGACGCTTGCAGCCGGGTGTACATGTCGGCCAGCATGGCCTGCACCATTTGAAAATTACCGATGGGCTGGCCGAATTGTTCCCTTTTATGCGCATAAGGCAGCACCACATCCATCGCGGCCTGCATAATACCTAAGGGGCCGCCGCACAACAGCAGGCGCTCGGAATTCAAGCCCGCCATCAGCACGCTGACGCCTTCGTTAACTTCGCCGAGCACATTCTCTTGCGGGATTTCGCAATCCTTGAAATACAATTCACAGTTGCCCGCGCCGCGCATGCCGAGTTTGTCGATTTTCTCCCCGGTGGTAAAGCCTTTCATACCGGGCTCCACCAGAAACGCGGTGATGGAACGCGAACCGGCTTGTTGCTTGTCGGCCGTGCGCATGTAAACAATCAACACGCCGGCGTCAGGGCCATTGGTAATCCAGCGCTTGGTGCCGTTCGCCACCCAGACATTGCCTTTCTTTTCCGCGTGACAGGACATGGAACCCACCACATCCGAGCCGGCATCGGGTTCCGACATGGCGAGCGCGCCGAGGTAATCGCCGGCAATCAGCGCAGGCAGATATTTTTTGCGCTGCGCTTCGTTGCCGTGGCGGAATAAATTGTCGAGGCAAATATTGGAATGCGCGGCATAGGAAAATCCCACCGTTCCGGAAGCGCGCGACAGTTCTTCGGTGACAATCACATGCGCGAGATACGACAGCTCCTCGCCGCCGTATTTTTTGGGAATGGTCATGCCCATTAATTTCTGCGCGCCGATTTTTTTCCAGACCTCGGGCGGCACGGTATCGCTGCGGTCAATCCGGTCGGCGAGCGGCGCGATCTCCGCT
>DATCIR010000324.1:0-6303 GCA_036507695.1 Gammaproteobacteria bacterium
AAGAAATCCCGCGCAAGGAAACTTGGCGGCGCTGTTTGTGCACGCAGCGCGGTATGGTGGTAACAGTGCTGTGTCCGGACTTGCTTATCCGCTTAGCCCATTTTTCGGTCTGAACTGGATGGTTCAACAGCGCGAACCGGGGTTTTTTCAACCTCGCTAACCAGTGAAACCAGTGAGGTGCCACCCATCTCGTTTGGTTTTTCAATATCCATCAGATGCAGCATGGTGGGTGCGACATCGGACAAGGCGCCGTTGTCCTGAAGAATCGCTGGCCTGCCGACATAGATTAATGGCACGGGATTGCTGGTATGCGCGGTATGCGGTTGATCGGTTTCCGGATTGCGCATTTGTTCCGCATTGCCATGGTCCGCGGTTATCAAGGCCTCGCCGCCAACACGTTGTATAGCATCAATAACCCGTTCCAGGCACTTATCCAGCGCTTCGATGGCCGTAATAGTTGCCGCATAATTGCCGGTATGACCGACCATATCCGGATTGGCATAATTGCAAATGATCGCGTCATATTTGCCGCTTTCGATCGCTGCAACGAGTTTATCGGTGAGTTCGTTGGCGCTCATTTCCGGTTTCAAGTCATACGTTGCGACATCGGGCGAAGGCACCAGAATACGGTCTTCGCCCGGAAAAGGCTCCTCATTTCCTCCGTTGAAGAAAAAAGTAACATGAGCGTACTTTTCGGTTTCCGCAATCCGCAGTTGGCGCAAACCCAGCTTGGAAATGTATTCGCCAAAAACATTTTGCAGGCGTTCCGGTGGAAACGCGACAGGCACATCAAAACCCGCGCTGTATTCCGTCAAGCTGACGAAGCAACTGGGTTTGGGGCTTGCTTCTCTTTCGAATTCCGTGAAGCCGGGTTCAATAAACGGCCGTGTAATTTGCCTTGCCCGGTCTGAGCGGTAGTTCATAAACACCACAACATCCCCATCTTCAACCCGCACGGGTTGTTGTCCGGCCGGGACGATGCAGGTGGGTTTTACAAACTCGTCCGTTTCACCCCGCTCATACGCTATGCGCAAACCAGCAATAGCGGATTCTGTCCTATAGTCCGCCCTGGCGTTGGTAATCAAATCATAGGCGGCTTTAACGCGTGGCCAGCGGTGGTCCCGGTCCATCGCATAATAACGGCCGACAATCGAAGCAATGCGTCCGTTACCGAGTTCATTAAACGTTTGTTCCATCGCGGACAGCGAGTGTTCCGCGCTTTTTGGGGGTGTATCCCTGCCGTCCAGAAACGCGTGCAGATAAACCTGCTTGGCGCCGCGTTCCACCGCCAACTTTGCCATTGCCTGGATATGATCTTCATGGCTGTGCACACCACCGTTAGACAGCAAGCCCAGAATATGCAGCGACTTGTGGGTATTAATCGCCAGGTCAACCGCATCGGTTAGGGTTTGGTTAGTAAAGAATGAGCCGGTGCGAATCGCACGGCTGACGCGGGTGAATTCCTGGTATACGACTCTGCCCGCGCCGA
The DNA here is from genome assembly GCA_036507695.1 of Gammaproteobacteria bacterium. Lineage (GTDB taxonomy): Bacteria > Pseudomonadota > Gammaproteobacteria > SZUA-152 > SZUA-152 > JAKEGK01. The sequence continues at coordinate 1,490 of DATCIR010000324.1, forward strand.
GATTCAGGTGACCCACTTCCGAGTTACCCATTTGGCCCGAGGGTAAACCCACTTCGGTGCCGGAACCCTTGATTAAGGTCTTCGGAAAACGTTTCCAGAGACGATTCCAGGTTGAAGTATTGGCGTTGAGGATAGCGTTATTTTTGGGGTTTTCGGAGTAGCCCCAACCGTCTAAAACGATGAGTACGATGGGTTTGTGAGCGGCTGCCATAGGTTGTTGATTTAACAAGAGCGAATTGTTGTATTTAAATTAGATCGTGGTTTTGATGTTTCCGTACGTCGGCATCGAGGCCGCATCTTAACAGATATCGATTATATATTCTTCAATTTTCACGCTTTTCCTCAATCCTGATTGGGTAAAATTTGGCCCGCACGGGCAATTCAAGGTTGAATGTGGGACTCCCGAATAATCGTTAAATTGATTCGAATTTCTGCGGCACCGTATTATATTTAGTAATATTAGAAGTTATCGAATGTGTTATATTAATTTATATTACTTTGTTTAAATTTAAGTTTTTTGCAGTGGGTTGCCTGCGTTAAAGCAGCAGTAAACAATAGCGGCAAATAATTATAGGGTGGTCGTTATGGTAGAGCAAAGCATGCTCATTACAAAAGATGAGGATATTGACCGAGCATCCCGTTCCATAAAAGCTATGTCACATCCGCTGCGTCTCAAGATACTGTGCGCGTTGGGAGACCAGGAAGTGAGTGTTCAGGATATCGTGACAATGGTGGGCACTTCGCAAAGTAATATTTCACAGCATCTGGCAATATTGCGTGATAAGGGTATTCTATCGTCACGCAAGGATGCCAACCGCGTTTATTACCGTGTCGGTGATCCCAGAACATTACGCTTGATAGTCATGATGCGTGAAGTGTTCTGTTCTGCTCATTAGGATAGATGCGCTTGCTGGTTAGAAGGTATTTCCAGGTATTTTAACTAATTCGCCGGGCAATTTTTCCGCGTAGTGTGTTTATTGATAAATTTCAGCGGAATCCACGCTAGTTTGCAATCAGCATTAGATAATAAAATCAGCGGCAATCACACTCGGCAGGACTGCTCAAAAACGAACGCGCGGGTATGACGCTGCGCGTTTAACGGGCGTTTTTTACAACAGGAGCTAAATTAGGATAGCTGCTTATGCAGATACTCATAGATTTTGCATCGAACAATGCCATCCTGGTATCCGCCTTTATTATCATACTGGCTCTATTGGTGCGCACTTATATTCCGACCGGCGCGAAAAGCGTAACGGCAATGGAAGCGGTGCGCCTGATTAACCACCAAAATGCGTTGATCCTGGACGTGCGCACCCAGGAAGAATTTTCCAAGGCGCATATCATTGACGCGGTTAACATCCCGCTGGGATTGTTGAGCGCAAGATTATCGGAAATTCAGAACCACAAATCCGAACCGGTAATATTGGTTTGCCAGAGTGGCAATCGGTCGCAGCAATCCATCAAGACTTTGAAACAAAACGCATTTTCCCAGCTCTATACTCTGTCCGGTGGAATGCTAAGCTGGCAGCAGGCAAATTTACCAATAGAATTAGAGAGTAAAAATAAATCCAGCAAAGAAAAGAAAGCTCAAAAAAAACCACGTAACATCAGCCGTGGTAACAACATCCAAGCCGGCAAGGCGCAAAATATCAATAATGATGATGTGGAAGAGGTTAAGCTGAGAGAAAATATCATTGTTTATACGACAACCTATTGTCAGTACTCTAATAAGGTGGCTAAGTTGTTAAAAGACAAAGGGATTAACTTTCAAGAAGTTAATGTGGACAACAGTCCCGATATAAGGCAAATCATTAACGATAAATCCCAACAGGATACATTCCCGCAGGTATTCAAGGGGGAAACGCGGATCGGTAACTGCGACGAATTGTACCAATTGGACCGGGATGGCAAATTAGATGATATTCTTGGGTTGAAACCTACCTGATTAGTTTTTTAAACTAGTGGGCAACATAAAAAAGAAAGCAAGGGCATGGGGGTCGGGGCAGGATGTCTTGGCCAGATCCAGAGGTAAAGGCAAGTACCGCGGATGCGTCGTGGACGAATGGTGGATGTTCCGCAAAAGCGGTCGTGCTGTATTGCGTTTACCTTAACAGGATGGCAGTGTTACGGGGGCGAAAATGAGCAACTCAATTTTTGCTAAAAGTTCTAGCATAAGTAGCAGCGTAAAAGTCGAAATTTATAGTACACAATATTGTCCTTATTGCACCAGAGCGCGCATGTTGTTGGACTCAAAAAATGTTCCTTACATTGAACTTCGGGTTGACGAAGATTCCGGCTTAAGAATCGAAATGGAACGCCGCAGCAAACGTACCTCGGTACCCCAGATTTTTATCGGGAACAGGCACATCGGCGGATTCGACGACCTGGTTGAGCTGGAGTTCTGTGAGGAACTTGATGCAATCCTGGGTGTTGATTAATTCTATTATAATAATTATTCCTAAAATCTCATGAGCGAGTCCATTCTCGTTGTTTGTTCGCAGTGCGGCAGTGTTAATCGTATCCCCGGGGACAAGCTCGCGGCTGGCGGGAAGTGTGGCGCTTGTCATGTACTGTTATTTTCAGGGCATCCCACGGAATTGACCAGCGACAACTTTCACCGCTTTACACAAAAGAATCAGCTTCCTGTCGTTGTCGATTACTGGGCATCCTGGTGCGGACCCTGCAAAATGATGGCGCCGGTGTTTGCCCAGGTTGCCCAGCAAATGGAGCCCTATATCCGTTTTGCCAAAGTCAACACCGAGACTGAACAAGCGCTGGCGGCAGCGGCGAATATCCGAAGTATTCCCACGCTCGTTATTTATCGTGAAGGCAAGGAGGCGGCAAGGATCAACGGCGCCATGGACCAGCATAGTCTGATTCAATGGATACAACAAAATACCTGAACTGTGCATGCGGTATTTCCAGCTGTGGACGCTGCGCTGGCATGGCGCGGTAAGTCCAAATAACCGGGATAATAAAGGTAAGTAAAAATATGTCAGACTCAAATCAAAATGCCGCTACTAGCGCCGGTCAACAGCAGTTTGTGCTGCAAAAAATTTATGTGAAGGATGTTTCATTTGAAACGCCGAATACGCCGGATATTTTTACCCAGGACTGGAAACCCGACGTCAATGTGGAACTCGATACCAGGGGTAAACAAATTGCCCAGGATGTGCATGAAGTTGTGTTGGGCATAACTGTCACGGTAAAGATGGCTGACAAGATCGCCTATTTGATCGAGATACACCAAGCCGGCATATTTACCATCAAGGGATTTGCGGAAAGCGAACGTGGCATGATGTTAGGCAGTTATTGTCCGAATGTGCTGTTTCCTTTTGCCCGCGAAGCGATTTCAGACCTGGTAACCAAAGGTGGATTCCCGCAATTGCTGCTCGTGCCGGTGAATTTTGATGCTATCTACCATGAACACCTGCAGCGTATGCGTGCGCAGTCCGATGAGAAAAAAAACGCCGGCGAAAAAGCGGTTCATTAGCGCCTGTATGCCGGAATCAACGACCTTTCGATGGCTGTAATGGACGTTAAACAAAAACCCGTCGCCGTGTTAGGCGCCGGCTCCTGGGGAACCGCCATCGCCATATCGTTAACCCGCGGCGGTGAACCCGCCTTCCTGTGGGGGAGGGACGAAGCGCAGTCAGCAAAGCTTGCTGAAGAGCGCTGCAATAACCGTTACTTACCCCAAATTCCGTTGCCTGCAACGCTGCAAGTCAGCAGTGACCTGCAGCAGGTTATCACCAGCGCGGGCGATATCATTGTTGTTGTTCCCAGTCATGGGTTTCGCGCAACGCTGAAAGCCATGGAACCATTTTTGCGTGCCGAACAACGTATCGCCTGGGCAACCAAGGGCTTTGAATCCGGTTCCGGCAAGTTATTGCACGAAGTGGTTCAGGATGTTTTCGGCGCCCGGAAATCCATTGCTGTTATTTCCGGACCCACCTTTGCCAGGGAAGTCGCCAAAGGCCTGCCTACCGCGGTAACGGTTGCATCCAATGATCATTCATTTGCCGAGGATCTTGCCAGCCGCCTGCATACAGCCACCTTTCGTGTTTATACCAGCGAGGATATCGTGGGGGTTGAAGTGGGCGGGGCGGTAAAAAATGTCTTGGCTATCGCCGCGGGCATTGCCGATGGTTTGGGATTTGGCGCGAACGCGCGCACCGCGTTAATCACCCGGGGTATCGCGGAAATCATGCGCCTGGGCGATGCGTTAGGCGGGCACCGCGAAACGTTTATGGGTTTGGCTGGTTTGGGTGACCTGATACTGACCTGCACCGACAATCAATCCCGCAACCGCCGTTTGGGTCTGGGTCTGGGAAAAGGTGAATCGTTGGAAAACGCCTTGGCCGCCATTGATCAGGTTGTGGAAGGCGTGCAAACCGCGCGTGAAGTCAATGATCTGGCGATTAGTCTTGGTGTTGATATGCCCATCAGTCATGAAGTGTACCGCATTCTTTATGAAGGCGAGAAACCCCGCGAGGCGGTGCATGCCTTGTTGTCACGGGAACAAAAACCTGAGACTTTATAAATAGAATTCAACTGAAGTATCCAGTATGTAATCATGGCTTTTGCGGCCTCTGTGTCTTTGCGTTATAACGTTGCAATTTGCATTTCTGGCACTAGCCCGCATTTCTCACCAGGATCGCGGGAGCTGGCGAAGGATTCGTGTTCGTAGGCGCCGCTCTGGAGCGAAAGTCATAGCCGTAGCTATGGCTTGGTCGCTCCCGCCCATCCCTGGGCTTCGCGACACCTTTACGGTCCCTGTAAAATGAGTGAAGAGCAAGCCTACGGACGCGAAG
>DATCIR010000325.1:0-39071 GCA_036507695.1 Gammaproteobacteria bacterium
GGGTGCGCCGAACTATGAAGACGATAAATGGTACATTACCAGCGAGTTTATGTATCACACCATTGACCGGCATGAACTGTTATTCGGTATTGATCTATCTTACCTTGAGCAGGGTGAAACGTATGTGCTTCGAAATTACGATCCCATAACATTGGCTCCTAACGGAAATCCTCCAGTGCTTGAAAAATTCACAGGCGACGACAACTGGCTAAAAGAGGGGCTGGAGCGCCGCGTGATAGGTATTTATGTTCAGGATCAATTTACCTTCACCGACAAACTGAAATTAACCGCGGGATTGCGCTTTGACGATTATGACGATGTGGGTAGTGACATCACGCCGCGCTTTGCGGCAGTCTACCAATTGTCGGATCAAAAAACCTTTAAATTGCAGTACGCGCAATCCTTTCGTCCCCCCACTTTCCCGGAAATGTATTCCCAAAATAATCCGGTGTTGATCGGCAACGAAATGCTGCAGTCTGAGCATCTTGAGACGCTTGAGTTCGGTTATGTGCACAATGACGGTGTGACGGTATTTCGGCTGAATTTATTCAGATACAATTTAACGGACCTCATACAGGTTGATGGTGGAACCGGCCAATATGAAAACCAAGGCGAAATTAACGCCAATGGACTGGAGTTGGAATACCTGCGGCAGATTGAGCGCCGTGTCAAGTTAGATGCTAATCTTTCTTATATGATTTCAGAAGATGCTGAAACCCATAATAGAATACCCGGGGTCGCCAGCGTCCTGGGAAATTTTGCCATACTGTACGAGCCCTGGCCGAACTATGTGTTTAGCTGGCAGTTCAGGCATGTTTCTTACCGGCAACGCGAGCCGCAGGATCCCAGGCTGGATCTGAATGATTACAGTGTTTCTGACATTACCGCCAATATCTTTAATTTGGGTGTGAAGGGGCTGTCTTTACGCCTGGGGGCCAGAAATTTATTGGATGCTGACGTGTTGTACCCCGCACCGCTGGTGGGTGATCCGCCGCTGCCCGCCTATCTTAACGATTATCCTCAAACCGGCCGCGAAATATTTTTCCAGGTTAAATATACGCACCATTAACGCTATCGATGAGTCATTCCGTGCAGTCAGAATCCTTGACGTTGAGCCGCTATCCGTCAAAAGCGCTGTTACTTTTTGGCGTAGCCGCTTTAGGTTGCCTGCATTTAGTCTGTGGGGCTGATACAATTGATCAGCGGGTACAAATCGCGCTGTCGCTGTTTCCAAGGATTGTTGCCGTTGACAAGAGATTCCAGGAAAAGCTTACCGCGGATAACAAAGCGCGGCTGGTTTTTGTTTATGAACGGGATAAATCAAAAGCCGTTGATCTGGCTAAAACCGTCGGTACAACGAACAGGAATATTGTGAATGTAGCGGTCGACACAGTGCCTGTGCAGCTGATCGACCAGTTAGCGGAAAACGCCCAGGCGCCTACCGCGATTTTTATTACGGAACTCCTGGGCGAGGATGATTTCAAGCAATTGCTGCTCTACGGCATTAACCGGGGAATTATCGTGTTTTCTCCTTATTCGGGCGATGTCGAGCGCGGTGCGACCGTGGGTTTGGCGATTACCAGCCGTGTTTTTCCCTACTTCAACAGCGGCACATTGCGAGCCTCCGGAGTGGAAATCAATCCGATGTTGCTGGAAATGTCGAAACGCTATGAATAAGTTTTACAGTCACATTACCAACAAGGTTACGGTATTCCTGGTTGGAATCATGGTGTTTGTATTGGCCGCTGTATCCATGCACTGGATATTGATTATGCTGCCTGTGATCAAGGATGGTGAGCAAACCAAGGCCGATCTGCTGGTTACCCCTTACACGCGGCTTATCGAACAATCCGTTAACCGCAATGATCTGGCCCAAGTGGAAGAGATCCTGAACCATTTGCTGCTGCTTCGGGACTCCAAATTAAATCAGCCCATGGTGGTGAGCATCAGGGTGGCATTGGTCGGTGGCGCAGTGATCGAGAAAGCCAACCCGGTAAATTCGCAGTACACGCCTTTTATCGCGGAAACCCCGATATTCGATTCGTCAACCTCGGTATTGCTCGGCAAGACTAACCTGGAGTACAACAGCGAGTTGTACCATCATTTGATCGATGACGCCGAGCGGCGTTTGTACGTCGCCATGGTCGCGGTGATTCTTTTAATCCTGGTTGTGCAAAGAAAGATTTCACTGTTGCTGAAACCGTTGAATGCGCTGGCGCATTACCTGGAGTCCGTTGATCTCAATAAAGCCGCCGCTGTGCCGCATCCCAGAAATAAAATGGCCATGGAAATCACCCAGGTATGGCAAGCCGTTAATCAGCTATTTTCCCGCCTGCAGTTGCGCGACGAGCAACTCAAGCTGGGGCATGAAGCGGCGCAAAGCGCTTTAAAACAAAAGCTCGATGCCGAATCCGCTAACATGGCAAAAAGCCAATTCCTGGCCAATATGAGCCATGAATTAAGGACGCCTTTGAACGCCATTATCGGTTACAGTGAGATACTGAGGGATGAAATGGCGCATGATAGTCATCCGCATCTTACCAACGACCTTAATAAAATCTACACGGCGGGTAAAAATCTACTGTCGCTGATTAATGACGTGCTGGACCTGTCGAAGATCGAAGCTGGAAAGATGCAGCTCTTTCTGGAAGAAGTGAAAGTAAACTTGTTGATTGATGAAGTGCTTAATATCGTCAAACCGCTGGCGGAGAAAAACGCCAACGAAATCGAACTGGATATCGATGCGGGGATCGGCACTATCAAGGTCGATATCATGAAGTTGCGTCAATCCTTGTTGAACCTGTTAAGTAATGCCGTGAAATTTACCACCGGCGGTAAAATTGTTTTGCAGGTGTATCGCGAAATAATCAGCGATGAAGAGTGGATCAAGTTTGTGGTTAAGGATACCGGTATCGGACTGTCTGAAACCCAGGTGGAAACTTTGTTTGACGCTTTCTCGCAAGCGGATATGTCCACTACGCGCCGCTACGGTGGAACGGGGCTTGGCCTGGCGATCAGCCAGAAATTTTGCCGGTTGATGGGCGGGGAAATTACCGTTGAAAGCAAATTGGGCAAGGGATCGGTGTTCACCATTGTGTTGCCGGCGTATATCAAGGAACCCGCCGATACTAAAGCGGATCAGGGAAGTGAAGTGCAGTTTGTCGATTCCAACAAGTTGACGCGTGCACGAAAGCCGGATATCCGGAAAATACGCGATGAGCGGCGCAGCAAGACCAGCACCGTATTGGTAATTGACGATGATCCCATGGCGTGCGAGCTGCAACAACGGCATTTAAGCAAGCAATCTTATGAAGTGGTGTGCGCCAGTTCCGGTGAGGAAGGCATACAAAAAATCAACGAGATTTTGCCGGAAGTGATTTTACTGGATGTGATGCTCACTGACATGAGCGGCTGGCAAGTGCTGACCTATGTAAAGAGTCAGTCACATCTGGTGCATATTCCGGTTATTATGTTAACTATGATCAATGACAAGCATACCGCTTACTCGTTGGGCGCTACCGCCTATTTAACCAAGCCCATCGATTGGGACGAACTGACCCTAACCGTCAATAAATGCGTGCGTAAAGCCGGACAGGAAACCGTGCTGGTCATCGATGATGACGCGGATGCCCGCAAGCTTGCCCGCCTGATCCTGGAAAATGACGGTTATGCGGTCATTGAAGCGGAAAATGGATATCTGGGATTGATGCGTGTCGCGGAACGCATCCCCTCGATTATCTTATTGGATTTGGTGATGCCAAATATGAATGGTCAAGAATTCTTAAACGAACTGGAGTTGAATGAAAGCTGGCAGGGCATTCCGGTTATTGCGTTAACGGCCATGGAACTCGATGAAAATGAACGGCGTGGCCTCGAGAAACGTGTTTCCATTATCATCCAAAAAGGGATTTATAGCATCGATCAGGTTCTGGGTGCGGTCAGGAGAATATCAAGCAAGAATCAGCACCCAAACACTCAAAATGTTAAAATCGCGGACGATAAGTCAAGGGATGGATAAGAATTTACAAAATCTTTATAATTTTTGCTCACAACTATATAGCAGTTCAATGCAAAGCGTGGTATTACATAACCTAAATAAACATAGTCTAAACAAGCATCGGTTAAACAAAAATGACGGGCCGGTTCAGGATCAGCTGAGCGGGTTAGGGTTACCCATTTAGTATGAATGCAGTGGCGAGTTCAAAGACCGTGGAAATGAGTTTTGAATCGGCAGGGTCAGTGTTGGTGGTCGATGATAACGAGATGAATCGCGATATGCTCGTGCGCAGATTGCAACCACTCGGTTATCAGGTATCTACCGCAAGCGATGGCGCTCAAGCCATGGATGAATTAATGCAGACGGCGTATGACCTTGTGCTGCTTGATATCATGATGCCTGTGAAAGACGGGTTTGAAGTACTGCAGGAAATCAAGGCTCATAATGATTTGCGCAGGATCCCGGTTATCATGATTACGGCGCTGGACGATACCAGCAGCGCGGCGCGCTGCATTCAGCTGGGTGCCGAAGATTACCTGACCAAACCGTTTGACCCCATTTTGTTGAAAGCGCGAGTGGCAACCTGCCTGGAACGAAAACGGCTGCATGATCAGGAGCGGTTGTATCGCAGCCAGATTGAGCGCTATAACGATGAGTTGCAGAATCGCGTGCAACAACAAGTTCAGCAAATTACCTCCGCGCAACTTGGCGCTATATTCGCCATGTCAAAACTGGCGGAATCGCGTGACCCGGAAACCGGGGAACACCTGGAACGGATGCGGGAGTATTGCAAGGTATTATCGGAATATCTTGGCCGTATGCCCCAGTACCATTCGCTGATTGATCAGGAATTTATAGATAATATTTATGCCGCCAGCCCACTGCACGATATCGGCAAAGTGGGCATAGTCGACAGTGTATTGTTAAAACCGGGCAAGCTAACCGCTGATGAGTGGACGGTAATGAAGTCGCATCCCATTATCGGTTCCGCGACACTGCGCGAAGTGGATCGGCAGCATCCCGGTAACTCATTAATTCGTATGGGCATAGATATTGCTGAAAGCCACCACGAAAAGTGGGATGGGAGTGGATATCCCTACGGACTGCGAGGCGCCGAAATCCCCTTGGTAGCCAGGATACTGGCATTGGGGGACGTCTATGATGCGTTGACTTCCAAACGTTGCTACAAGGAAGCCTTTGGTCACGAGAAGAGCCGTGCTATTTTACTGGAGAATGCCGGCAGTCATTTTGATCCTGCTGTAGTGGATGCGTTTATGGCGACAGAAGACGAGTTTCAAAGGATCAAGGAATTTTATCAGGATTCCGATCAGTGACTGAGTTGATGTTACGCAGCAGTATCAGCAGCAGTTTTAGTTAGCGTAGTCAAAAAATAAATAACGCTCACGGGAGTGTTAACATGCCAAAGTTATTACTGGTAGAAGACAATGAAATGAATCGCGATATGCTATCGCGCCGCCTGCAACGCAAGGGGTTTGAGGTGGTATTTGCATTAGATGGCCAGGCCGCGGTTGAGTTGGCGAATTCAGAGCGTCCCGATCTCATATTGATGGATATGAGTTTGCCGATAATGGATGGTTGGGAGGCGACGCGTCAAATCAAGGCGCAGGAAGCTATAAAAAATATTCCTATCATAGCGCTGACTGCTCATGCGATGTCGGGGGACCGCGAAAAGGCGCTCGAAGCGGGTTGTGAAGAATACGATACCAAGCCCGTTGATTTCCCCCGGTTGATCGAAAAAATCCGCGTATTGCTAAAAATGTAGTTGGCAAAACTTTGGCTTCGGTGTAGAGTTTTATGAAATAGCTGCCGGAGAAAATCTGGTTGCTGTATAAGCCCGGAACTGCACACCGGCTAGCATTCGTTGGGAGTATTCGCTGCAATCATCAGGGTAAACCTTGAGTGAAAAGACTGGTTATAGCGTACAGCGATTAGTTACGGTTACAACGCGTGGTAGTCCGCAGTTTTGTGCCATGTGATCGATAACAATATTCAAAATAACGCTTTAAAATGAATATTTGAAATAATTCGCTGAACATTCCCTGTAGCTGCTAATACACTAAATATTGCTTGCACGAAATACAAGTAATAGAAGAATGCATATCTGGTGTATGCTTGTGTTATGTAAGCAGAGCGTTGATAAAGCGAAATGGAAGCACTTGCATTGATTGGAATCCTAACCAAATAATTACCGAGGTAGCCATGCAGTCAAAGAGTGATGCCCACGTAGTTGAACGCCGCGCGCAATCCCATCGTGAAATAGGTCATCTGGTAGAATCCCGAAATGACACCCTGGCATTACTCGGCAAACTTGCATCCAAGCAGCCTTTCAAACCAGAACATTCCACCCAGTTATTGTTACAGAATTTTTGTGAAAACCTGATCGATTATACTGCGTCGGCTCATTTCCAGTTGTATCGTCATATTGATGAGAACAAGGAACGAAGGATTGCGGCGCGCGACATCGCTGAGCAAATCTATCCGCGCATTGCTGACTCGACGCAATTGTTCCTGGATTTCAACGACAAGTATGATTGCGAAGATCATTGCGACAATATGTCCGAGCTGGCCAGTGACTTGTCGAAGCTCGGAGAACTGTTGGCGGATCGCATTGATCTGGAAGACCGGTTAATCGCCGTGCTCAGTGCCCCACGGCAAGCTTAGCGAGCGTACAAAGTTCCACTTCTGATTACTCTTCTTCATGACGCCTGTATCAGTAACCAGTCAGCAACTGCCAGCCAGCAATAACCTGCTGTGAATTTGTTGCTGCAAGATAGAACGAATACCGGTTCGTCGTACTGTGCGGGCTCACTTCTTGTCCGGGAACGCCAGTACCGATGCTAAATTAAGTTAGCCGGCAATTCCGTGAATAAGGTAGCGATAACACGCCGGCCAAATTGAACCAGTGTTGCCATTGAACCAGTGTTGCCATTGAACCAGTGTTACCACCGTTGTCTCACCGGAATATGCCGCGGGATTTTCGGAAGGTCCAAGCTTGATTTAGCTTGCCGGCAAGAAAATTCTGCATCCAGCACTCAACTGAACCTACAGCAACACGACAAATGAAACAATTAACCACTATCCTTATTGCGTTTGCCGGGCTGTTCCTGCACGGTTTGTTGCCAGCGCGCGCCGATACGATTCCGCTTACTATTATTTATTCCGGTAACCTGGATGGGGAACTGGAGCCCTGCGGCTGTTCCGATGAAGGCAATTTGGGCGGCATCAAACGCCGCGCGACGCTGCTAGACACTATCAAGGCACAGACGCCGGACGCGGTAATTTTTTCCGCCGGGGGATTAATCGCCAGCGAGGGCACTAATGATTTCCTGAAAGCGGTGTATATTCTCAAGGCGTTTTCGACACTGAATTACGATGCGATTGGGGTGCAATGGGTTGATCTGAATTATGGTGTTAGCCTCACGGCGCAAAATAAGTTGCCCTGGGTGGCCAGTAACTGGCTTGCCGATGACTTCGCCAGGTCCAAAACCATTACGCGTACGATTAACGGAAATCCAATTGCAGTTCAATTTTTCACCTGGCTTGATCCAGACAGTTCGCCAACCCGGCAAATGCCGGGCGGAAAACCGCTTGTCGACGAGGATATTGGCAAACTTACCGGGCAATTGCGTGCCGCAAAAAAACAACAGGCCTTGACCGTTTTGACCACCACCTTGCCGTTGGAGGTGATACAGGAGCAGTTGCCGCTGGAGCCAGTCGACATTCTCATTGTGCGGGCCGCCTATGAGGTATACGGCGAACCGAAAAAAATAAACAACACCTTGGTTCTGGAGCCGGGATCGCGCGGCATGCGCCTGGGGCGGTTGGAGTTAAGCCTGGAAAAAAACCGTTCCATCAAAAGCTGGAAACATGAAGTCATTGCCATGCCGGTTAAAATTCCTGATGCGCCGCGCATGACCGCCTGGTACGACGAATACAATGCCCAGGTAAAAGAAGACTATTTAACACGGGTTGAGTTACGCAAACAACGCGAATCCGGTGAAAGCCCGTTTGTTGGCGAGGAGCAGTGCAAAACCTGCCACGCTCCGCAACACAAAATCTGGCAGGAGAGTGAACACGCCATTGCATTTGAAGACCTGGAAAGTGTGAAAAAGTCATTCGATCCCGAGTGCATTCAATGCCATGTGGTGGGATTCGATAAGGCCGGCGGCTTTGTCGATATCAACATCACCCCCCATCTCATGAATGTGCAGTGTGAAAACTGCCACGGTGCCGGAAAGGATCACGCGCTTTCCGCGGGTCAAAAAGCGGTGGCGAATAAAGGCTGGTCTAAGGCGCAGATGTGTGGTCAATGCCATGTGCAAAAACACAGTCCTGCATTCCAGCTTGATAAATACTGGCCCAAAATAGCGCACTGATTTTATGTACTCATATGCACTAAATTAGTGCAGGCGAGAGTTTCATCGGTACTGTAATTTCTCACCCCTGATCCACACACCGACCATACCCTGCTGTTTTTCTGCATCAATAAAAGTGGAATTTATAAAGCCGGCTGGCTGCGGCCGGTTTACGCTGGCTGCTTTATTCACTCCTATGTTATAACTAGCGGCGAATTATAAATGCACTATTAAGAGGCAGTGTTTGTTCTTTCGTTGCCGATCAACCTTGTTGAACAACAATAGTCAATCCAACAACCTTTAATAACAAACTGGAGTGATCATGGAAGCGCTACAATCCGGCAGTGACGTTTTATTTATTTTGTTAGGGGCCATCATGGTGCTGGCCATGCATTCAGGGTTTGCATTTCTGGAAGTAGGCACCGTGAGGAAGAAAAACCAAGTCAATGCACTGGTTAAAATCATTTCGGACTTTTCTATTTCCACCCTCGGTTACTTCTTTATTGGTTACATGGTGGCCTATGGCGTCGGCTTCATGAGTGGTGCGGCGGAGTTAAGCGCCAAAAGCGGTTATGACCTGGTAAAGTTTTTCTTTCTATTGACGTTCGCGGCCGCGATACCCGCGATTATCTCCGGCGGCATCGCGGAAAGGGCCAAGTTCTATCCGCAGTTACTGGCCAGCATTATTATCGTGGCGTTTGTCTACCCGTTTTTTGAAGGCATCGCCTGGAACGGTAACCTGGGTATCCAGGCCTGGATTGAAACGGCAACCGGTGCGAAGTTTCATGACTTCGCCGGTTCCATCGTGGTTCACGCCATGGGCGGTTGGCTGGCGTTGGCCGCGGTGCTTCTTTTGGGCGCGCGCATAGGACGCTACGCCAAGGATGGCGGCGTCAGTTCGTCGCATCCTCCTTCCAGCATTCCGTTTCTGGCCCTGGGCGCCTGGGTGTTAACCGTGGGCTGGTTTGGTTTTAACGTGATGTCCGCGCAAACTATCGCGGCCATAAGCGGCCTGGTCGCGCTGAATTCCCTGATGGCAATGGTCGGGGGCGTGTTGGCCGCATTGGTGGCTGGCAGGAATGACCCGGGATTTGTCCATAATGGTCCCCTGGCGGGTTTGGTAGCCGTATGTGCTGGCTCGGATGTAATGCACCCGGTGGGAGCCTTGGTGACCGGGGCGGTGGCCGGCGCGTTGTTTGTGTGGACTTTTACCCTGGCTCAGAACAAGTGGAAAATTGATGACGTGTTGGGCGTGTGGCCATTACATGGCTTGTGTGGCGCCTGGGGCGGTATTGCCTGCGGTATATTTGGTTCTCAGGCGCTGGGTGGCATGGGTGGCGTGAGTTTTATGGCGCAATTAATCGGTACCTTATTGGGGGTTATTATCGCCCTGGTGGGCGGATTTATCGTCTACGGCGTGCTTAAAGCCACCCTGGGGATACGCCTCAGCCAGGAGGACGAGCACCGTGGCGCGGACTTGAGTATCCATAAAATCGCTTCTGAGTCTCCTTACGAGTAATTCCAGTCAAATTCCCGGAAATACAGGGGGTGGCCTGTATTTCCGGGCTCCAACGGCGCTGCAAGTGGTTATTTTTCTCATTTTCAGGTAGACTTCCTCGCCCTGTGAAAGGTGGCTGTGCAGTGGTCTTAACACACGAAACTCTATATTTAATAATAAGTTAGAATTTTATTTAGGCAAAAAAGAGCTTGGCGTCTTGGAATATGGCAGGACTAGTATGCTATTCTAAAAATGAAAGGCGCTATTAATCATATATGCCACGAAAGCTATTTATCAAAACCTTCGGTTGCCAGATGAATGAGTACGATTCCGCCAAGACCGCGGAACTGCTCAAGGCAAGCCACGGGCTGGTTCTGACCACCGATGAAACCCAGGCCGACGTATTGCTGCTGAATACGTGCTCCGTGCGGGAAAAAGCCCAGGAAAAGGTATTTTCGCAATTGGGCCGTTGGCGGGAACTCAAAGAGGCAAACCCCGCGCTGGTGCTCGGCGTCGGCGGCTGTGTTGCCAGCCAGGAAGGCGAGGCCATCCGCGCCCGCGCGCCCTACGTTGACCTGGTTTATGGTCCGCAAACCCTGCATCGACTGCCGCAAATGTTGCACGAGCAACAACAACGGCGTGCCGCGGTGGTGGATGTATCCTTTCCCGAGATTGAAAAGTTTGACAACCTTCCCGAGCCCCGGGCGGAAGGCCCGGCCGCGTTAGTTTCCATCATGGAAGGCTGCAGTAAATACTGCACGTTTTGTGTCGTGCCTTATACCAGGGGCGAAGAAATCAGCCGCCCGTTCGATGATGTTATCAGTGAAGTGGCCGCTCTGGCCGGTCAAGGCGTGAAGGAAGTCACGCTGCTGGGTCAAAACGTTAACGCCTATCGGGGCGTAATGCATGATGGGGATGTCGCGGATCTGGCGTTATTATTGCGTTACATTGCGGCGATTAACGGCATCGAGCGAATGCGATTTACGACATCCCATCCGGTGGAATTTTCCGATGCGTTGATACAGGTGTTCGCCGACGTGCCGCAACTGGTCAGTCACGTGCATTTGCCGGTGCAAAGCGGTTCCGATCGTATTCTGGCGATGATGAAGCGCGGCCATACGGCATTGGAGTACAAGGCGAAAATCCGCCGGCTGCGCGAAGCCAGGCCCGGCATCAGCGTGTCTTCCGATTTTATTGTCGGTTTTCCCGGTGAGACCGAGCAGGATTTTAATGACACCCTGCAGCTGATAGACGAGGTGGGCTTCGACCACTCGTACAGTTTCGTCTATAGCGCACGGCCCGGTACACCGGCCGCCAACTTTGCGGATGATGTGCCCCTGCAGGTCAAGAAGGAGCGTTTGGCGCGATTGCAGGCGCATATAAACAGTATGGCGAACGCGGTCAGCCGGTCGATGGTAGGCACGACCGAAAGAATACTGGTGGAACGCCTTTCTAGAAAACGCGCCAGCGAACTCGCCGGACGCACCGAAAACAATCGTGTCGTCAATTTCAGGGGCCATCCGCGGCTGATCGGTGAATTCGTGAATGTGCGTATTACCGAAGTTTTAACCAATTGCTTGCGAGGCGAAGTCGTGCTGATTGACAAGCATGCTCCGCAGGCTACTGAAGCCGTTCAATACGCGTGAGTAGTGATACGTTTTGAGTAACCAAGCCCAAGCCCACAGTTTTATCCTCGAACCAACCGATAACGAGCGATTGGCCAATCTATGCGGCCAGTTCGATCGTCATTTGCGTCAGATCGAACGCCGCCTGGGGGTTGAAATCAACAACCGGGGCAATACATTCAATGTCATCGGCGACCGGCCGTCGGTGATGGCCGCGGGCGAGGTACTGAAAGAACTCTATGCCGAAACCAAAATGTCCCAACTCACCGCCGGCCGTGTGCATTTGTTTTTGCAGGACGCGGGCGTGGACGCCCGGCTCGACCAATCGCAACAACAGGAGCCGGTTAAAGAAGTCATTATCAACACCCGCAAAGGCCAGGTCCGGGGGCGTGGCCACAACCAGCAACGGTACCTGGAAAATATTTTAAGCCATGACATCAATTTTGGCGTGGGTCCGGCTGGCACCGGTAAAACCTACCTCGCGGTTGCGTGCGCGGTGGACGCCATGGAAAAGGAACGCGTGCGCCGGTTAATCCTGGTGCGGCCTGCCGTGGAAGCGGGGGAACGCCTGGGGTTTTTACCGGGTGACCTGGCGCAGAAAGTCGATCCTTATTTACGGCCGCTGTACGATGCGTTGTATGAAATGCTGGGCTTTGAGCGGGTGGCCAAATTGATCGAACGCGACGTGATCGAGATCGCGCCGCTGGCTTATATGCGTGGCCGCACCCTGAACGAGTCGTTTATTATTCTGGACGAAGCGCAAAACACCACCATGGAACAAATGAAAATGTTCCTGACCCGGATTGGTTTTGGCTCGACTGCGGTTATCACCGGTGATGTGACCCAGGTCGATTTGCCGCGCAGCACGCAATCGGGATTGCGGCATGTGATTGATGTTTTAAATAGCATTGAAGGGATCAGTTTTACATTCTTTCAGGCGAAAGATGTGGTGCGTCATCCTTTGGTGCAGAAAATAGTTTCAGCATACGAAGCGCATGAAATGCAGGTTAACCGGCCCGGCAAAAAAGGAAAAGAGCAAAATTGAACGCCGCCATTGAAATTGATTATCTGGTCGCAGCGGATTTTTCCGCGGCCGGTTATGTTCCCAATGCGCAGGCAATTAACCGCTGGGTTGAATGTGCGTTGGAGTTCGCCGCTTACAAAAATCCGGCGCAAGTCAGCGTTTGTGTGGTTGATAAACAGGAAATCACGGCGCTGAATAACCAGTACCGCAAAAAAAATTACGCCACCAATGTACTGTCGTTTCCTTATGAACCCATGCCGGGAATGGATGTGCCCTTGCTGGGTGATATTGCTGTTTGCGCCGAGGTTATCAATGAAGAAGCGCGCGAACAACGCAAGACCGCCGAACAGCACTGGGCGCACATGATTGTGCACGGCGTATTGCATTTATTGGGATATGACCATATTGACGATAAAGATGCGCAACAAATGGAAGCCATGGAAATCAGGATTCTTGAACAACTGGGATTTACCGATCCATACGGGGAAATTAACAACTTATGAACGAAGACCGATCTAGAAGCGCTGCCTCCAGCGACGAAGGGCCGCAACGCAACTGGTTTGATATATTAAGCCAGGCACTATTACGTGAACCAAAAGACAGAACTGAATTGACGCGCCTGCTGCGCGACGCGCAACAGCGCAACCTGCTGGACTTGGACGCCCTAACGATGATTGAAGGCGTGCTGGAAGTCTCTGAAATGCAGGTGCGCGACGTGATGATTCCACGAACCCAGATGGCGGTTATCAATATCAACGACACGCCGGAACAGTTTCTGCCAGTCATTATCGAATCCGCGCATTCCCGTTTTCCGGTGATAGGTGACAACCGTGATGAAGTGCTGGGAATATTGCTGGCCAAGGATCTCCTGCCCTATTTCGCGCAAAAAGACCAGCAGGAATTCACTATTCGCGATCAGTTGCGGCCCGCGGTGTTTATTCCGGAGAGCAAGCGCCTGAACGTGTTGTTGAGGGATTTTCGCGCCAACCGCAACCATATGGCGATTGTGGTGGATGAGTATGGCGGGATTGCGGGGCTGGTTACTATCGAGGACGTGCTGGAGCAAATCGTGGGTGATATCGAAGACGAGCACGATTTTGATGAGGATACCTTCATCATCAAGCATTCCGACAAGCGTTACACGGTCAAGGCGCTTACGCCTATCGAGGAGTTCAACGAGCAATTTTCGGTGAATTTTCCGGAAGATGAGTTTAATACCGTTGGCGGGCTGCTGATTCAGAAGTTCGGCCGCATGCCAAAACGTGGCGAGGCCACCACCATCGAGGGCTTCCGTTTCAAAGTATTGCGGGCGGACAGCCGCCGTATTTATTTGTTACAGGTTACGCGGACTGAGGGAAAGAGCAAAAAGAAAGCGCTCGCCAATGCCGCTGAACAGAATATTTCCTAGTTTACAAACGAATACAATAGGGTCTGCCGAAAAATCAGTGGGCAGTTGAACGCCGCTATTAAACGCAAAGACGCAATGGCGCAAAGGACAACGGATAATTTCTTAAAAAATAGGTGAGGATCGCATTTTGGATTTCAGATAGGGTGGTCCAATAGCGTATCCTTACGATACAATCGCATGGATTGTAATAGTTTGAATTCTTTGCGTCTTCGCCTTTGCGTTAAAGTTTTTTTGGTGCTGGTCTACCCACAGATTTTTCAGGCGAGGCATACAATATAATAAGGCGCATAACGGCTGGTTTGTTTTCAAAAACCGCTTTTAATAAAACAATGTGAAGAACAAACTTTTTCGTTCAATGCAGGACTGGCGCGGCGATATTGCCGCGTTGTTTTTTGGTGGCTTGACTCCTCTCGCATTCGCTCCGTTTAACCTGTTTCCGGTTATATTTGTTGGAATCGCGGCGCTTTTTTATATTGTTGATAATACGCCAAACCTGCCACGGGTATTGTTGCGCGGTTTTCTCTTCGGGCTGGGGTATTTCGGCCTCGGCGTTTCCTGGGTATCTATCAGCATGGTGCGTTTTGGTGGCATGAGTTTGCCACTGTCAATCGCGCTAACCGCCTTACTGGTTTTGTTTCTGGCGTTATATATCGCTGGCGTGGGCTACCTGGGCAGAAAAATTTTTGCGCGCGCTTCCGCCCGGATCAGGTTGTTATTGCTTTATCCGTCATTCTGGGTAGTGCTGGAATGGGTGCGCGGCTGGTTATTTACCGGATTTCCCTGGATTGACGTGGGTTACAGCCAGGTGCTTTCGCCCCTGGCCGGTTGGTTGCCGGTAGTTGGCGTGTACGGTGTGACCTTTGCCGTGGCGATCTGCGCCGGTTGCCTGGTTTTACTGGTCTATGAACAGGGAAAAAAACTGGCGAACGCCGGGCTGCTGTTAGTCGCTGTGTTGATGTCGGGTGGTTTGCTCCGGTTGGTGGATTGGGCAGAGCCGGCCGGAAAGCCGCTCACCGCCAGTTTGATCCAGGGGAACATTCCCCAGGAACTCAAATGGATCCCGCAAGAGCGGCAACCCACCATTGATTTATATACCCGCCTGACGCGGCAGCATTGGAACAGCGATGTCATTATCTGGCCTGAAACCGCCTTGCCTGCCTATTACCACCAGGCCGAGGAATTTCTCAAGCAACTGGCGCGCGAAGCGCACGCCAACAATACCAGTATGCTGATTGGCGTACCGTATATGGATATCAATAACGGGCAAAGGCGTTACTACAACAGCGCGGTGGTGCTGAACAATAGTGATATTCAGTTCTATCACAAATATCATCTGGTGCCCTTCGGCGAGTATGTGCCGCTAAAATGGCTGTTGGGTGATTTTCTCGGCTTTTTGCGCATTCCCATGGCGGACTTCAGCCATAGCGACAAGCACGCACCGCTGGTCAGCATGTCGGGTTTGAAAGGCGCGGTATCGATTTGCTACGAAGACGCGTTCGGTGAAGAAGTGATAAACGGACTGCCGGCAGCCAATTTCCTCATCAATATCAGCAATGATGCGTGGTTTGGCGACTCCCTGGCGCCGCGCCAGCATTTGCAAAAAGCGCAGGTCCGGGCGCTGGAAACCGCGCGGCCCATGCTGCGCGCCACCAATAATGGCATATCCGCGGTTATCGATCATACGGGAAAAATCCTGGCGAGTTCCCCGCTGTTTAAGCAGGACGTATTGACCGTGGGGTTTCAACCGATGCAAGGCAGTACACCCTATACCATGTTGGGTAATTATCCGGTTTTGGTGCTGGCCGGCCTGCTGTTGCTGCTGGCCGGGTGGTTGAACCGTGGCGCTTCGGCGAGTTAAGCCAAGTTTATGATATTAGCGCCTATGTTCGTCATATGTGGTTGAACCGTGGCGCTTCGGCGAGTTAAGCCAAGTTTCGTATGGCCTTTGACAAGCGTTTTGCGGGGCATGATAGTCGCCGTTCAAATTCCCGGATTTTTGCTGGCGCCGTGCCGCGGTCCAAAATAAACAACTGATATTCGATGCAATTTTGTTCCGGCCAGGAGATGGGGCTAGCCATTGCGCAGTGCGATGGATGAGTTGTTGTTAGTGAGTATTGTACTGCGGTATTCTTACTCTCTTTAGATCGCGCGAGCGGTCAACTGTGTTTTGAAAGAATGATTTTGAATGAATGGTTTTGAAGTGAATCAAGAAAGGTTTAAGCGATTATTTATGGCCATAAAACAACAATATCATCCCGATGAAATTGAATCCCAGGCGCAAGCCTATTGGCAAGAGCACCGGTCTTTCGCGGCCAGGGACCACGCTGACCATAAAGAAAAGTTCTATTGCCTGTCGATGTTTCCCTATCCCAGCGGCCGGCTGCACATGGGTCATGTGCGCAACTATACCATCGGTGATGTGATTTCCCGTTACCAGCGCATGAAGGGCAAAAATGTGCTGCAGCCCATGGGCTGGGATGCGTTCGGCTTGCCCGCGGAAAATGCCGCGCTTAAACACAATGTCGCGCCCGCCAAATGGACCTACGAGAACATTGAGTATATGCGCGGGCAATTGAAGCGCCTGGGTTTTGGTTATGACTGGGACCGGGAGCTTGCCACCTGCCATCCGAAATATTACCGCTGGGAGCAATGGCTGTTTACCAGGTTATTTGCCAAGAATCTGGTTTATAAAAAAACCGCGCCGGTGAACTGGTGTCCCAATGATATGACCGTGCTGGCCAATGAACAGGTTATCGAAGGCCGTTGCTGGCGTTGCGACACCGCCGTTGAACGCAAGGAAATTCCCCAATGGTTTATGAAAATTACTGACTACGCCGAAGAACTGTTGGCGGAGTTGGATCATTTACCAGGCTGGCCCGAACAAGTGAAAACCATGCAACGCAACTGGATCGGTAAATCCAGGGGGCTTGAAATAATCTTTGGTATTGCCGGTGGCGCCGACAGCGGCATACCCGGCGCGGAACAGGGCTTGAAAGTATTTACCACCCGGCCGGATACCTTGCTGGGAGTAAGCTATGTGGCGGTTGCTCCGGAACATCCTTTGTCAGCACATGCCGCGCGCAACAATCGCGTGTTGCAGGCGTTTATCGAGCAATGCCGCCAAGGCGGGACCTCGGAAGCGGATATTGAAACCATGGACAAGAAAGGCATGGATACCGGCATCAAGGCTATCCACCCGATCAGCCGGCACGCGCTGCCGGTTTATGTCGCCAACTTTGTCTTGATGGCGTATGGCGAAGGCGCGGTGATGGCGGTGCCGGCCCATGATCAGCGTGACTGGGAGTTTGCCCGCAAATACAGTTTACCCATCAAACAGGTGATCAAACCAACCACTGCGGAAAAAAATAGTAGCGCGGTGGATTTGAGTCAATGCGCCTATACCGAAAAGGGTATCCTGTTTGACAGCGGTGAATTTGACGGTATGGACTTCCCGCAATCCTTTGATGCTATTGCTGCCCGGTTGGCAGCGGAAGGAAAAGGCCAGGTCAAAGTCCATTACCGGTTGCGCGACTGGGGCGTGTCGCGGCAACGTTACTGGGGTGCGCCGATCCCGATCATCAATTGTGATGCGTGCGGCGCCGTGCCGGTGCCGGAAGCCGAGTTGCCGGTCGTATTGCCGGAAGACGTTTCAATGGAAGGCGTGGGATCACCCATTAAGAAAATGCCGGCGTTTTATGCAGTCAACTGTCCCGCGTGCGGTGGCAAGGCGCAGCGCGAAACGGATACCTTTGATACCTTCATGGAATCATCCTGGTATTTTGCGCGTTACGCGTGTAAAGACAATGATAACGCCATGCTGGACGGCCGGGCTGATTATTGGTTGCCGGTGGATCAGTATATTGGTGGTATCGAACACGCTATCCTGCATTTATTGTATGCGCGGTTTTATACCCGGCTGTTGCGCGATGCGGGCCTGCTCAACAACAATGAACCGTTTACCAACCTGCTGACCCAAGGCATGGTGTTGAAAGACGGCGCCAAGATGTCAAAGTCAAAAGGTAATACCGTGGATCCGCAGGCCTTGATCGATCAGTACGGCGCCGACACCGTGCGCTTGTTCACCATGTTTGCCGCGCCGCCGGAGCAATCACTGGAATGGAACGACGATGCGGTGGAAGGCGCGTTTCGTTTTCTGAAGCGTCTGTGGCGCATGGTGGCGGATGACGGCAAGCAAGCCGTGTTAAATGAATGGATCGGGCAACGCAAGCTGCGACACGCACCCTGGGACACACTCTCCGCCGAATTGAAATCGTTGCGCGCGGAATTGCATAGGTTGCTGGAGCAAGCCAATCGCGATGTGGTGAAGTATCAGTTCAATACCGTGGTGGCCGCCGCCATGAAAATGGTTAACTCTCTGCAACCGTTAACGGAAAAACTGCGTGCGAGCGCCGATGAGGGCGGTCAGGCGCTTTATGCCGAAGCGATCGACACCCTGTTGCGCTTGTTGTCACCCATTGTGCCGCATATTACCCATACCCTGTGGCAGGCAGTGGGAAACAGCGGCGATATACTGGATGCCGGCTGGCCGGCGCCGGATGCAAATGCAATGGTCAGGGAGTCCATTGAGCTGGTGATTCAAGTCAATGGCAAGCTGCGCGGCAAGGTGTCTGTACCGGCGGACGCCGATAAACAACAGATAGAAACCATCGCCATGCGGGATGACAATGTGCAACGCTATGTCGAAGGCAGGGAGATTATCAAGGTTGTTGTGGTGCCGGGCCGGCTGCTGAATATTGTTGTCAAGCAGTGATGCCGGGTATGACGCTGATCAGCAACACGGTAAGAATGTTAGGAAAAGCATGGCTTGTGCCAGGCATGGCGCTGGTGTTTTTCATGTATGGTTGCGGTTTCCATTTGCGGGGCAGTTTCGAACTGCCGCCCGGCCTGGAAAACATCGCGATCGACGATACGGAGACCACGTCGGATATTGCGCCGGTGTTGAAGACGCATTTGCGGCGCCACAATATAACACCGCTGAACAATATTGAAGACGCCAAGCTGGTCATTGTGATAGACAGTGAAAAACAGCAGCGCCGGGTGATGACCGTCAGTTCGGCGGGACGGGTGCAGGAATTCGAGCTGATCTACACGGTTAGTTATTCGCTTCTCAATAAGGAAACTCCGGAAGCATCGGTGTCCGGTCAAACACTCACTTTAACACGCGATCTGCGGTTTGATGAAACCGCGGTACTGGGGGTGACCTCGGAGGAGACCCGGCTGCAACAGGAAATGCTGAATGCCAGCGCTGAACAGATTTTGCGCCGCCTGCAAAATGTTGCCGGCGCCAAACCGGTGAAGGGCAACTAGAAAGTGCAACTAGAAAATGCAACTTAACGTTTCCGACTTGCAGACCCATCTGGCGCAGCGCCTGGCGCCTGTGTACATCGTCGCCGGGGATGAACCCTTACAGTTGGGCGAAGCTTGTGATGCAATCCGCGCGGCGGCAAAACAGCGGAATTTTACCGAGCGCCATGTGCTGGACGTGGAAAAAGGATTTGACTGGAATACTTTTTTTGCGATCAGCAATAGTCTTTCCTTGTTTGCGCAATGCCAACTGATTGAGCTGCGCATGCCGAAAGGCAAACCCGAGGATGCGGGCGCAAAAGCGCTAATCGAATATGCGCAAAATCCATCGCCCGATTCCCTGCTGCTGGTTATTACCGGCAAACTGGATAAATCCAGCAAGAGCAGCAAATGGTTTTCCCGCTTGGAACAGCTCGGGGTTTTTATCGCGGTATGGCCGGTTGATACCAAACAGTTACCCGGCTGGATTCAGCAGCGCGCGCGCGGCAAAGGTATGCAGTTGACGCCGGCGGCGTTGCGGCTGATCGTGGAACGCGTCGAAGGTAACATGCTGGCCGCGGTCCAGGAACTGGACAAACTGTTTTTATTATTTGGATCGGGCCAAATAGATGAGCCGGCCGTGCTGGAGGCGGTGTCCGACAGCGCCCGTTACGATATTTTTGCGCTGTTCGACGTGGCCTTGTCGGGCGATGTAAAGCGGGTTTCCCGCATGATTGATGGTTTGCGGGGGGAAGGCGCGGAGCCGGTATTGCTTAACTGGATACTGGCGCGGGAGCTGCGCAGTATGCTGGCGATGTCGTTAGCGGTTAGCGGCGGGCTGCGGGCCGAGCAGGCCGTGGCGCAGGCGGGCGTTTGGCAAAACCGCAAACCCATGGTGACCGCGGGACTAAAACGGCATCCAACGCCATCCTGGCAGGATTTTTTGCAACACGCGAGCGGAATTGACCGTATAATAAAAGGCATGGCGGCGGGCAACGCCTGGGATGAATTGTTACAATTAAGCCTTGGCATTGCCGGAACGCGCCTGTTTGCTAAAAGCGCACTAGTATAAGTCATTATGGGTCTTCCGAAGAATCCGTGGGTCACTTAACGCCGGTATTCAACGCAAAGACGCCATGACGCGAAGGAAACCGGATTATTTTCAAAAAACTGTAGTGCACTATTTTCTAGGTTCCGGATAGGGCGGCTCACCGCGTGTAACCGCTGACAAGGTTGCATTAAACAAGGTTGCACTTAGTAATAGTTTGAATTCTTTGCGACTTCGCGCCTTTGCGCTAACGTTTTTTCAGGGTTGGATTGCCCACAGATTTTTCTGACGAGGCAAAATTGTAAACGAATGCAACGCTGTTGATGGATTAGAGAACGCCGATGGATATTCAACGTTATATGACCGGAGTTGGCGCCAACGCGCGCGCTGCGTCGCGGGAGCTGGCCAGGGCAAATACCGGGATAAAAAATAGCGCCTTGCTCGCGATTGCGGACAGCATTATCGCGTCACAAGCGCGATTGATCGAAGAGAACAACAAGGATCTGGCCGCCGCCAAAGCCAATGGGCTGGATGAGGCCATGCTCGATCGGCTGGCGCTGAACGCAGCGGGTATTCACGCGATGGCGGAAGGATTACGGCAAATCGCCGCGCTGCCGGATCCGGTGGGCGAGATTAGCGGATTGAATTACCGTCCCTCCGGCATTCAGGTGGGAAAAATGCGGGTGCCTTTAGGCGTCATCGGCATTATTTACGAATCGCGTCCCAACGTGACGGCCGACGCCGCCGGCTTGTGCCTGAAGGCGGGCAACGCGGCGATTTTGCGCGGCGGATCGGAAGCGGCGCATTCCAATAACGCCATCGCCACCTGTATCAAGTCCGGGTTAACCAAGGCCGGTCTTCCAGCCACGGCAGTGCAAGTGATTGAAGTGACGGACCGCGCCGCGGTGGGGGCATTGATTACCATGCCGCAGTACGTGGATGTGGTGGTGCCGCGCGGCGGCAAAGGTTTGATCGAGCGCATCAGCGCGGAAGCGACCGTGCCGGTCATAAAACATTTACATGGTATTTGCCACGTCTATATTCATGCGAAAGCCGATATCGACAAGGCGGTCAGGATTGCGTTCAACGCCAAGACCCATCGCTATGGGGTTTGCAATGCCATGGAGACCTTGCTGGTCGATGCCGCGATCGCAAGCGGAGTGCTGCCGCAACTGACGGAGCAATATAAAAAGGTAGGTGTGGAACTGCGGGGATGCGCTAAAACCCGCGAACTCATCAACGGCGTCAAGGCGGCAACGGAAGAAGACTGGGATACCGAATATCTGGCGCCGATCCTGTCGATCCGCATCGTGGACGGTCTTGATGCGGCGCTGGACCATTTGCATAACCACAGTTCCCGGCATACCGATGCCATTGTCACGGAAGATCTCGGTGCGGCACGGCGTTTTTTGTCGGAAGTGGATTCCAGTTCGGTCATGGTGAACGCCTCAACGCGTTTTGCCGACGGGTTTGAATACGGGCTGGGCGCCGAGATCGGCATCAGCACGGATAAAATCCACGTGCGCGGCCCGGTTGGCCTGGAAGGCCTTACCTCGCAAAAATTCATCGTCATCGGCGATGGCCATATTCGCCGCTAAGCGCATGCCGAATCGAAGTTGCTCACCATGACTGCCAAGAGTAAATACCGCGGATGATCGGTATCTTCGGCGGCACCTTCAATCCGGTGCATTGGGGGCATGTGCGCACCGCCCTGGAACTCAAAAAAGCGCTGGCCATGGATGTAATGCTGATGGTGCC
Source organism: Gammaproteobacteria bacterium (assembly GCA_036507695.1). Classification (GTDB taxonomy): domain Bacteria; phylum Pseudomonadota; class Gammaproteobacteria; order SZUA-152; family SZUA-152; genus JAKEGK01. The sequence continues at coordinate 22,039 of DATCIR010000325.1, forward strand.
GTGCGGGATTCCGCCCCATCGCGAGGAGCCGGACATCGACCCGGCGCTCCGGCTGGCCATGTTAAACGCCGCCGTTGCCGGGTACCGCGAATTGCAAGTTGATGAACGCGAACTACAGCGCGCAGGTCCTTCCTATACGGCTGATACCTTGCGTTCACTGCGCGCTGAACAAGGGACTATTCCACTGGCCCTCTGCGTGGGCGTTGATGCGTTTACCAACCTGGATACCTGGCATCAATGGGAAAACCTGATTGAATTGGCGCATATTGTTGTCGCGCATCGTCCAGGCTGGCCGGTTGAATCCCTGGAGCAAAAGGTTTCCCGTCAATTGCAAAAAATGTTACATCAGCATCGGGTAACGAACCGCGCCTTGCTGCATCAACAATCCGCCGGTTATGTGTTGATGCAAAAAGTGACGGACATTGATCTTTCCTCGTCGGATATCAGGCAGTGTCGTGCGCAAGGCAAGTCCATTGCGGCGATGGTGCCGCCGGGTGTGTTACGCATTATTGAAAGCAACAAGCTGTATCAATCCCTTGAGCAAGATAATTGAGAGGAGTTAATGAGAGCCGAAGAATTAACGAAAGTCGTAGTAGCTGCTTTGGAAGATATGAAAGCCCGGGACATTCGCGTCATCGATGTGCGTGGCAAAACCAGCGTTACCGATGTAATGATCATTGCCAGCGGCACTTCGAACCGGCATGTAAAATCGCAGTCCGAACACGTGGTGGAAAAAGCCAAGCAACACGGCGTGCAGCCGTTGGGTATCGAAGGCGAAAACGAAGCGGAGTGGATTCTGGTGGATCTGGGCGACGTGGTCGTGCATATCATGCAACCGGAGATACGGGATTTTTACCACCTGGAAAAACTATGGACAACGGAAGAAGTCAGCAGCCGGGAACGCAGAAAATAACCGGCGCCAGCGGCCGGTGATACTCCCCGGGAATTTACCGTTATGCGTATTTATCTCGTCGCTGTAGGTCAGCGTATGGATGCTTGGGTAAGCCAGGGTTACCTGGAATTTTCCAAACGCCTGCCGCCTGAATGCCGCTTGCAGCTCATCGAAGTTCCCCCCAATAAGCGTACAAAGAATACTGACACCCAGCGGGCAATCAATGAGGAAGGGGAGCGCCTCCTGGCGGCGCTTCCAGCCAATGCCATCGTCTACGCCATGGATGCGGCGGGCCAGCCATGGAGCACGCAACAACTGGCCGCCCACCTCGGCCAATGGCTGGGTGATGGCCGGGATGTAGCGCTGCTGGTGGGCGGTCCGGATGGATTATCAGAACACTGCAAGGCGCGGGCGCATGCCTGTTGGTCGTTGTCCAGGCTTACCTTTCCTCACCCGCTGGTTAGGATTATCATCGCAGAACAGGTTTACCGCGCCTGGAGTATCTTGAAGGGCCATCCGTATCACCGGTAGCCGCGGCGGCCTCACCCAGTGAGTGAACTGGCTATGGGAATAATAAACAGGTGAAAGCTTAAATTGCGCACCTTTTCAAGCGATCAACTGACGAGTTTAAGTTAAAGTACATCCTGAACAAAATAAATTAATGACGGTTCCACAGATTTATTTAGCCTCCCAGTCACCCCGGCGCCGGGCGCTGATTGAACAATTGGGTATCCACTACCAGGTACTGGATGTTGCGGTTGATGAAAGCCCGCACCCTGGGGAAACGCCCGAGGAATTGGTTGCGCGTCTGGCCGGCGAAAAGGCGCAGGCCGGGTGGCGCAAGGTGGCGCAGCAATCAGTACCCGTGGTGGGTGCGGATACGTGTATTGTTGTGGACCAGCAAATTATTGGCAAACCTGAAAATCGGCAGCAGGGGATTCAATTACTCAAGCGTTATTCAGGCCGAACACACCGCGTGGTCACCGGCATAGCGATCGTGGGCCCAGATAATGGAAAACACGCTGCGGTTGATGCAACAGCTGCCGGAGATGCGGACGATTGGGTCGATGTTGGGATAGTGCAGCAGGTTCGCGTCAATACCAGCGCGGTGACATTTCGCATCCTGACGGACCGCGAGTGCGACCAATACTGGGAAACGGGCGAGCCGGTGGGAAAAGCCGGAGGCTACGCCATCCAGGGCAAGGCGGCCGCCTTTATCGAAAAACTGGCAGGCAGTTACTCCGGCGTCATGGGTTTACCCCTGTTTGAGTTTGCCGAACTGGCCGCGTTGTTTAATATCGACATATTGGGTCCACAGTCGTAGCCACGCAACGTCAGCGCGTAGACAAGAGACATAAATAATGAGTGAAGAAATACTGATAAATGTAACACCGCGCGAAACGCGGGTGGCGATGGTTGAAAACGGGGCGCTGACCGAGGTGTTTATTGAACGTGCCAGCCGGCTGGGATTGGTGGGCAATATCTATAAAGGCAAAGTGTCCCGGGTCCTGCCGGGTATGCAGGCGGCGTTTATTGATATCGGGCTCGAGCGCACCGCCTTTTTGCATGCGTCTGACATCCTGCAGTCTCACAGCAGTAATGGCTCCGCCAATGGGAAAACCACAGAAGATATTTCCAGACTTTTATACCAGGGTCAAATTATTACCGTGCAGGTCGTCAAAGATCCGCTGGGCAGCAAGGGCGCCCGGCTAACGACGCAATTGTCGATTGCCGCCCGTTACCTGGTACTAATGCCGGGCGTAGATCACATCGGCGTTTCACAGAAAATCGAAACCGAGGAAAAACGCCTGCGTTTAAAGGAACTGGTCGGCGGACTGGCGGCCGAGTTTCAACCGAGTGGATATATTGTGCGAACCGTCGCTGAAACAGCGACGGATGCCGAGCTTGCGGCGGACATGCGTTTTCTGCACAAGCTTTGGACGGAGATACAGGAACGCATCAAAAGTGAACCGCCCGGTGCGTTGATTCATGAAGAGTTAAGGCTGGTGATGCGTATCATGCGCGATCAGGTCGGCAGCGGTGTCGATATTGAAAAAATCCGCATTGACTCCCGGGAAAACCACGAGAAAGTCGTCAAGTTTTCCACCAAGTTTATCCCGGAGCTGGCGCCAAAAATTGAATATTACCCCGGCGAACGGCCTATTTTTGATTTATACGCCATTGAAGATGAAATCCAGAAAGCGTTGAACCGCAAGGTGGAGTTAAAGTCAGGCGGTTATCTGATCATTGACCAGACGGAAGCCATGACCACCATCGACGTCAACACGGGCGCCTTTGTCGGGCATCGTAATCTCGAAGAGACCATTTTTAAAACCAACCTTGAAGCGACCCAGGCCATCGTGCGGCAACTGCGCTTACGCAATCTGGGCGGCATCATTATTATTGATTTTATTGATATGCAGCACCCCGAACACCGCAGCCAGGTCATGGCGGCCCTGGATAAAAATCTCATGGCGGACCGGGCCAAAAGTCATATTTGCGAAGTATCCGACCTGGGTCTGGTGGAGATGACACGCAAGCGCACCCGCGAGAGCCTCGGTCACATGATGTGTGAGCCCTGTCCCACCTGCGATGGCCGCGGGCTGGTTAAAACCGCGGAAACCGTCTGTTATGAAATTTTCCGCGACATCATTCGCGAAGCACGCCAGTTCAATGTGCAAAAGTATCTGGTGCTGGCGTCGCAAGAGGTGGTGGATTTGCTGCTGGACGAGGAATCCACCAGTGTGGCCGAGCTGGAGGAGTTTATCGGCAGGCCGATTAACTTTCAGGTTGAGTCGCTGTATACCCAGGAACAGTTTGATGTAGTGCTAATGTGAAGTGCCCTATTTGCTTACCAACCGGCCTATTACAAATGCATAAATTATAAATTTGAATAGAGTTAAACGAATCAGGCAATCCGTTTCGCCTGGGACTGTTGTTTAGGCTATGGCTTGGTTACCGGATTTGGTTTCTACCACACTGGTATACCGGCTTCCTGAATACATATTAAGTAAGCGCTGCCAGGTAGCGAGTTCACCGATCCCGATCTATGAGTTTGTTAATTAAATTATTCCATGGCTTCTGGTATGTGGTCTGGTACCTGTTTGCCGCGTTCGTGGTGCTACTGGCCGCGATTTTTGCTATCGCCCGATTATTGCTGCCGCTTGCCGGTGACTATAACCAGGATGTGGAAAGTTATGCCGCGCAGCTGATCGGCAGGCCGGTTAAGATCATGTCACTGGACGCGGAGTGGCATGGCATGAGTCCTTCCCTGGTGCTCAATAATGTCAGGTTGCTCAGCCGCGATGGCAACAGCACGATTTTACAATTATCACGCGCACGCCTTGATTTTGATTTGGTGGGTATGGCGTTCTCGCGGCAGGTTCGGTTCAAAAGGTTTGCGTTGGCCGGCGCCGATTTGTCCGTGGTTCGTGAACCGTCCGGAACCATCAACTTATCGGGATTCGAAACCAGCCAGCCAGAGCCAGGCGGCGATGACAGCACCGCGGCGATGCTGCAGTGGTTGTTGGCGCAGGGCGAAATCAACGTGCACGCCAGGAACCTGGTTTATCAGGACATGGAAAAGAGCGGTCAGCGCTATCTTTTTTCCAATGTCAGTTTTGTTTTAAAAAACCGTAATAGCCGCCATTTGATTGATGGTACTTTCGGTTTTCCGCAACACAGTGGCCAGGAATTTGCTTTTGCGTTGGATATTGCCGGTGATGTGATTTCCGGGACCGATTGGTCGGGGAGGATGTATGTCAGTGGCACCAACCTGGAAATCAGCCGTATTTTTGGCGGGCTGAGGTCCCAGGGACATCTCGTCAATATCGGCAAGGCAAACTTCCAATTGTGGTCCGAATGGCGGGAGGCCGCACTGGTGGGAGTGCAGGGGGATTTATCGCTGGAGACGGTCAAGTGGCAATATGATAAGCAGTTCACGCCATTGTTCCATTCGTTGCTGGGAAAAAACCGTGACACTACCCAGGACGGCAAAGCGGGTACGCGCGGCGATTCCGGCAGCATCGAGTATGACAATATTGTGGGCCGCTTTACCTGGGGCCGAAGCGATGAGGGCTGGCAGTTGATCGGGGATAAGTTCGTTCTGGCGCGCAATTCGCGGATCTGGCCAACGACGCAATTCGCTGTCCATTACTTGAGCGATCAAGCGCGCAAGCGCGCGGGATCCCGTCAACTGGATATTCGGGCCAATCTCATCCGGCTTGAAGATATTACCCCGCTGGTTCCGGTGTTGATCGGCGATTACCAGGATTACGCGGCATACCTTGCAAAGCTGGCGCCGCAAGGTGATATACACAATACCAATTTCCGCTGGTCGGAAACCGAAGCGGATTTCAAGCTGGCCGCCCGGTTGGAAAATACCGGCTTTGCTTCGATCGGCAAAGTGCCCGGATTAAAAGGATTAAGTGGTGAACTTCGTTCCAACAGACTGAGTGGGTCGCTGGTTTTAAAAACCGAGGGCGCGGAATTCTCCCTGCCCGATATGTTCCGCGCGGATATCCCGCTGCAACGCCTTACAGGACGGGTGGACTGGCGGGTTGACAATGAACGCATTACCCTGTCGTCGCGCGATCTTGAGCTGGTGACTCCTCATGTGGAATCCAAAGCGGTTATGGACGTGGATATTCCCCGCAATGGCGATTCTCCCTTTTTGTCCCTGATTATTAACTTTGAAAATGGCGATGGTAGCAAAGCGTCCGATTATTACCCTGTGGCTATCATGAAACCCGAAACCGTGCGATGGCTGGACGCGGCGATTGTGCAGGGTGACATTGTTTCCGGCGGCGCGATTATCTACGGCCCACTAAAGCAGTTTCCGTTTACCGAAGGGCAGGGTGTGTTTGAAACCCGTTTTGAAGTCAAAAATGCGGTGCTGGATTATGCGGAAGAGTGGCCGCAAATTCATGACCTGCACGCCACTGTTTTGTTTAACGCCAACAGTTTATTGATAACCTCCGAGCAGGCAAAAATTTTTAATTCCAGCATAAGCAACGCGCGCGTCTCTATTCCCGCGCTGGCCGGCAAGCCCCTGGAACTCGATGTTGAGGGCGTGATCAGCGGGCAAACCCAGGAAAAAATTAATTATCTGGTAGCCGCCCCGCAGTTGCACCAACGTGTCGGGCAACATCTGTCAGATCTGAAAGCCGGCGGAGAGAGTACGTTGGATTTGAAGCTTAATTTGCAGTTAAAGCCGCAATTCGCGGCGGATGTCAGTGGTAAATTGTCGCTGCAGGACAATTCGCTGCAGATGAGCGATCTACCGGACCTGCTCACCGGTATCAATGGCGAGCTGTTAATCACTCATGAGGGTCTTACCGCGACCGCTGTCAAAGCGGCAGTGCTGGGTCAGCCTGCCAAGCTGACCGTTAAAACCGTGACTGACAAAAACAAACCCGCTATAAAAACGATTACCGTACGAGCGGCCGGCGACGCTGATGCAAAACAGCTGGCGGGTAAATATATGCCCGTATTAACGGATTTGGTGGAGGGAAAATCACGCTGTGTAGTCGAGCTGGTGTTACCCGCTGACCGTGAGGTCACGAAAAAGCGTAACGTGGAGTTGAAGCTGTCCAGCAGTCTCGAAGGAGTGCAACTCAATTTACCACCGCCATTCAGCAAACAGAAACCGGACAGCCGCCGTTTGCGGGTGGCAATGAGTATAAAAGGTGCGGGTAAAGCGCAACTAAAAACCTCGTATGCCGATGAATTCGAGGGGATATTCGAATTCGACCGCAATCGTCCCAACTGGGTCACGCGTGGCGAGGCAAGGTTTGGCGGCGGAGCGGCGGTGTTGCCGGGAGTGGACGGTTTACGCATCGCCGGCAAGCTGCGGGAATTGTCGCTGGATATCTGGATGAATCTATTAAAGCAGACTTCCGGGCCCGAGGTGTCAGCCGAACCTGCCGCTGATACGGCCGCGGCGCCGGTTCAAACCAGGCTTCCCTATAGCGCACTGTTGAACGCCATTGATCTGGAGGTGGGGAAGTTTGAGTTTCTGGGGCAAACAGCGGCCAATCTGAAATTGCTGGTTAACCGGCAGGAGGGATGGCTGGATGTCACGATGGACAGCAAGGAAATCAAGGGTACGATCAGAGTGCCTGAAATTTTGGATACGCAATACGTATCCATGGATCTGCAGCATCTGCATATCAAAACCAAGGAACAGGGCGGCGGAAAAATCGATCCCAGGGAAATGCCGGCCATCAAGTTTAATGGCCGTAATGTCAGCTATGATAATAAACAGCTGGGCCAGGTTGCTTTTGAAACCGCAAGGACGGATAACGGATTATTGTTGCAGCAACTGGTTATTAATCCGACGCAAACCTTACTCAAGGGATTTGGTGAATGGGTCATTAAAGACGGTCAGCACCAGTCGACGTTTGAGTTCGTGCTGGAGAGCACGGACCTTGGCGCTACCATGAAAGATCTCGGTTATGTGGAAACGATCGACAAGGGTAAAGGTGAAGTTATCGCAAAGCTGGAATGGCCGGCCCCCCTGTTTGATCCTGATCTTGCCCACATCAGTGGCAACGTGGAACTGGATTTTAAAAATGGCCGGATTCTGGATATAGAACCGGGGAGCGCGGCGCGCGTGTTCGGGTTATTCAGTATTCAAACGCTGCCAAAGCGTTTGTTTCTGGATTTCAGAGACCTCTTCGCCAAGGGACTTGGCTTTGATTCAATCCGTGGAAATTTTAAGCTGGAAGACGGTGACGCGTACACCAGTAATTTTAAGTTAACCGGATCCAGCGCGGATGTGGCGCTCAAGGGCCGGATCGGCCTGGGGGCGCAGGACTATGATCAAAAGATCAAGGTAACTCCGCATATTACGGACGCGGCGGTGCTGCTGAGCATACTCACGGCGCAACCATTGCTGCTGGTATTACAGCAACTTTTAAAACAGGACATTGACGGCGCTGCGTCCGTGGAATACACCCTCACCGGTTCGTGGGCGAACTATGCATTGACACCGGTATTAAAAGAAAAATCGGTTTGGGATGAACCCCAGGAATACTAGACTTATTCACAAATGGTTTATGGAATTGGCTAATGAAATCCCGCAAATTGTCGTTTAATAACGGCGGAATGTTTGCGATACTTGTCAAGGTATTGAATATCCATATCAACACGGGTGGTTTATGAGTGAGAAAAATAGAAAAATAAAAATTGCCGCAATCCAGATGGCGTCCGGCCCCCAGGTCAGCGCCAATATGATTGAGGCGACGCGCCTGATTACGATGGCCGTGGACGCGGGGGCCAAGCTGATCGTGCTGCCGGAAAATTTCGCCATTATGGGTATGAAAGAGCAGGACAAGGTCGATATTCGGGAAAAGCCGGGTGACGGTCCGATACAGCATTTTCTGGCGGAACAGGCCAGTAAAAACCAGGTATGGCTGGTGGGTGGCACCGTGCCCATGGAAGCCAGCGATCCGCGAAAAGTCCGCGCTGCGTGCCTGCTGCTGGATGACCGGGGCAAGCAGGTGGCCCGTTACGACAAAGCCCATTTATTCGACGTGCAGATTTATCAGAGCGAGGAACGCTATAAGGAATCGGAAACCATCGAAGCCGGTGATCAGGTTGTGGTTGCCGATACCCCGTTTGGCAAACTCGGGTTGGCGGTTTGTTACGATCTGCGTTTCCCGGAATTGTTTCGCAATATGGTGAATTATGGCGCGGAGCTGATCGCAATTCCTTCCGCGTTCACGGCGAAAACCGGCAAAGCCCATTGGGAAGTCCTGGTGCGGGCCCGTGCAATTGAAAATCTCAGTTATGTTATCGCCGCCGGGCAGGGTGGTTATCACCTCAATGGCCGCGAGTCTTATGGTGACAGCATGATTGTTGATCCCTGGGGCCAGATCCTGGATCGTCTCAGCAGCGGTTCCGGTTTTGTCATAGCGGACTATGACCGCCAGCAAATTGCTATGGTGCGCCGGAGCTTTCCGGTTCTGGAACACCGCAAATTAAACTGCAACATTATTGCTCAGTAGCCGGCGGCATTTTTTAAAGCATTAGTTTTTTAGCAGAGCGCCGGAAAAATCAGCCCCAGCGCAGTTGAGCTTCCGCCCGTTATTCGTATTCGGTTTTAAGCAATTGAAAAATTTTCCGGAACGCCTTGGGAGGTTTGTTTTGTGATTGTTCCTGTTGCGCGGTTCTAACCAGTTGCCGTAATTGATTGCGGTCAATCCCGGGAAATTCATCAATCAACGCCTGGATTGCTGCATCACCTTCCTGCAGCAAACGTTCGCGCCATTTTTCGATTTTATGCATCTGCTGGACGGATTTGGCGGACTGTTGCGTGAGATCGGCGTATTGCGCCCGGATGTCATCGGCGTCTGCGGCGCGCATCAGCTTCCCGATATATTGCAGCTGCCGGCGTTTGGCGCCATGTTTGGTTATTTGCTTGGCCTGTAACAGCGCGTTTCGCAAGTTGTCGGGCAGGTCCAGTTGCGCGAATTGAGTGGCGGACAGTTCAAGGAGTTTTTCACCCAGCGCCTGTAACGCCAGCATATCGCGCTTCAGTTGCGATTTGCTGACGTATTCCGGCGCTTCCTGCGCGTCGTCGCCGGCGTTTTCTTCAAGATCGTTATGAGTGCCATTTTCCATCGCGCAATTTCTCGATTATCACTAAAAACAATGGATTGCAGTATGCCTGAGGCCTGCCTTAATGACAATGACAGGGCTTATATCGTTAGTGATTTGTTCAAGTTTTCCGGTATTGCAGACGTTAACCAAAACAGGCTCCCTGGAACCGGTTTGGTTGCGGCAATTCCCACTTGATAAGGTTACGGCAAATGAAGCGTGTGGTTTTCGATACAGTGGATCCCGACATGAAAGCGCAGATTCTCAAAGGTGATATTTTGGAGGCGTTGCGGGATTTCATCGGTCGTGATCCGTTGCGGCGCTATTTAGCGGAGTTTATTGAAAACACGGCGAACAACATCCAGCGCATCGGGTTTGCGATCGCGGCCGACGATGGGGGCCGCGTCAGGCATCTTTCTCATAAATTAAAAGGCAGCAGTGGAAATATCGGCGCACTAAAACTCGCCTGGAATTGCGTACTACTCGAGGCGTCCAGCGCGCAAGGCGATTCTCACGACGTGGTGGTGTCGCACTACCGGCAGCTCGAACAGGTGTACGCGGAGACGCGACAGGCTATCCAATCCTATATTGACGGATTGGCCGCCAGCCGGGTAAACAGTGCCTGAAGCGCCTTACCGCCGCCCGCCTGATTAGGTGTATCCCGGGTCTGCGCAACCAGGGTCTGCGCAACCAGGGTCAGAGCAACACCGGCTCTATCCCGCCTTTTTTAACCCGTTCCACAAATTCGGCTTGCCAGTTTTCTCCCAGCAATTGGTTCGCCAGCTCCACCACAATATAGTCAGTCGCGAGTCCGGTTTCCTCACGATAACGGGACAAGCCTTGCTGGCAGGCCGGGCAGGAGGTCAGCATTTTCACGTTGCCTTCGGCAGCAACAGTTTGCCCGGTGAGTTGCCGGATCCCGTTATGCAATTCCTCTTGTTTGCGAAACCGCACCTGGGTGGCGATATCGGGCCGGGCGATGGCAAACGTGCCGGCTTCACCGCAGCAGCGGTCGGAAACGGGCACGTCCTGTTGCAATAACGCCTTGGTGACCTTGTTGGCGCTATAGGTTTTCAGGGGCGTGTGGCAGGGGTCATGGTAAATATATTTGACGCCGGGTGGCTGCTTGACGGTGACGCCTTTTTCCATGAGGTATTCATGAATATCCAGCAAGCGGCAGCCGGGAAAAATATTTTCCAGTTGATAGTTCTCGAGTTGATCGGTGCAGGTGCCGCAGGATACCAGCACGGTTTTGATATCCATATAGTTGAGTGTATTGGCAACACGATGAAACAACACCTGATTGTTGACGGAAATTTGTTTGCCCTTCTTGTCATCGCCGCTGGCGGTTTGCGGATAGCCGCAGCACAGGTAGCCGGGGGGTAACACGACTTGCACACCCAGGTCATACAACATGGCGATTGACGCCAGCGCAATCTGGCTAAACAGGCGCTCCGAGCCGCAGCCGGGAAAGTAAAACACGACCTCGGAATCGTCAGACAATTTTTCAGGGTCACGGATGACCGGCACCGTTTTCGAGTCTTCCAGATTTAACAATTCACGCATGGTCTGGCGCGGGATATTGGCAGGCATGGGTTTTTTGACAAAATGCACCACTTGGGTGGTGAGGGTCATTTTTCCGGTGGTGGCCGGCGGCAAGGGTTCCTTGTTGGCCGGGACCATTTTCCGGTACCAATGGTGGGCGATGCGTTGCAGCCTGTATCCCCAGCCGATGAGATATTTACGCATCAGCCTGACGATGCGCGGGTCCGTCATGTTCAGGTAGGCAATGGACACCTGGGTGCCAAGGCTGGAGCGCTTCTTGCCGTGGGCTTTCAGCAGATTGCGCATATGAATCGACACATTGCCGAAATCGATATTGACCGGGCAGGGATTCAGGCATTTATGGCAAACCGTGCAATGATCGGCGATGTCATTCATTTCATCAAAGTGGCGGATTGAAATGCCGCGCCGGGTTTGCTCCTCATAAAGAAAAGCTTCGATAATCAGCCCGGTGGACAGAATCTTGTCGCGGGGCGAATACAGCAGGTTGGCCCTGGGAATATGCGTATTGCAAACCGGTTTGCATTTGCCGCAGCGCAAACAGTCCTTGACTTCCTTATTCAGTTTGCCCAGTTCGCTGGCCTCGAGAATAATGGCCTCCTGTTCCAACAAACGCAGCGACGGAGTATAGGCGCTGGACAGCGTGTTTTGCTCCAGCAGTTTGCGCGGATTGAAGCGATGTTGCGGATCGACCCGGTTCTTGTATTGGCTGAACGCGGCCATGGTGTTTTTGTCAAGATACTGGATTTTGGTGATCCCGATTCCGTGTTCGCCGGATATGACCCCGCCCAACGCTTCGGCGATTCGCATTATCCTGTTCACCACGGATTCGGCTTGCTGCAACATATAATAATCGTTGGAGTGGACAGGAATATTGGTATGCACGTTGCCGTCACCGGCATGCATGTGCGTGGCGACAAACAAGCGGCTGCCGCGGATTTGCGCGTGGATCCGGTCAAACTGAGCGCGCAATGGTTCGAACTCCTTGCCGGCGAATATTTCTTTCAAGGGTTGCTCAACGCGGCGCCGGTACGAGACGCGTAAATCCCGCCGTTGCAGCTGGCGAAACAGGGTTTCCCCGGATGCCAGTATTTTCTCCAGCGACGTGTTGTGCACGTTGACCAGTTCGTTATCAAGCAACGCCTGATGCCGCGTGACCGGTTCATCGAGATTCTCCAGTAACGATGACCATTGGCTTTTTACTTGTTGTAATAAGTCGCGCGCCGCCTTGACTTTACCTAGCACGATAGTGTCGCTTTCGGAACTGGCTTCGTAATCCGTGAGCTTGACCTTGCTCAATAAATCCTGGCTCAGGAACTCGATCACTTCGTCGATCATGCGCAGTTTATTCTGCGTGGAAAGCTCGATGTTGATACGCTCGATGGCCTCACTGTAATCGGCGAGTTTAGCCAGCGGGATCACCACGTCCTCGTTGATTTTGAAGGCGTTGGTATGCGAGGCGATCGCGGCGGTTCTGGCCCGGTCCAGCCAGAACTGGTGGCGCGCTTCCGGACTGACCGCGATAAAGCCTTCCGCATCTCTTGCCTTAGCCATGCGTACCACTTCAGCCGCAGCGTCAGCCACCTTATTTTCGTGTTCAGCGGCGATGTCCAGTAACAGGATCATTTTTGGAGAGTCGCGCCGGGGGGCTTTGGCGCTGTAGCCCACCGCCCGTACGTAGCGCTCATCGAGGTGCTCCATGCCCGCCAGCCGCACATCGGGCAGCGCATCCAGGTAATTCTTGGTTTCCACAATCGCCGGTACCGCCAGGCGCATATCGGAACCGTAAAACTCCAGGCACACGGTGCGGATGTATTTGGGCATGCGGTGCAGAATAAAAACCGCCGAAGTGATCAGGCCGTCGCAGCCTTCCTTCTGAATGCCCGGCAATCCGCCCAGGAATTTATTGGTAACATCCTTGCCAAGACCCTGCTTGCGCAGCTCCTTGCCGGGGATGCGCAGCATGACTGAATCCTGCCGTGGTGTGCTCCCGTCCTGTTGGTAATAATGAATCCGGAACTCGGCAACGTCCTGTTCATGAATCTTGCCGAGGTTGTGATTGACACGCACCGCTTCCAGCCAGGTGGCATCCGGTGTGACCATGCGCCAGGACACGAGGTTGTCCAGCGTGGTGCCCCAGAGCACGGCTTTTTTACCGCCGGCATTCATCGCGATGTTGCCGCCGATGCAGGAGGCGTCCTGGGAAGTGGGGTCCACCGCGAATACATAACCATTGGCTTCGGCTTGTTCCGCGACGCGCCGGGTGACCACACCGGCGCCAACTTCGATGACCGGCACCGGTTGCGCGACACCTTCCAGATGTTTCAGTTGAATCGCGCCGACACGATCCAATTTTTCCGTGTTGATCACCGCGCAGTCGTCTTTCAACGGTACCGCGCCACCGGTGTATCCGGTGCCCCCGCCGCGCGGAATGATCGTCAGCTCGAGATCGATACAGGCCTGCACCACGTCCGCCATTTCCGCTTCAGTATCGGGGGTAATCACCACGAAGGGGAATTCAACCCGCCAGTCGGAGGCATCGGTAACATGGGAGACACGGGCGTGACCATCAAAATGAATGTTATCTTTGTGCGTTATCCGCGAGAGGCGGCGCGTCACCGATTGACGCAGTTGTTTTTGCCGCGGAAACCAGTCCTCGAACTCCCGGACTGCTTTGCGGCAGGCGCCGGCCAGCGCCAGCGCGTGTTGATTGCCGTCCGCCCGGGCAATGACCTGATCCAGCCGGTGGTGCAAGGCATGGGTTAACGACGCGTGCCGCTTGGGATTCTCCAGCAGGTCATCTTGAATATAGGGATTGCGTTTAATTACCCACATGTCGCCCAGTACTTCAAAAATCATGCGTGCCGAGCGGCCGGTGCGGCGGGACGCGCGCAATTCATTAATAATGCTCCAGCTGTCTTCGCCGAGAAACCGCAATACGATTTCCCGGTCGGTAAAGGAGGTATAGTTATAAGGTATTTCCCGAACGCGCTTCACTGCTGTCCTTCGTGGTTGTTAAGTACTGCCTGGATGGCTAGATTGTTGACATTGCTGGCGGGTAACTACTCACCCGTGGGCGGCGCCGGTGTCTCCTGCCGGGGGATGCCACAAGTACGTCCCTGTAGGTTGTTGTGGGCCATCCCTGGCCCACACCCTGCGGGGGCGCACTGCGTGCGACCGGATTCGTTCCCGGCGAATCCGTCGACTGCGGCCATCCCTGGCCGCAGACGCCCCCGGCAGGAGACACCCGCACCGCTTTGACCTATGCTGCACACGGGGTGAGTAGTTACGCTGGCGGCTAAAAAGCGCCTAAGCAATGTTGCGTTATTCAATATTAGCTGACCGGCGCGAAAGCGGTCATTCTAACGCATTCCGCCGGGAAGGCTAATATTACGCCGGGGATAGAAATTAAAAAAGCCACGGTGAAATTTTTAGGTCTTACTGACTAACCGGAGTTGACTTTCACAATTGCAGCCCAACCGGTGGCACGGTTTGCGGCTTAAACTGCTGGTCCGGGTCAGCCGAAGGCATCAATGGGTGTAACCCAGATGACAAACATATAACGGGCCAGCTTGCCGATCGCCAGAAGCACCACGCTGAGTAATGGATTCAGTTTCAAATAACCCGCCGCCGCGCACAGCGGGTCGCCGGCGATCGGCACCCAGGATAACAATAATGCCAGACTTCCCCAGCGTTGCAGGCGGGCGATAGCGTTACGATGTTCCTGGCGTAGTGTCTTGCCGGGGAATCGCCAGGCGATAAAACGTCCCAATAAATAAGTCGTAAAACCACCGAGTGTGTTACCGACGGTTGCGGTGAGCAATAACACACTTAACGGCGCAGCCGATGTGGCCACCAGGTAGGCCAATAATAATTCCGAACCGCCGGGTAATAGCGTTGCCGCTAGAAACGCCGAACTGAATAATCCCCATAAACTGATGGCGGTATCGGACATAACGTCATGCAAGGGCAGCGTGCTGCGTGATTGAATTACCGGACACCAGCACACTGCTGAACACGCTGGCTGTGCCGGAATCGGATTGTGTTACAACGATTGCACGATAACGTTTGTGCTACAACGTTGGTACTATAAAAAGCGCTACGCAAAAAAAAAGCGACCGAGGCCGCTTTTAAATTTCGCTTGTTTTTATTTTTATATCCGTATTACATCAGTGAATTCCTCCGCTGACTGGTGGAAATCTACCCGTTGCTTATGCGTGAGTCAAGGCCAATGAAAGAATTAACGTAAAAAATCGTTTAGCTAAACCAGAGCTTTTAATTGGATCAAGACCAAAAGTGCCGCGCAACTGCGCGTAGGCCTATCGTAACCACACTTTGCGATGCGTAAATTCCGCCGCAACGCATCGCATGCCATCTAAAATAAGCTATTGAATGTATGGATTATTATACTAATTCGCGGCGCAACCGGGCAGCCTATCAAGTTAACTAACGGCGTTAGCGGTGATTAATGCAGGAGACGCGCATGCGCCAAACTAACTCATTAGCAGCCGGTAACAATAATTGCGGGCCGGCAGTGTGAATTGTGTTAACGTCCCTTGAGGTTTATGCATAACTAACTAGTATTGGATTTTCCATAACATTACTTAAGTACCAAAGAATAATACCTAGGAATAGTCTGTTGCTCGAAAAATTGCGTTTGAAATTGGCCGGCGCGAAGGCATTGCCCTTCCTGGTAGTGTTAGGCATCTTATCCGGCCTGTTGGCGGGCGCGGTGATTATCGCATTGCGCTTGTTGATCGAATCGGCGCAAGCCAGTTTTTTGCCGGATGCCAATCCGGAAAATTATGAAGCCTTGTCATGGTGGTTGCGTTTTCTGTTGCCCTTTACCGGCGCGGTATTAATCGGCGGTATGTTCCAAGTGCTCTTTAAAGGGCCCATACCCGTGGGTGTCGTGCATGTTCTGGAGCGCCTGAGTTATCATCAGGGGAATCTGCCATTCAGAAATTTTGTGGTGCAATTCATCGGCGCGGCAATCAGTATTATTTCCGGACATTCGGTTGGCCGCGAAGGGCCGGGCGTGCACCTGGGCGCCGCGGCAGGCAGCTTTATCGGCCAATGGTTAAAATTGCCCAATAATACCTTGCGCATCCTCGTTGCTTGCGGCGCCTCGGCTTCCATTGCGGCTTCGTTTAATACGCCCATTGCCGGGGTGATTTTCGCGATGGAAGTCATCATCATGGAATACACCATTGCCGGATTTGCGCCGGTGATCCTCTCTGCCGTCAGCGCAACCTTGTTGACCCAGTCGGTGTTCGGTAAAGACGCGGTGTTCTCGGTACCGCCACTACACTTATCCAACCTGAGTGAGTTAATATTTCTACTGGTGATGGGTATTGTCATCGGCGCGCTGGCGGCGCTGTTTATCGGGATCATGCGCTGGACCACCAACAAAACCCAAACGATTGGCTTTATTTACCGCATGCTGCTGGCCGGCGCGGTAACGGGCTTGGGCGCGATGTGGGTGCCGCAAATAATGGGCATTGGCTACGACAGCGTAAACGCGGCGATTCTTGGCGAGCTGGGTATTGGCCTGTTGGCCGTCATTGTGGCCGTAAAGCTATTCACGACAACGGTCAGCCTGGGGCTGGGATTGCCGGCGGGTTTGATTGGGCCGACCGTGGTGATCGGCGCGGCGGCCGGTGGAGTCGTCGGCGGATTAGCGCAACTCGTCCTGCCCAATGAGGTCGCATCGCCCGGTTTTTATGCGATGTTGGGCATGGCGGCGATGATGGGCGCGACATTGCAGGCGCCATTGGCCGCGTTGATGGCGCTACTGGAACTGACCGTTAATACCAACATCATCATGCCGGGCATGCTGGTCGTTATTATCGCGGGTCTGACCAGCAGTCATGTGTTCCGGCAGGAAAGCGTGTATTTGATGTTGATGAAAGAACGCGGGCTGGATTTTCGCAGCAACCCGGTCGCCCAGGCGTTGCGGCGGGTGGGTGTTGCCAGT
>DATCIR010000326.1:0-4089 GCA_036507695.1 Gammaproteobacteria bacterium
TCAGCGCATCCCTGCGCTTCGCCCTGCGGGCCAGCTTTCAGCTGTTCAAAATCGCTCCCGGCGATTTTGTCGCTCCAGAGCGGCGCCTACGAACACGAATCCTTCGCCAGCTCCCGCGATCCTGGTGAGAAATGCGGGCTACTGTTCATCCATCAATAAAGTTTGTCAACGCAAACGCGCTGAGACGCAAAGAATTGCAATTAAAAAACAACCCGATGTACTTTGTGTTTCTGCTTCTATGTGTTCGTGTGCTGTTTATGGACGGGTACCGGCCGGTACAGGGCAGCCGGTTTTCATTATTTAAAATCTGATTTTTCCCCACATCAGTGCGATTCGCTGCACTCTATTTGCGCTGCATCATCTTTATTTCAAAACAACACCGTTATACTGTGGCATTATTTTTAATGTTCTTCATAAATTCATCGCAATCGATATGTCTGAAAACCACCAGGATATACAGTCCACTCAATGGCACGCGCTGACTGCCGAGCAAGCCGCGTCTGACTTGCAGGTTGACTCCGAACGCGGTCTTGATGCCGGTGAAGTAAACGATCGCCAGAAAATCTATGGTCCCAACGCGATAATCACCAAGGAAGGACGTGGTGCAGGCCGGATTTTACTGGCGCAGTTTTCCGATTTCATGATCCTAGTTTTGATCGCCGCGGCCATCGTTTCGGGATTGGTGGGTGAACCGCAAGACGCGATTGCCATCGTGGTCATCATTGTGCTCAACGCCGTGATCGGTTTTGTGCAAGACTATCGCGCCGAAAAAGCCATCCAAGCGTTAAAAAAATTGGCCGCGCCTACCGCAACGGTCAGGCGTGGTGGACAAATACATACGTTACCTTCCGCTGCACTGGTGCCGGGTGATGTGGTGCTGCTGCAAGACGGAGACCTGGTGCCGGCGGATGTCCGGCTGGTGCAGGTAGCGCAACTGCAGATTAACGAAGCCGCCTTGACCGGTGAATCACAAGCGGTTGATAAAATTACCGCCCCGCTGCAAGACGCCGGGACAGCGCTCGGCGACCGGCTTAACATGGCGTATAAAACCACGGTAGTCACGCGGGGCAGGGCGGAAGGCCTGGTGACGGCGACCGCCATGCACACCGAGATTGGCAAAATCGCCACCCTGCTGACCGAAGCGGAAACCACTAAAACACCCTTACAGAAACGCCTCGCCAGGTTCGGCCAGCGGCTCGCCATCCTGGTGTTGTGTATTTGCGCGGTAATTTTTATTACCGGTATGTTGCGGGGTGAAGATAGCGTATTTATGTTTTTAATCGCGGTGAGTTTGGCGGTAGCGGCGATTCCCGAAGCCTTGCCCGCGGTCGTCACCATTTCCCTGGCGCTGGGCGCGCGCAAGATGGTGGCGCAGAAGGCGTTAATCCGCAAGCTGCCCGCGGTTGAGACCTTGGGTTCAGTCACGTATATATGCACCGACAAAACAGGAACACTTACCGAAAATTCCATGCGCCTGGAATCGGTTTACTGTGACGGCGAGTTGCATGACGCCATACCGGCGACTGAAACGGATGTATGGGATTTGATGCGCAAGGCGTTGTTACTGAATAATGACGTCACTGAAAACCACGAGGGCGGATTGCGCGGCGATCCCACGGAAACCGCCCTGTACGAAGCGGTGCAAAAAGCGGGATTCAGTAAAGCACGGTTTGAATCCCAATTGCCGCGCCTCAATGAACTGCCGTTTGACGCCGAACGCAAACGCATGACCACCATCCACCGGGACGGCGCTCAATTTATTTCTCTCACCAAAGGCGCGGCGGAAAACATTATTCAAAATTGCCAAAATGTCCTGACTGCGCAGGGAGTGCGGCCGCTAGACAAGCAAGCAATGCATCAGCAAGTGGAAAAGCTGGCGCGCGCGGGTTACCGGGTGCTGGGACTGGCGTTTCGAAAATGGCCGGCACTGCCGCAATCCATAGCTCACGATACCATGGAAAGCGAACTGACCTTTCTGGGCCTGGCCGGCCTGATTGATCCGCCACGGCCGGAAACTTTCGCCGCGGTAGAGGAATGCAAAAGCGCGGGTATTACGCCGGTGATGATCACGGGCGACCATCCCGCCACGGCCCTGGCTATCGCCGAACGCCTGGGTATTGCCGATCTCAAAACAACAGCAGTGACCGGCTCAGATCTGGATGCGTTTTCCGATGAACAGTTTAAAGACATGGTAAAGCAGGTCCGTGTCTATGCGCGCGTCACGCCCGCGCAAAAAATCAAAATCGTAAAAGCGTTGCAGGATCTGGGTGAGTACGTTGCGATGACCGGCGATGGCGTCAATGACGCGCCCGCCTTGAAGCGCGCCGACATCGGTGTCGCCATGGGTCAAAAGGGCAGCGACGTGGCGCGCGAAGCCTCGCAGCTGGTGTTGCTCGATGACAATTTTGCCACGATCGTCACCGCGGTCCGCGAAGGGCGGCGCATCTTTGACAACATACGCAAGTTTATCAAGTACACCCTGACCAGTAATTCGGGCGAGATCTGGGTATTATTCCTCGCGCCCTTTTTGGGCCTGCCGATACCGTTGCTGCCGATCCATATCTTGTGGATCAACCTGGTGACGGATGGGCTGCCCGGCCTGGCGTTGACGGCGGAACGGGGAGAGCGCGGCATTATGCAACGCCCGCCGCGCCACCCTGACGAAAGTATCTTTGCGCACGGTTTATGGCAGCATATGGTGTGGGTGGGCTTGTTAATCGGGGCAGTGTCGTTGATCGCGCAAGCCTGGGCGTTTCACACCGGCGCCAATACCTGGCAAACCATGGTGTTTACCACGCTGGTGTTTGCCCAATTGGCGCACGCAATGGCTATTCGCTCGGAGCGGGAATCTTTGATCAGCATCGGCGTGTTATCCAATCCTTACCTGACCGGCGCCGTGCTGTTAACCGTTTTGCTGCAACTGGCCATCATTTACTTGCCCTTCCTGCAATCGATTTTCAAAACCCAGCCGTTGAATTTGACTGAGTTGCTGATCTGCTGCGCTTTGGCCAGCGTGGTGTTGGTGGCGGTGGAAATCGAAAAATGGATGATACGCCATTGGAACATCTACAACGGTACTTTGTCCGCCGCTGATCACGGCAAGCCGTGAAAAATTCTACACCAAAAGAGTTAAACAAAAACTTATCCGGCCGGTATTCAACCCATGTAAAATAATCCAGAAATAAAAATTCCTCTTATCGCAAGCACGCCGTTCCTGCCACGCATGAATACGGCCGAGCATGTTTATGGGGGATAGGTGTTGGCGTTACTGCTGCGGTAGTGCGGGGTTGGGGCTAGCGGACTTCAGCGACCCGATTAGGCCCGCGGTTGTATTGCCACTCTGCAACGATCACGTTGGGCACCCAACATAACCACGCAATGATCGGATAGGCTACCGCAAACTCAACACCCGCCGCCATCGAGGCCGGCAAATAGAACCGCAAGGTGACCGCGGCGAAGGTCAGCGAAAAATTTCGTACCATCCACTTGCGATGCTCATCGATAGCGCCACGGCGCACAGCGAGGTAGGCGCGCAAGCCTGTATATAGCCATAGCACGGCGAGCACCGCAAAACCGAGCTGAGCCACAGGACCGCCGAAGGCGTATTGGGCCATATAGAGGCCGGCTAAACCGCCCACCAGAATCCCCACCGCCAAGTAGGCGCGGCCAAACCAGCGGTGCAAGTTCGTGTGTTCTTGCCGAAGCCGCGTGGAAAACTGAAACGGTCCAAGCACCAGCGCCACGATGGAAGCAAAGGCATGGGTATAAATGCCCGTGGAATGCGTCAGAAAATTCGCCTGCATATCGGGGTGCACTAACGACCCCAACGGCAGAACGCCATAGACAAACACCGCATATCCGGCCACGCCGAATGCCAGGAAGAAGAGCAAGCCTTTGCTAAATGAGCGCATAACGGCAGCTGTGTGTGGCCGGTGAACGCGCAGCATACCCAAGTTCCAAAGGTGAGTAGCGACTGGATACAGGGCCCTGGTTATATTCAACAAAAATTTCGCTTATATTCAATACAAAAAGTACCATCGTGTGGTTGCGCAAATAAAGACAATGAGTTATCAATATCATTTGCAGTTG
>DATCIR010000327.1:0-12096 GCA_036507695.1 Gammaproteobacteria bacterium
AATAATTCCCGCGGACTGGTCTCCAGCGAAAATTGGAAATAGCCGAGCTTGGCATTCGCGTCCCAATTATTTCCAACCCGCCAGGGGCGGGATAATTCAAAACTTTGGGTGCGAAGAATGCTGACAACTCGCTGCCCCGGGCTGGGCAACGCGTTATTAACACCGAAAAAGTCCCCTAGGCCCTCCGCAACACTTTGCCAGGCGAAATGGTAGTCTCCGGCATACGCATTAAACAGGTAGGATTGGTGTTCTTCCCGGTTGTTAATCGGCCCGGGCGCGTTAGAAATTGGCGTATCCCGCATGATGTCGTTGTCAACTTCTATATCACCGCCAGCCACGTTGACATCGGAAAAGCTAAAATCAAATTTCAGTCTCGGGTGAAATTCGTGACTGACTGATGCACCCAATGTCCGTCTTTCAAGATCGGTAGAGCGCAGATAGGCTTCTGCTCTGGCTTTACGGGTAATAACATTCACCACCCCCACCGAGGCATATTCGCCATAGATCGCGGAACCCGGGCCCCGAATCACCTCGATTCTATCGACCTGTTCAATGGGCAGTATTAACAGTGTGCTGGCGCCTCCCAAGGCTCCGTTAAAGGGGGTATCGTTCAATAAAAACTTTATCTTGCCTGAGAAGAAAGA
This sequence comes from Gammaproteobacteria bacterium, assembly GCA_036507695.1. Taxonomy (GTDB): domain Bacteria; phylum Pseudomonadota; class Gammaproteobacteria; order SZUA-152; family SZUA-152; genus JAKEGK01. The sequence goes on from DATCIR010000327.1 coordinate 645, forward strand.
CGGCCCGAGTCCTCTCACCAGTACCTGCGGCCTGCCATCATTGGTGCGTGACAATTCAATACCGGGCACCAAACCCAACGCATCATGCACGGTTTGCACGCCGCGCGCTTCCAGGTCGCCGCCGTGCAGCACGGTCATCACATCCGGCACAAAATCCACATTCATCCGGGTACGGGTTGCAAGTTCGGTCTCCTCGTCCAGTAACTGCATTAATTCCCGTAACGCAATTTCAGAGGGAACCAAGGTTTTGTTTTCGCTTATATCGATGTTACTGGATAGTTGCGCGGAAGTGAGTGGCGCGGTGAAACACAGCACCATTGCCCACAAAAGACGTTGGGGCCGTTGTAAGATAAACTGTTTTTTGTTTTTTTTCATAGGATTAAACCGAGATGTACGCCACCCATAAAAATTAATCATACGCGAATTTCTTCAGTTTATTAAATACTCCTACACGAGAAATATTCAAAAAATCCCCCCAATAACGCTTGCGCAAATCCAGGTAAAGCCGGCCTACCCATCGCGATGACCAGCCTGACCACCGCCGTTGGCTCATGGTCGTTTTCCACGGCGGACGTTGCCTCACTCGACGCTCTGGGTATCTTCGCCGGTATAGGTGTTAGTGTTGCACAGTTTTACACACTGGTACTGTTGCCGGCGTTATCGAGTCTGGCCTACGCCAAACACAAACATCTCGAGCCTGCCCAACCCACCATGGCGCATGGCTCATGGCTCATCCAATATTTGAAAAATTCAGACAGCCCTTGGGTAGGCAAGCGTTGGTTTTCACCATAGAGTAGCCATATGTCAACCGAAGACATCATCCTTACCGTGCTGATTCTGGTGGCCGCGCTGCTGTACGCGTCGGTTGGCCACGCCGGCGCATCCGGTTACCTGGCGGCCATGGCGCTCACCGGTATTGCACCCGCCGTGATGAAACCCACGGCGTTGACCTTAAATATTTTGGTGGCCAGCATTGCGACGTACAAATTTTATCGCGCCGGCGCATTTTCCTGGCCGTTGTTCTGGCCGTTCGCGGTGGCGGCCATGCCGTTTGCCTACCTCGGCGGCTTGCTGACATTGCCCGGACACATCTACAAACCCCTGGTTGGCGCTGTCCTCATTTATGCCGCGTGGCGTTCATTTCATACCGCGCATCAAGCCGCGTACAGTGCCGATGTTCGGCCATCGTTATTGATACTGATACCGGTGGGCGCAGCATTAGGTTTTCTATCCGGGCTTACGGGCGTGGGCGGCGGTATTTTTTTAAGTCCCCTATTATTATTTCTGCGTTGGGCGCAAGTGCGCGTCATATCCGGCATTGCCGCCGCCTTTATCCTCGTCAATTCCATCGCCGGACTAATGGGAGTTATGTCCGCCAATATCACCCTGCCGTCCGCTTTACCTTATTGGGCCATCGCCGCAATGGTGGGTGGCTTCATCGGCGCCGAGTACGGGAGCAAACGGCTCGGCAACCCCATTATCCAAAAGTTGTTAGCGGTGGTACTGGCCATCGCCGGCGCCAAAATGATTGCGGCGGTCTAAGCTTCGTTAATCGAAAAAAAAGGGCCGGTATCGGCAGGATACCAGCCCATTTTCGACATCGTTTGGATGAGCAACTATTTCGCCATCATAACTGCATTCGCCGCCTTGACCGCCTGGCCGGAACCAATAGCAGCGCCCATGTCGGTCAGGATGGCGTCCAAGGCGCCAAGGCACAGCAAGATATTGCCCGGGCGGCTGGCGTAACCCATCAGGCCGATGCGCCACACCTTGCCGGCGAGCGCGCCGAGGCCGGCGCCGATTTCCAGATTGAATTCATCCAGCAGGCGTTTTCTGACCAGCGCCTCGTCCACGCCTTTCGGGATAGTCACCGCATTGAGTTGCGGCAAACGCTCCTGTTGCTTGACAATGAACTCCATGCCCATGGCTTCGACACCGGCACGGAGTATTTCGTGATTGCGTTTATGCCGCGCCCAGGAATTTTCCAGGCCTTCCTCCTGCAGCATGACCAGCGCTTCGTGCAAGCCATATAAAGCGTTGATCGGCGCGGTATGGTGGTACGCCCGTTTGCTGGCGCCACCCCAATAACCCATCACCAGGTTCAAATCCATAAACCAGCTTTGCACCTTGGTCTTGCGGTTCTTGATGGTTTCGACAGCCCGGTCGCTAAAACTCACGGGTGATAATCCGGGCGTACAGGACAAGCACTTCTGGGTGCCGGAATAAATGGCATCGATGCCCCAGGCATCGACTTCCAGTGGACTGCCGCCGAGCGAGGTCACCGCGTCCACAATGGTCAAACAGCCGTGCTCACGGGCGATTTCACACAGCAGCCTGGCGTCGGAACAGGCGCCGGTCGAGGTTTCCGCGTGCACAAACGCCACCACTTTGGCGTCCGGATGGGCTTTCAAGGCGTCGTGTAATTTATTCGGATCCACCGCCGCGCCCCAGCTGTCTTCCACCATCACCGCCGTCGCGCCCACGCGCTCGACGTTTTCTTTCATGCGCCCGCCGAACACGCCGTTCTGGCAGACGATGACTTTATCACCCGGCTCCACCAGGTTGACGAAACAGGTTTCCATGCCGGAGGAACCCGGCGCGGATACCGGAATGGTCAATTGATTTTTAGTGCGGAAAGCGTATTGCAGCAGTTCTTTCATTTCATCCATCATGCCGATGAAAGCGGGATCAAGATGACCGATGGTGGGCCTGGCCATGGCGCTTAATACGCGCGGATGAACATCGGAAGGGCCCGGGCCCATCAGGGTGCGTACCGGTGGAACGAAAGATTTGATTGCCATGCTAAGTTCTCGCTGATTAGGCTGCTCAATAGGAATCTTGAAGTATCAGGAATCGCGTAGTATAAAAGCGCCGGCCCGTCAGGATCAACTGAAAGTAAATCCCCGGCGAAGTTAAAGGTTGTGTTCCGCCACCAACTCCATCCAATGTTTGACGGATACTGAGGCATTGCCTTGCAAGTGCAACAGACAACCGATATTGGCCGTTGCGATGACCTGCGGTTTGCCTTTTTGCAATTCCGCCAGCTTGTTGATGAGTAATTTTTCCGATATTTCCGGTTGCAAGAGGGTGTAGGTGCCGGCGGCGCCGCAACAGAGATGCGCATCTTTGATCGTTGTCAGCTCATAACCCAGAGCGGTCAGTTGCGATTCCACGGTTCCCGCCAAATTCTGCCCGTGCTGCAAACTACAGGGTGCGTGGAACGCGATTTTGAGCGGCTGCGTCAGCTTTTTCAAATTTTTTAATGCAGCGCTTGCCGTTACTTCACTGATATCCTTGGCAAGCGCGGATATTCTGCGGGCTTGTTCCGCATAGCGCGAATCGTGCCGCAGCCAATAACCATAATCTTTGACATGCGGCGCGCAACCGCTGGCGCTTACAACTATCGCTTCTATGCCCGCTTCCACGGCCGGCCACCATGCATCGATATTATTGCGCATCCATTGCCGGGCTTCCCCGGTTTTACCCAAATGCTGGCTGATCGCCCCGCAACACGCTGGCGATTGGGTTTCTTCGATCAGGGTAATACCCAATTTATCAAACACCCGCGCCGTGGCGCGATTAATATCCGGCGCCAGTTGTGATTGCACACAACCTTTTAGTAACAACATTTTTCTCTGGTGATTAGCCGCCGGAAACGCCAAGCGGGGCTTTTTCACCAGCAGTGTGGATTCGAGACGTAAGGGCAGCATAAAGCGGAACCAACGGCCCAATGCCAACAACCAGCGATACCGATACAGACGCGGCAAAATCCGGTTCAGTGCGTTGCGCTTGATGGTTTCGAGCCATCCGCGCGGGACTTTTTCCTCAACCAGGCCACGGCCTATATCCAGTAGCCGGGAATATTCCACACCGGACGGACAGACCGTTTCGCACGCGCGGCAGAGCAAACAACGATCCAGATGCAGCTGCGACAGCTCACTGACGTCATTACCTTCCAGCAATTGTTTGATGAGATAAATGCGGCCGCGCGGACCATCCAGCTCATCGCCCAGCAACTGGTACGTCGGACAGGCCGCGTTGCAAAATCCGCAATGCACGCAGCGCCGTAAAATCTCGTTAGCGATCTTGCCGTCCGCCGACTCGGCGTAGGCTTTTGTCAAGGAAGTACGCATCAGATCCTGTCCTCGTACAAGCGATGCCGGTTGAGAATTTTCGCCGGATCAAATGCCGTTTTTAATTTTTGATGGATCGCCATCAGGGCCGAAGGCAAGGGATGAAATACGCAATAGGGTTGTTGTCGTTCCCAGAATTCCCTGTGTTTAAATAACGTGGCATGTCCGCCCTCCGCCGCCACGGCGTCCCGCACATCACGCGGGCTGGCATCCGTTTTCAACCAACGCAAGGCGCCGCCCCAGTCGAATAACCAACTGCCCGGCAGGCCCAACGGCAAGGTGGCCGGCGCCAGCGACAATCGCCACAGCGGCATGTCATTGGCGAAGAAAAAATGCTGCTGCTCTTTGACCTGGCGCCAGAACTCGGGCCCCTGCTTTAACTCGTCACCGGCGATTTTTTTTCTCAGCTCTTTAATGCCTAGTTCGGTGCTGGAGAAACGCATCACCACGGCTTCACCATCGTAAACCGCTCCGGATAAAGGCAGTGGCTGCCCGGCCCTGGCATTCATGATATCAATGGCTTCATTGGTATGAGCCGCGATAGCAAGCGTGGTTTCCGCCTCAGGAACCGGCAGCACTTTTAACGATACTTCCAGTATAACGCCCAGTGTTCCCAAAGCGCCCGCCATCAGGCGCGACACATCGTAACCGGCCACGTTCTTAATCACTTTACCGCCAAACTCAATCACCTCGCCTTTTCCGGTCAACACTTTGCAGCCCAGCACAAAATCCCTGGCGCTGCCGGCAAAGGCGCGCCGCGGGCCGGAAAATCCGCAGGCGATTGTGCCGCCCAGTGTGGCTGTTTCACCGAAATGCGGCGGTTCAAACGCTAACATTTGGCCGTGTTGCGCGAGGGTGCTTTCAATGTCTTTTAAGGGTGTGCCCGCCCGGGCGGTAATCACCAGTTCCTTGGGCTCATACTCAATAATGCCGCGGTGTTCACCGGCGGCGAATACTTCACCATCACAGGCATTACCATAAAAGAACTTGCTGCCTCCGCCCCGGATAAGCAGCGGATTATTCGCCTGAAATGCGCGCTGCACTTGCGCTTGCAGTTGTTGGGTAATATCACTCATGGTATCCGGCTTCGGCGCGCGTTAAAATCGTTCCAGGTCGGGAAAGGGCAGCTTGCCGCCGTGCACGTGCATGGCGCCCAGTTCGGCGCAACGATGCAGGCTTGGCACGGCCTTGCCCGGATTCAGCAATTGTTGAGGGTCGAAGGCCTGTTTCACGGCATGAAACTGCTGCAAGGCCAGCGGGGAAAATTGCACGCACATCTGGTTGATCTTTTCCACGCCCACCCCGTGCTCACCGGTAATGGTTCCGCCGACTTCGACACAGATTTCGAGGATTTTCCCGCCCAGCTCTTCCGCCTTTTGCAACTCACCTTGTATGTTGGCATCGTAAAGAATCAGCGGATGCAGGTTGCCGTCGCCGGCATGAAACACATTAGCCACCGGCAACCCGTATTCTCCGGATAACTCGCTGATACGCTGCAAAACATAGGGTAATTGGCGGCGGGGAATCGTGCCATCCATGCAATAATAGTCCGGTGAGATCCGGCCTACCGCCGGAAACGCCGCTTTGCGGCCTTTCCAGAGCAATTCCCGCTCCGCGTCATCGGCGGAAATCCGCTGCGAAGTTGCGCCGGCCTGTTGCAGCACTGCTTGCACTTTTTGAATCTGTTGCCGCACTTCCGCGCTGCAGCCATCCAGCTCACATAACAGGATAGCCGCCGCGTCCGTGGGATAACCGGCGTTGACATATGCTTCGCTGGCGCGAATGGCAAGGTTGTCCATCATTTCCAGGCCCGCGGGCACAATGCCCGCCGCAAGAATGTCGCCCACGGCTTTACCGGCTTTCGCCAGGTCATCGAATGCCGCCATGATCAGTTGCGCGTATTCCGGTTTGGGGAGCAATTTGACGGTGATTTCAACTATAATACCTAACATGCCTTCAGAGCCGCACATCAGGGCCAGCAAATCATAACCGGCGCCGTCAAAGCCGCTGCCGCCGAGTGTAAGAATATCACCGCCGATGGTGACCACTTTTAACTGTTGGATGTTATGCACGGTTAAGCCGTATTTCAAACAATGCACGCCGCCGGAATTTTCCGCGACATTGCCGCCGATGGAGCAGGCGATTTGCGACGAAGGATCCGGCGCATAATAAAGGCCATAGGGCGCGGCGGCTTCGGAAATAGCGAGATTGCGCACCCCCGGTTGCACGCAGGCGGTACGATTCAATTGGTCGATGCCCAGAATGCGCGTGAACTTCGCCAGGCTCAGCACCACGCCATTGGACAAAGGCAATGCGCCTCCCGACAAACCGGTTCCGGCGCCGCGGGCAACCACGGGCACTTCCAGGCTGGCGCAGGCCGTGATGACCGCTTGCACCTGCTCAATGGTTTCGGGCAACACCACCAATAATGGCAATTCACGATAGGCGGAGAGTGCGTCACATTCATAGGGACGCAACGCTTCTTCCGAGGAAAGTATGGCGTTATCCGGCAACCCGCTGCGCAGTGCGTTTATCAATAATGGTTTTTTGTGGAGATCATTCACGGGTTATTGAAATGTTTGTTGATGCATTGACGGATGAACGCTTGCCCGGCCTGAATCCAAATCCGGCTATCCCGCACCCTGATTAAAAAGAGTAGATTATATAAACCGTGCACGACCGGCCGCAACCGGATCAGTAAGGTTTGTGCCGTTCTGGCAAAAATAAAAAACAGTAGTCACACAATTAACAAGTCTAAAGTGATTTTTCGTAGTTTATTTTATTTAGTACTCATGGGAGCAACGCTTGCCTAACGGGATTGGCCGATACTGGATAGGACCCGGTGTTTGGCCGCAATAAAGGCGGCGTGGGGAACATACAAAAGATCCGCGATTTTACGCACCAACGCCTCTTCGTATTTTTCCAGTTCTTTATCGGCATAAGCGATCCGCCACATCAACTCAATCATTTTTATTTTATCTTCCTGTGAGAAGCCTTTATTGATTAAGGAGGTGAATTCATAGTAGCAGGTCGCATTTTGCGCCTCCTGTTCCGCAAGTTTTACCAGCTCCGCGGTTTCGCTCTCTTCCAAGGCAAAAAACACCTGGGCGTGCCGGGCCACGGCTTCCAGTTCCTCATCGTGCACATGAAAATCAGCCCGCGCGGTTTCCAGCAATAAAGCCACCGCCGCGATTTGCAAACGGTGTTGTGGCGAGGCATTCGTTGATACCGCCGGAGTTTGAATATGATCTTCAAAAAACTTTTTGATGGCGTTTAACATGTTGTTAAGTTGTAAAATCCATTGGGTTACTGATAGAAGGATACGGTAAAGTACCGCGACACGGTACTGTCATACTCAAACCTGGCGAACTTAAAAATTGGCGCCCTGTCCAATTGCTCGTTCCGTTCAACCTGGGTGATAAAACCAGGGTGATAAAACCAGGGTGATGCAACCGTGGTTTTGTTACCAGGATTTTGTAACCAGGTTTACCAAATAAACACTTCGTCAAACAAACTAAGACCGGAGGAATTGTTATATGTTACGCGGTGTTTTTCAAGGCCTGACGATTTGCGCCGTTTATTCTTCCGCCTTGTTTTCATCAATGGCCTTTGGCAGCGACGATCAATCGAAGATTGATAACATTCTGCAGCTGGAGAACCCGCCATTTGGAGTCGTCTTCGAGATTATCGAAAGCAAGCCTGAAGACCTGGAATGGGCCATCCCCCAGGTCGTCAAATTTTCCAAGCTGCTGCGTGACAAATTTCCCGGCCTGGCTATCGCGGTTGTATTGCATGGCAAGGAACAGTTTGGCTTAATGACATCACAAGCCAAGGAAAAAGCCGAAGTGCATAAGGCCGTAAAATCCTTATCGCAGGACCAGGATATTCCCGTGCACGTCTGCGGTACGCATGCGTCCTGGTACGGTAAAAGCGGCAAGGACTTTCCGGATTATATCGACGTCACGCCGGCCGGTCCCACCCAGATTAATAACTATGTCGACATGGGTTACACAAAAATCGTGCTGCGCAAACCAAAAACCTAATTCACTGCAACAGATTCTCTGCTCGGCTTACCAGTGTGTGGCCGGTAGCGGTAATCACCCCCCGCCCCTGAGCGGGCTTTGTTGACAGGGAAAATTTTCACGCCCGGTAAACAAGGCAACTACGCCTCGAATTGCCCTCCGGGGTAACCCGGCTAAAAATGATTAAAAATCGTACACTTAGTGCAGGAATACCAAGCTTAGCCCAAGCTTAATCATTTTTCAGTAAATAGATTAGATTACATACCTCTATTTGATATTTTTTTGATCAATTTTTAGGTGCTAGACTAAGCACTTCTTACGTAGTGCGGCACCACGTAATTCGATAAATTCAGCGATGGTAAACAAAACAAATTTAAAACCGGGCCACCGGATTGTCAGGAGTAGTCATTAAATGCAGTACCCAAATAAACCCAAGGTCAAACCCCTCCCCCGCGTAATGCTGCTTATATTCCTCATGGCCTGCCTCTCGGCGTGCGGCACTCTATCATCTACGCATCTGGCGCCTGAGGTGATTATCAGTGGCACCGGCAACGCTGAGGTGATGGTGAGCGGGTATGTCGTGGACAGCGATGGCGTCACTCCGCTCTATGGCGCCACCGTTGCACTCTTGAGCAAACACGCAGCGGTCGCCGCGAATAAGCACGGTAAATCCTGCCCTACGCCGGCCAAACCCCATATCAACTATACCTGCACCGCCGAAGACGGTTCCTTTACCCTGAACCTGTCTCAGGTGGACGAATTCCCGGTTATCATCACCATCGAAAAACTGGATGAAATTCAGGAAATCACCCTGGACCTCAATGATCTCAACGCCAATATCGGCACGATCGCCATGATGCGCGAAGCAAAACAGACAACAGAAAAAGTCGCGGTTGTGATGGATTTCTACAATCCATTGCAGGAAGTCCAGAAGCTCCTGAACACCAGTCCTTCTCAAACGCAAGAAGTTAAATTGCAATTGATGAACGAATACCAGAATTTGTTTGACATTAACGGCGATGGCCGGGATATCAGCTACCCCACTTTTTATTCCTTGTTTGTCGATGCGGACAACAATGGCAAAGCGGACATCTTCAATTACGACAGAATCTATATCAACAGCCGGCAAAAATCGGATCTCGAGCTGCTGGACCAGTCCCTTCGAAAGCAACTATTGGATTTCTTATCCAGCGGTGGCAGCCTGTTTATCACGGAATGGAGCGTGCAATTGGAAGAGGAAGAACCTTCCTTGGATCAATACATATAGTCCCAGGAATAATCAGCGGTTTAATCCGCGCTTGATGAACACAAAAAAAGAGGCCGTAGCGGCCTCTTTTTATTCCTGAGAAAGTTATTCCTGAGTAAGTCTTATTACCGGGGACGTGGAATCCGCCGGTTACTCGTCTTTAAGCAGATCTTCCCAATACTCCTCCGGCATATCCTGGGCCAGCGCTAGCGCACCATCGGCACTGGCGTAAACAGGATCATCGACCACACTGACCTTGGTGGGCCCGTCTTCAGACAACGCTGTTTCAATGTACTTCGCCAGACCACGGATTTGGCTGCCGCCGCCCGCCAGGACGATATTTTCACGTACTATCTCCTGGTATTCCGGATCGAACTTGGCGATCAACTCCATCGCGTTCTCGATAATCGCCGGCAATACACTTTCACAAGCGCGCCCCATTTCCTCGGTAATATCATGCAGCATCATGCGCCCGGAAACAGGAATCTCCACTTCCACTTTCCCCTTTACCGTGCCCACGTAACTGTGTGCCTCCTTGTAATTACGCACCATGTTCATATTGAAATCGGATTCGGGGTATTTATCTTTCAGCATGTTATATAACTGCTGGTCAATGTAATCACCCGCGGTGACGATGGTGCGCTGGTCATCTTCCGTCGGCATGGCGCCGTGCATGATGCAAAAGTCGGTCGTGCCCGCGCCGATGTCAATGACAATGGCGTTATTCAGCAAACCCCTGCCGTAAGCGGCGGCGAATGGCTCCGATACCACCATCAGAGAGTCGACATAATCCTGGACCGCGCGCTTGATCGCCAACTTATTCGCACGCAGGGATTCCGCCGGGACGCCGACCACCGCGTAGATTTCCTGGCTCTCCAATGCGCCGACCAGCTCCAGCATGTGCCGAACCAGTTCCTGCACCGCTTCTTCATCACGGGAAATGCCTTCTTTTATTACGCCGTGTTCCAGAGGACGCACCAGCTCCAGAGACAAGCGGTTATCCAAGGCTTCTTTTCCGAACAATACCGGTTTACCCAGTACTTTTTCAGAAATGAAGTCTTTGGGCCAACCGACATAACTGGCAACCCACTCGCGCGCGCCGTTGCTTGCAGATATTGCGCTGCGTGAGGTCCCTAAATCTATACCAACTCGCATTTTGTTACCGCTGTTGCTGCGCTTTGGCGAGCTCTTCTTTTTCGCCATTCCTTTTGCCTCCTACACTGGTGTTTTTATTCAAGTACGACACTATACCTTGTTCCAGAAACGCTGCGATGTTCTCGCGATACTCCGCCGTCTTTAACCGTTTCTCTTCTGCTGGGTTACAAAAACAAGACACTTCAGTCAGAATACTCGGGGCATTCAGTCCCAGCAGAACCACGAACGGCGCGGACTTGATGCCATGATCACTGGCGTGCTTGTTGATTTTCTTCATTCGTCCATACAGATTGGATTGGACCGAATGCGCTAACTGGCGAGACTCCTGAAACTTTAACGTATCGCCAATTTTTTGAATTAAATCCTTAAAGTCTCCATACTCGTAATGCGAATCCGCATTTTCCAGTTTGGCAAGGCTGGCCACCTTAATATCATCCGTTGGCCCGAAATAATACGTCTCTATAAAATTCTGTTCGCTCGGAAAATAGTTTACATGTATTGATATAAACAAATCCGCCTGATTGGCATTGGCGTATTCAACCCGGTCATTCAGGGATATCGTGTCATCACTCGCCCGCGTCAACAGCACTTCATAACCATGTTTGCCCAAGCGATCCCGCAAGTGTTTGGCGATATCCAGCGCCACATCCTTCTCGAAAACGCCCGACTTACCCACCGTGCCCGGATCCTTGCCGCCGTGCCCGGGATCTATGACAATGGTTTTCACTCCAAGGCCGAACAATTCGGCGATCCGCACACCGGATGCCGCCAACGTTTCATAGTTGGCCGGATCCACATCGACCTCATCCAGGCCAGGTATTGAAAGATCCTCCAAGTTATCGACATCTGGTAACTTTTTTTGAAGTGTTTTTGACAAACTTGTGGGATCTATTTCT
>DATCIR010000328.1:0-4822 GCA_036507695.1 Gammaproteobacteria bacterium
CTACTTTGTTACTTTAAATGGCCGCATGCACAGCGCGGGAGGCGGAGGTGTCTGGCAAGACCGTTGGCGGCAGGGAGAAGGTGAGACCCGGAACGGGTCGAGAAGCTGGCCTGGGCCATGCCGCCATCGAGCCTGCATGGATGCATTTACGGCGTGTCTTGCCAGACGCTTCCGCTCCCCGTGCTGGATTGTTCATAAACATAAACTAAAGTAACGAAGTAGAGGTAATGCGGGCACTGTAATACATTTTTGTTAAGTAAATGTGACACGCAATTAACAGGGCCTCACAGGGAAAATAAATCATGTTGCTTTGCGGTTAGCAGGAAAAAATGCGGCGCGTCATATATGTGATACGTTTGCAATACACTGTCCCCGCAGGAAGTAACATGGAGAAATAACGCTCTATTACTAGAGTGGATTATTCCTGACGAAACGCGCTGTTCTGATTAATGCTGTGCGGCTGTACGCTCAGGAAGCGTAAAGTAAAAAGTCGCGCCTTTTTGCGGCTTGGCATTCACCCAAACCTTGCCGCCATGCCGGTTTAAAGCGCGTTGCACACTGGCCAGGCCAATACCGGTGCCTTCATACTCTTCGGTTTTATGCAGGCGCTGAAATATCCCAAACACCTTGTCCGAGTATTTCGCATCAAACCCAACGCCGTTGTCCTTGACAAAAAACGCCAGTTGGCCACCGTCAATCGTGGTGCCTACCTGTATTTTTGGATGATCCCGTTCACCGGTAAACTTCCACGAGTTACTGAGTAAATTCTGCAATACAATTCTAAGCAACCGCGGATCGCCGACGGCGTGCATGTCCGGCTGCACCTGCAGCTCCACATTTCGTTCCGGGCTGGATGCCTGCAAGCTTTGCATGCATTCCCTGGCCATCGCGCTGATATCAACGTTTTTATTCTGAATATCAATGCGGGTAATGCGTGACAGTTCCAGTATGTCATCAATAAGGTCAGCCATGAATTTCCCGGCATTGATGACGCGATTCAGATAGTCTTTTTCGGTTTTATTCAGGCGGTCACCGGCTTCTTCCAGCAGGATCTGGCTGAACGCGGTGATACTTCGCAACGGGGCGCGTAAATCATGCGCGATGGAATAACTGTAAGACTCCAGCTCTTTATTGGAATCTTCCAACTGCTTCGCTCGCCGGTCCAGCAAAAAGGTGTTTTCCAGTGCGCGCCAATATTCGCCTTTTAAACGCCTGGCCACAACGATCAGAAATACGCTGTAGACCGTAAAGATTATCGTTATCGCCAGGGACTGCGCTGTAAACATATTGACAGTGGCAATAATCGACGGACCAAGCAGTAACAAAAGAAAGGAGTTAATGAGGCTGGAGTAAATCGATAAGGTTACCACGGCGATTGCCGCGATACCGGCCGTGATTAACAACACCAGCATCGCGGTCCATTCAAGATTGTAGCGGGTAACCGCTAACATGCAAAGTATGCCCCAGTCGGTTGCAAGGATAAAAGTCAGCCCGTTAAACAGGGCGCGCCAGTGGTTGGGATTTTGTGTGCGCCACTTATCAAAACGTATTACCAGCACGGTGCGCAGTATGGCCGCCACGCCTAAACAACTGCCAAGTAGTACAATCTCGAATCGATAGTCCCGGGCATAGGGTGTGGCGAAAATGACAATAGCAAATATCACCAGATACAACACACCCGACCAACGAGAGCGTAGAGCGAGGTCTCTGTCCGCGTGCGACTGTAAAGCGTCTTTAGGCATTTGCAAGTCCACTATTTGCGTGATGTTTTGCATCCATTGTTATTTGGCGCCGTGTGCGTGATGCCCGGCGGCATAGAACAAACCGCGATGGCTCAGGGAGATTTTGCCGCAGCATACCGCCGGTGCAATTGCGAAGCGTCAATAAACCATAAAATATTTAGCCGTTATTGCCGTGAAAGCCGGTTATATAGTTGAATATATCAGGCGTTTCCGCCAGGCTTTACACTGCCTGCCAACCGAAAAATTTTCTGCGCGGGATTTCACAGCTTCTTGAATTAATACGCCACTGAATAAACCAAGAATTTCACTATGCCCGATCAGAGCCACACTCGCCCGGGTAGTGCTGAACTATGCCGGTAACGGAAAGGAAACTTGCGCAGATAATGCTTCAATAAGGTGACCGGCACGCTGCGCGGCACCTTGCCCTTGCGGTAGCAGGCGATAATCTTCCGCATCTCGGCCTTGTCATGGGTATCGAGGCCGCGTTTAAAAAACACAAAAATTGAGTAACATCAATGGACTCATCCCTGACATTAACAGCCTGTTGTTGGCGCTGATTGCCGACCGGATGAATTGGCGTGCACGGCACACCGAGACCAATCGCCATTTCCGGAGAAACCGGCACATAGCGGAGTTTCTCAGCCAACTCTTCGGCAATGAACTTTTGCTGCTTGTGGTTGCCGTCAAACCGCTGTTTTTGCCCTAACAGGCAACTGCTGATATCAATGTAAATGGTATTGTTAATGTTATCGCCGCCGTTACTTTTTTTTCCCGCGCGTCACAACAAACCCTCGATGGTGGAAATCATCTTACTGCCCTGCGGCTCAATCTTACTGCTATAACTTGCCACGAGTTTCCCGTCGCGGTTCAGCACATATTTGTGGAAATTCCATTGTGGATACTCACCGGATAACTTGCCCAGGGTTTGATAGAGGGGATCCGCGTTGTCACGCGCCGCATGGGTTTTCTCGAACATCGGAAACTCCACCCCATAAGTTAAACGGCAGAAGTCCTGAATTTGTTTTTCGTTGCCCGGCTCCTGCCCGCCAAAATCATTGGAGGGAAAGCCAATCACCACCAGGCCCTTATCTTTGTATTTGCGGTACAGGGCTTCCAGGCCTTCGTACTGATAGGTGTAACCGCATTTACTCGCGGTATTCACGATCACCACCACCTTGCCCAGATATGCCTTGCATAGGTTAACGGATTCCTCACCGGCCAGGGTGCGCTTGGTGAAATTCAGGGTTTCCGGGCAATTACTGGTTTCGGCGGCGAAACCAGGTCCGGACAAAACCAGCAACACGGCACAAGCCGTAATAATCGGATAATTGCCTTTCATAAAAACATCCTCATCGTGAATGTAAATCTCTTCGCGTGACTGAAAAAATTAGTAGTCTTGCTAAAACTTCATTGTCGTACGCCGGGCAACCGTATAGGAATATGAAGAATTCCAGAAAGTCAGGTATTTTTACCGCAAGATCCAGTATTGCACAAGCGCCGGATCCAACAAAATGTCAGACAACGACAATTAAACATATTTCCGCCTCGTCTGAAAAACCTGCGGGTCGGCCAGCACCCAAAAACTTTAAAGCAAAGGCTCGAAGGCGCAAAGAATTCAACCTATTACAATCCATGCAGCGTATCGTCAGGATACGCTAATGGACCGCCATAGCTGGAATCAAAAATACGATCCTCTACTATTTCTTTAGAAATTATCCGGCGCCCTTTGCGCCACTGCGTCTTTGCGTTGAATTCCGGCGTTGAGTCGCCCACTGATTTTTCGGAAGATTCACTTTAATAAAGGACTTTATTGGTGAGCGTTTTTTTAAGCGTGCTTTATTCACCAACAATGTATCCTAACATTGCACTATCGTCGCGCCTCTTAGTTTACACGTGCACAACTACGATTCAATTTTTGTATTGGATTGCTAGCGCAATCCGGGCTCACAGCCCTCATTGGTAAAAATAAACTACACAAATTCCACAACTTACCGGCGGCTGGATAAAACCAACCAGGATTGGCACCTCGCTTGCTATATAACAGGTGTGCATGGCTCGTTTAATCCATGCGACAACAAAGCGCTCCACAACCAAAATGCTTGACCGTAAAGGAGGTGATAGATGTCGAAGATAGCTCCGTCTCTTGCGATTAAAGTTTCGCGCTGCGCTATGGATACGCCGCATTGCCGGAACTCAATGCACTTTGATTGAACTAAACCCTCTGATTCGAGCAAAGTGCGCTCTTATGTGATCAGCCCGGTATTCCAATGCGTCTGGCGTGCAACATAACTATCCCGTTCCGCCCTCCTCGTTTGCGCACAAGGCGCTTGGATTGCCGGGCTATCATAAGTCCAACGTCGGTACCCACTCTGCCAAAGTCTGGCAAGTAACACTTGTTTAACGTTAAAAACCTGACAAATGGAGATTTCACCATGACCGACTTAATTGTGAGAACTATTGAATTGATAACGGGCGCGCTGCTGATCGTTGTTACACTGTTGTTTAGCGCCTATTATCCCGGGCAAACAATGTTATTGTTATTGCCATTAATCGCGCTGCCAATTATTTTTCTGGGAATGTTTGACTGGCATCCGGCCAAGGAACTCGGATTGTTACTGGCAAACGCCGGCAAACGCTTTAGCCTGGCTGAGCTTATAAAACCGCCGGTCAATATTCATTGAACCTTAATGGGCGCTGAAGCGCAACTTGCGCTGAACATTAACTAGTACTGCACGCCAACAACACACTCTCGTTTACCATGACCTGCCTTGCCCGCTCACGCGGGCTTTTTTTATCGGCGTTATTCCGGCGGGCTCACAACCAGCGCCCGGTGTAACCCGGAGATTCGCAAGGCAGCTTTTTAGGGTCTTCCGAAGAATCAGTGGGTCACTTAACGCCGGTATTCAACGCAAACGCATATGAAACCGGATTATTTCTAAAAAACTGTAGTGAACTGTCTTTTGGGTTCCGGATAGGGCGGCTCACCGCGTTTGGCAGCTGACAAGGTTGCATTAAGTAATAGTTTGAATTCTTTGCGACTTCGCGCCTTTGCGTTAAAGTTTTTTCATGGCTGGATTGCC
>DATCIR010000329.1:0-5735 GCA_036507695.1 Gammaproteobacteria bacterium
CAACAATTCGCCCATCAACTTCTCGATAGTGCGGCGGTGGATGTTATCCATGGACATTCGTCACACCATTTTATGGGTATCGAGGTTTACAAGGACAAGCCGGTTATTTATGGCTGTGGCGATTTTCTAAATGATTATGAAGGTATTGAAGGCTACGAGCACTACCGGGATGATCTGGCCTTAATGTATTTTGTGCGCATGGAGGCCGGTACGGGTAAGTTGCTGAGCATGGATCTGGCGCCCCGGCAGATTAAAAACTTCCGCTCCAACCGCGCCACTGAGTCAGATGTGTTGTGGGTGCGCGATGTCCTGAATCGCGAAGGAAAACCGCTCGCCACCCGTGTGGAAGTCACGGCAGATAACTATTTGCAGTTGCACTGGTGATGGGTGCTCCGATGAGAATGATGCCGTTGTTGGGATGCATTCCGTCGCGGGTAATTTCCAGGTTGCTGCACTCCATACCTTTCACGGTATACGGGTAGGGAGTAACGGTGTAACCCTGTTGCCGCCACTCGTGAATAATATAATCGGCAACGGCGTTTAAAGCATGGGGATGATAGATGTTGTGTTCGCCGATCTCGCCCGCCAGCCGGCTAACATGCGTAGCCAACTGGTCGGGCGAGATGGTTTGCATCAATGATTATTTAAGATTTCGCAGGTATTCATTAAATTACCACGTGGTGTTTCCCGATCAGTTTGACGCTGCTCGCCTGGGGGCCCTGGTCGCCCATTTCCTCGTGATAGCGGACTTCCGATCCGATTTCGAGACTGTCGAACCTGCCATCCAGCACGCTGTTGCGGTGAAAATATATTTCCCGGCCGTCGGTGGTTTCTATTTTGCCGAAACTATTTTCCGGTGACAGGCTCACAACACGGCCGTGAGGCGGTGCGTCATGTTGTTTGATTTCATCGCGGCGGATTTTAACCAGTTCCTGAAGTTGCTTGCGCGCGGCATTAAACGCATCGCGTACCGCGACATAGGGGTCCTCATGGGCGCGGTGTAAATCCTTGCCCCGGTTAACGGCGATTTCATGTTTTGGCACGGTAATGTCGATGCTGATGTGAAACAGATTGCCTTGATGCTGGTGTTGGTGTGGAGCCTCCACCACGACGCGGCAACTCATTATATTGTCCGCGAATTTTTCCAGGTATTCCGCGTGTTCCCGAATCTTGGTTTCCAAAGCATCAGAGCGTTCCATATTGCGAAAAGTAATTTGTAGTGGAAGTTTCATAGCCGGGCCTCTCGTTGTTTTTAACTAATTAAATTATATAATGTTGATTCCTTAACATGCTGATATAGATCAAGTTTTATTGACGCCGTGCAAGGAAAAATTCTGTTACAAAGCAGTAACATATCTTTTTGATCCGGAAACAGGGTTGTTACAGCCATTGCGTATGCTCTACCTCAACGGGATATAGGAGCACCGTTGCGGTTAAACATACCTATTACAGAGGAGAATTGTCATGAATCACTGTAGCAATGTCAGGGTGCAAATACAGCAATTCGTACGGCAATTTGTCAGCCGGGAGCAACTGGCTGACGCCAAGAAAATCGTGGATGCCTGCAAAGGCATTGTGAAGATCATGCCGGGGCAGAGTTCCCCGAGACTCTTGCTGGTTGACTGCGATCCGGATATGGTATCCGGCAAAGACATCATCGATACTTTAAGAGGCCATGGTATTACGGCTAAACTGGCGGGAATGTAATTCCAGCACAAGAGATAATAAATGTGTTTTGACTACAAAGCAGTTACTGGTTTGATTTTCATTGGCATAGGATTCCTTTTGCCGGCGTATACGCCGCCGGCAAAAGGCGAAGTCATTACGGGAACGGATGAGGAAGCCCAATTACCGTTCTGGGAATGGCGCAACGATGTCATGTCAGTGCGGCTGGTGCAACGTTTGCCTGATCAGACGCGCGCGTTTTTTACGGCCCGGGGGTTCACTAAAAGCCAGGCTGAAGTGATTGCGCAAGGCTGCATATTCCAGACTGTTTATAAGAACATTGCCACGCCATCCAAGCCCGGCGTTATTGAATATGATCTGACGCAATGGAAAGTATTGTACCAAGGCGATGTGCGCGCCCTGAAAGTCAAAGAGGCATGGCAGCAGGAATGGGAAAAAGCCAAAGTGCCCCAGCCGGCGCAAATCGCGTTTTTCTGGGCGTTGATACCGACGCAACAACGTTTCGAGCCCCAGGATTATAATTGGGGCATGACGTCCTATAATCTGGTGCCGGGCGAAAAATTTGATTTGGAAATGGTCTGGCGCCAGGATGGCGTAAAGCAGAGTGGCGCGATACGGGGCATTGAGTGCGCGCCCGATGTCGAACTGGAACCCAGGAATCCGTTTGGATGACATAGCTTGGTTGATATATGTTGGTTGACACAGTAATGGCTGAGACGTGATGCGTAATTACTCGCGGTTCGTTGTGTTCCCGATCACGTTTGTAATGACGTTTTTTATTACGTTAATGTTTGCCACGGTAGTGTATGCCGAAAAATCACAACCATTACATCCAGTAACCGGCACGCCAATGGCGCCGGATTTTTCCCTCAACGACATCGACGGCAAACCGCATGCGTTGCAAGACTACCGGGGCATGGTGGTGATTATTAATTTCTGGGCCACCTGGTGTCCACCCTGCCGTTATGAATTGCCTTCCATGGAACGTGCCTACCAGCGTCTAAAGAAACAGGGTATTGAGATGCTGGCGATCAACGTCGGCGAAGACGCGGATACCATATTTACCTTTACCGTGGATTATCCGGTGACTTTTCCCTTGCTGATGGACCTTGATTCCAAGGTTATCAAGGATTATCCGGTCGTGGGCTTGCCGACTACGTATGTTGTCGACAGCAAGGGCAGGTTGGTCTATCGGGCGATCGGCACCCGCGAGTGGGACGATGCGGCGTTAATGCAGAAAATCCTGGACCTTAAAAAATGAACTGGCGGTTCACGAAACGTGGTGCGTTAACTGGCTGTTCAACTCGTGAAAGACGGATTCGCATTGTTGTTCGGTTGTGACTAACCAAATTTTGTTTAAGAATACCGGCTTTTGCCGGCTAAGAGCGTTCAGGAGTATTTGAATAAATTGCGCGGGTTGCAGGTTGCTGTAGCGGGTTCCCAGTAAGGGCGTGCGCAGTGAATGGATATGATATGAGTTGGTGGCATGAATAATTTTCTTCACCGCCTGCTGCACCCAGTCGATGTTGCAGGTGAGTTCTTCATCCAGATCATGCACAATCGCCTGGATTCGCATCGGACGCGATTTTCTGACGATAACCTCACCTGGCGTCAGTTGCACCAGCGTTTGCAGTTTATTGGAAAAATACCACACCGGTTTATCGTCGGGCTCCCGAAGCACATTGGTTTCGCCCAGCACCAGGGAAGTGTCCTGTTCTTCCACAACCGCTTCGGTGCTAAATGGAGGAAATTGGATAGGCGCCACGGCAATTTCAACATTGTTAATGCGGCGGCGAAACCGGTCAACATCCCAAATCAATTGTAATTTGTGGTCACGTTGTCGCATGAGATTGTCGCAGGAGATTGTCGCATGAGCGTCAGGGTTCATCAGCCGGAATTGGCTATCAATATGATAATAAGCTTAGCAAATTATTTTTCTTTCCGAAGAAAAAAGCTGTTTAGTGTGATCTGATATTAAGTATCACTGAATAGATAATCACAATTAATTTCTTAAGCCGTAGATTCTGAGGGATATTATGATAATTTATTGTTACCGGGTAAAAACCATTCGCATTATCGATCTATTTGTCTATACTTTCTAATAGGTTACTCGTTAACAGATCACTCGCGCAGTACCTGGCATGTTTTAGATTCCAGTTCAGTGTGGTCTTGGTCAATCGCAGGTGTTTAGCGCGGGAAAGAGAGGCCAAGATGCCGCTTGCCTGCCGCAATCCCGGAATCTCCCGTCGTCAATTTCTGTCATACCTTACTGTGCCCGCCGCCTTGCCCTTTTATGCAACTGGCTGTGTGTTAGCGAATCCGCACGCATCTCAACCCAAACCCGTTGACCGCCTTGCGTTTGCCGACCGGGAGGGTTTGGGTTCCAACGTGAATGCGCCAACGGTACAGGATTATTTTATCCCCTTGCATGAAGAGCCGCCCATCATGACACCCACGTACTCGCAGCAGGATTGTTGCATTTGACCTTTCATGCGCCATCGCAAAATTATGCGATAGAATTGGGAAAAACCATGCCGGCACAACAAGCGCGTCAGTATGCCATTGATGCGGGGGAAACCGTCAATGAAGCAACGGCGATTCTGCCGGCAAAAGAATTTATTAATAAGTACGGCGCCAGTGAAAGGTTGGCAGCGGTTGATGCAATGGCGGATAGCCTCAATCACCGCTTTAGTCATTTGCATGGAGCCATTGCGTACATAAAACGTAATGGCCTACAGAAGTCATTGGACATTTATTTGGAAAACCCGCACCGGTTTATGCAGCAACTTACCAAGGTTTAAAACCTACGAATCGCCATCATTTCCGCTAGGCTCCGTTGTCCGGCGGGCCCTTGCTACACTCTAACTATAATAGCCAATAGCTGGTCACATTCCGTGGGAGCGGCCGGTGGCAGTTGATAATCTCAAATAAAGTTTTACAATACAGCACAACGCAAACCGGGCAGCCCTGAATTTCATGAAAAACGACGATGAGTTTGTGACCGGCGACAAGCAGGTGGGTAAAACCTGGCTTATCGTGATATTCCTCTATTTGCTGGTCTTGCTCTGGCTGGAACCATTAATTGATTTTCTATTGGCATTAAATCCACCCGATAAGGAACTGGATGCAATCCGGGCGTTCAATGCGCAAAAGTCTTACGTCGCAACCATTGCCTTTGGCATCGCGCGCAGCCTGCCAATTTTATTGTTTTTGTGGATTGCTTACCGTGTATTACTATCCGCCCAACTCCCTCCCAAGGGTATGAAGTTGCCGGTGACGGTCAAGATTATCAAAGGACAGCAAGCGAAAATGGCGGGGATGTCGATGATTGCAGTATCGCTGTTGCTGCTGTTCCGCGAACTGTACATGCTGATTAACGCCTAATAACTATCAAGGAGAGCAGGTAATGCATACGAAACTCATAGTTAGCCTGGTGCTGGGTGGTCTGGCGGTGCTGTTTATTGTTCAAAACGCGGCGGTGATCGATATCCGGTTTTTATTCTGGACGATGTCCATGTCGCGCGCCTTGTTTATGTTTTTTATGCTGGCGACCGGCCTCCTGGTGGGGTGGCTGTTGCACGGCTATTACTCGTATAGAAAAGAACAGCGCAAAAAAACCGCTATATGACGGGGACCTTGTACAATCGCGCGGCCGGGCAATCGGCGATAGTCAAAGGCAATGCGTTCACTACGCGACATGCAACGAGCCCGGAATTTTTTCCGGCTGCCTCAATTGACTTTTCATCAGCTCAACAATGGCATAGATACCGACATGACGATTCGGTGATAAATGCTCATTGAGATTGAGGCGTTCGAATAGTTCATCCACATCCAGTTGCTGGATCTGCGCTATCGTTTTACCGTCAATGAGTTGAATCAGCAAGGCCAGCACGCCTTTGATAACGGCGGTATCACAATCCCCGTGATAATGGTAAAGTCTGGGGTCATCTTTATCCGGGTAGGGATGGACCCACACCTGGCTCATGCAGCCTTTAACTTTATTGTCTTCCGTTTTTAAATGGTCCGGCATGACAGGCAGCTTTTCCCCC
>DATCIR010000330.1:0-12513 GCA_036507695.1 Gammaproteobacteria bacterium
TCAACGCGGCGCACTTGCAGGCCTTCCAGTATATACTGGTCGCCGGTGTGGGGACAGGTTGTTTGCGCTTGTCCTGACAACGGCAAGTCCAGCTGCTCGCCGAACGCGCTCATCCAGCCAATGTGTTTGGCGGGTACGCCAACCACCAACGCGTAATCCGGCACATCGTGATTGACCACCGCGCCCGCGCCCACAAACGCCCCTTTGCCGATGGTAACACCGCAGATGATGGTGCAGTTAGCGCCGAGGGTTGCGCCTTGTTTGACGAGTGTATCGCGGTATTGGTCTTTGCGTGAAAACGCGGAACGCGGATTGTAGACATTGGTGAATACCATGCTGGGTCCGCAAAACACATCGTTCTCCAAAGTGACATTGTCATAGACGGACACGTTGTTCTGGATTTTGACGTTGTCGCCGATGTTGACGCGGTTACCGATAAAAACATTTTGTCCGAGGGAGCAGTCTTTTCCAATGTGCGCGCCACTGCACACATGGACCCAATGCCAGATGCGTGTGCCGTCACCGATGGTGGCGCCTTGGTCGATGATCGCGGTGCCGTGTGCCTGATATGTCATGGTTGCTTCAACCCTCACCCTGCCCTCTCCCACTCATGGGAGAGGATTTTTAATACAGTGCCCGCTATGGTGCGCTTCGTGCCTCAGCGGCACCCTACAAAGAATACTTTCACAGTCTCTCTGCGTGGGAACGAATAATTTTTCCGCATCAATACAATGTTGCGCGAATCACAATAAAAGAACGCGTTGTTACCCTCATTCTAGAGCAATTTCGCCGAGGCGCATTTACGGTTTAATCGTTGAATCGCCGAAACCCGCGCAGATTCACGCGGTATGTTATCGAAAACCGGCGCCGTTTCCACCTCACAACGGCCGCGCATGCGTATTTTTATTCATGAAATCCACTCAACAAATGAAAATCGGGCCTATCGAGCATCAAGGCATTATCGAAAATCTCATAAAGATCGCCGGGCGATACGACCATTTGACCGCCGTCACGGGTCCAGGGCCTGATGCTCATGTTTTGCGTGGCGCGGGTGTCCTTGGTCAGCATGGAATTCAACGGCACTTGCAGGAAGATACCTTTGTCCTGATAAGGATCGCCGGGTGTCCCGGGACTGGTGATGTCATTGCCATCGGTATAGGTGTACCAGGCGCCCACTTTGATGCCGGAACGGAAACGGCGGGAAACTTCCAGGCGTCCGCCGGAATCCTTGGCCAGGAATCTTCCGCCCCGCAAAGTAAAGGTCAGGCCATGTTGTTTGATGCGATAATGCAATGTAGCAATCGCGGTGGTGGTTTCGTAGTCCAGGAATTCAAAGCCGCCTTCGTAGTCGCGTTGCCGCAGCCAGTCAACCGCCACGTCCAAGGCCCAGTTCTGGTTCCTGGGCAGGTACAGCACTTGCCCGCCGGCGCCGCCAAACATTTCCTCATACAGTCCTGTTGATAACCGGCTATAAACCCGGGGCCGTAACAGCAGGTATTTGTTTACCAGCATGTTATCGATTTTGAGGCCTTTCTCCCGCTTGTATTTCGCCACGTCACTGCGCACATGGGGCAACAAGCTATTGGAAGGCTGGGTCACATCGCTTACATTTTCCATCACCGTCGCGCGCAATGCCGTATTGAAAAACCAGGCGTTACCGAGGAAGCGTTGATATTCCGCGGTGACAAACCAGTCGTATTTGAATGCACCGCTGGGATCATTAAAGAAAATGCCGAGATTGATCGGCACCACTTGAAACCGGTTCAAATGGGCATCGGTTTTTTTCAGCATGACGATGTGGCCGTCTTCGCTTTGCTGCACGTTGTAACCGTCTTGCGGATTATCGCCGGCTGCTGGCGGTTTGATCTTGCTGGCTTCCAGTTGCCGGGCGATTTCGGGACTGGCGTATTCCACGTTCATGTAACTGATCAATTCACCGTAGGTGAGTCTGCCGCTGAAAAAATCCTCGAGCTTGCCAAGATCATCAAACGAATAACTCAGTACCGGCAGGTCGTTCAAGGTGTAATACGTGATCTTGATGGATTGGGTTCCAATCGGGCTCATTAATAACGCGGTGCGCAGCGCCCTGCCCACCGCGCGACCTATTAGTGAAATGCGATCCGTGGCGACACCCAACTCCAACGCACTGTTGTTAAGAAATACCCGCACGTTTTTGTATTGCTGCGCTTCCAGGGCGCGAATCAGGTCCGCGCTGTGCTGAGGGTTAGCATACCAATCCACCACCGTGGGGCGCACGATAGTTTGCGTAAAGGGTTTGGGTTCATCAAGCTTGGGGATGAACTCGGGCTGCTGTAACGGAATGGCCACATAACCCAGAACGCCCCAGACATCGCCTTCCTGGTACGACACTTGGGTGCCTAGCCAGCCCCAACGGTAATTGATGCCCAGCGTTAATCCGCTTTCGCGTTCATAGGCGCCGCTTTGGTCCGCGCGAAATTCATTTTTGTAATCGAACGCGTCATATTCCGCGGCGAAGGACCAGCCTTTGAGAAATTGAGGTGAATAACGAATTCCACCAAACACGCCATCAATGCGCTTATCGCCATAACCGAGCGTGAAATCAAGCTCGCCGATTTGTTTACTCAGCGTAACAAACGTGGCTTCGAATACCTTGGTACCCAGAAAATCCTGGGCTCCGATGGTGACTTGCGGAAAGTACCGGGACTCCTTTAACAAACGCAGTTTGGTGTCGAAAGCCTTATCCTTGTAGTCGCCGAAATCGGCATCAGGGCGATTGGTAAACGCTTCCACGTCGTCAATCTCGGTATAGCGGCCGGACATTTCCAGCCAGCTGAAAAAGCTGACGCTGGCCCACAACGCGTTGTAGGGCTGCATGTGACTCAAGCCGAAACGCAGGCTGCCTTCTGCCTCGATACGGGCGTCCGGCATGTTAATCAAGCCGGTTTGGCCCAACTGGTTGGGATCGGCAAATGCGCGAGGGGACGCAAAATATGCCAGCAGGAACACCACCAAGCCAATGTTTAACTTACAACGTCCGGAAATGTGTAAACCAAAAGAAAGGTGCAATGCTCGCGTCCTGTCGGGCTTGATGGGATGAAGTAGTATCCGTGTCAATTAAAAGAAAGAGGCATTCTAACAACGGCACAGCGATTTTGAAAAATTTATTCGGCCGCAATGAAAAAGCCCCTGCCAGACTGGCAAGGGCTTTTTTAAAACCCATCCGTTTAAATTGCGTGGAAATTCGTTTCTGACAGGCTTAGTGACTGGACGAACTGCCGGAATTGGCAATCGCCGCAAGGCCAGCCGCTGCGATAACGCCCACCGCAATCATGGTGCCGGTGCTCATCGTGCCAGCTGCCGCTGTGGTGGCGCCTGCCGCGGTTCCCGCGCCTGCGGACGCGCCCGTTGCTTCTACCGTGGGTTGCACGGCGGCGCCGGACCCGATGGCGGCGGCAAGTTGGATTTTCTCATCCGCAATCGCTGAAGCCGATACTATTAAAGTAACCACCAGAGCAATGAAACTATTTTTCATATTTTCCTCTCCGTACCTGCAATTCGGTTGCTTAGATTAATCTGTGAACTATGTACGTTATATCGATGGGTGTCAAGTTATGCACAGCTAACTACCTGGATTATAGGAAATTTCCCGCAATTCGCCACTCCCTGAATAACCTGAATTATAGAAGTGGTCTGCACGGTTGAACACGCATCGTTGATATGTCGGCGCAGGAGGAAAATACTTGAATAGTATTTCGGATAAATAGCGGGTTTCGCGCGGCCCGGCCGGAAAGGGGGGATTTAAACCACTTTTGATGCGGTTCGTCCCCCACCAAACAATCACAGTCTTTTTACCGCAGGGTACGCTCCGCACGCCGATTTCAACTGGCCTAGTATCTACCTTAGCAGTACGCAGCGAGAGGGATTTCAAATCTTTTCAATGCGGTTCGCTCCTTATCTGCGCCGCACAGGGCTTTTCTCATTTTATGTAATTCATTAATGACTCGACGATGACGTCGCGCCGGCCACGACGCCGATACCCGCGGCGACGAGGATACCAATAGCTACGTAATTCGACGCTGACGTCGCCGCGGCTGTGCCGCCGATTGACACCGATGAACCGGTTGTTGCTGAGGTTGTTGCTGAAGTCGTCGCAGCGCCTTGGCCGATCACCTGAGCCAGTATTATTTGCTCACTCGCCAGCGCTGACACTGAAGAGCAACAGATGGATACCAACAGAGTAATCATTATTTTTTTCATTTGCTATTCTCCCCGCAATTTTTCCAACGAAAACTATGCGCTCTCGCGCTGAATGCGTCAAGTAATGAGGCAATTTATCTTTTATTAACCGTACTATTGTAGAGAAATTGAGCTAAACAAGCCCGGAAACTGATGTCGAAAACACCAGCTAACGTATTCCATTGCAGGCAAAACCCGCGCAAAACTAAAACGCCCGCGATGGAAAGTAGAGTCACCACGGGCGAGTATTTGTGCCGATATCACAGCTTGTTAATTGGTCTGATGGAAGAACTTGCTGAGCTTTACGCCGTCGGTGGTTTTAACAGCTTCCAGGTTGATAGCGCCTTTCACCGACGCAAACGATGTTTGACCTTTCGCTTGCACCAACACTTCAAAGCTACCCTTTCCGGTTGCTGTATCACCCTTTATGTCCCATTTCACATCTTTCAGGAACATTTGGCGCGCCTCGGTGGTATTGAATAAATCAACATGGTCCTGGCGGATTCCGGCCAGTGTGGTCTGGTCATTGGTTTGTGCATTGGTGGCGAACAAATTCATTAAGCGATTGACATCACCATTTTCATACGCTTCGGTAAAACTGCTTAACAAGGATTTTAATTCGACCTGGCTGGGCCCTGTGGCCGCCTGGATGCGTGCAACCGGCAAATCTTCGGAAAGATACAGGCGCGAGATGGTTACCTTGCCGTCTTCAAACTGTAACTGCAGGGTGTATTCACCTTTCACTTGCAGCGGTGAACCCGCTTGCGGCACGAGCGCCACGCTATATTGCCCAACCCCCCGCGCGAAGCGGCCTTCGTTGTTCCAGGTCGACGCCGTCATGACCATGGTGCGCGACGCGGTGTTACTGAACAATTGCCGATATTCGTTTTCGATACCCTGCTTGGTCGTTTGGGTGTTGGTGCGTGACGACGCCGCGAACATCGTCATCAGGTTATCAAGGTTTCCGCTATCAAACGCCTTGACAAAATCCGCCAATAATTGATCCAGCATGGGTTGGGTAATCGCGTCGATGCTTTCTGTTACCACCGGCGCAGCTTCCAGGCTGGCCTCGGCCGCCGATTCTGTGGAGGTTGCAGTATCACCGGCGGCGTCATCATCGGACACGATAAGCGCCGCGCTTGCGGCTGCCGCGGCAGCCGTTTTATCCTGCACGGTTACCGGCGTGAACTTGCTGGTTGCCGGATTTTCCCCAATCGCAAGCGGTGTTGCCTGCTGCAGTACGGACCGGGTTCCAGTATCGGTAGCCGCCTGCGCAGCAGCTGCAACGGCTGGCGCTTGCTGGGACGAAGCACTGGCCGCCGCGGCAGGTTTAAATTCCTGAACCGGTACGCTGGCGCCGGCTTTCTGCACCGGTAGCACAATGGGTTCGTTAGACTTTGTGGTTGCGGTTTCGGCTTTTGCTGTTACCGTGACGGGCAAATCGTCGTCCGCAATCTCCTCGCTTGACAAAGGACGGGCCGGAGCACTTTCTTTTTCAAGTGCAACAACGGCCGCTGCGACCTTAGAGGATGCACTAGCCTGATCACCTTGGTCAGGGAAAGCGCTTGGTTCCATACCGCCGTCGTCAGATAACAAATCCAGACGCCGTTGCCTTTGTTCGCCCGGCTCGGCGGGAGTACCGGCCACTGTATTCCGGGGTGCGTTGCTGATCGGCTTGGATTCTATTGATTCAGGCGTTGGCTCCAGCTGGGTGATAAAAATACCCAGCACAATCACCAGAGCGCCAATACCCAGTATCGCCGCCTGACCTAACAAGTGTATTCTGCGGCGCGCGATGCGCGGGTCAGGAATATAACCCTCGTTACCGGCGCCGAAATAAGCGGATACCGGCCGGGGTTGTTCGTCTTGCTTGAACTCTTCGCCAAAATCGATGGTCAGCTCGGGATTTTCCAGCGCTTCCAGCACCGCCGCAGCCTTGTTTCCCGGCTCTTGAAATGTTTCTTTGCCGTACGATTTTGCAGGCACATCATCCAGGCGCATTAATTCTTCGTACGCACGCCCAACCCGGTCAACGCATTCCGCTGCGCCGGGCTGCTTGTCCTGACGCAACAAGCGCATTAATAAATCATAGTGGCGTTCAATGTCCGCCACCGGCGCTTTGGGTGGCAAACCCAGTGTGCGGTAATAGTCCCCCTTGGACGCAAACAGCGTACGGCGTACAAAGAAGCGTACCGCGGCGCGCAGCATGACCGGCGATATACCCATCACCGCCGCGGGACTGATTTTCGTTAACACCTGGTCATCGGATACCGCGAGTTCCAGCAGTTCACTGACACCTTCCGGTAATGGTTGCGTCGGATCATCCAGACCAGGGAAGCTCGAAGGCGAACGATGAAATGCCAGCGCCAGGCGTAATATGCGCCGCAACACAACATCTTCGGTCGGCGGCGTGGCTTTTACCGCGGCAGCCGCCGCGATTTTTGACGCGCGGCCCGGAGCCTCGCCGGCGTTTTTACCGCCGGGTATGACGCGGAACAAATCACGTTCGGAAATTTGGGGCGGCTCAGGTGTAAGATTAATCGCGAAAGACTCGTCGCCCGTTTCGGCTTCCAACAGTTTTTTGTGTTTAACGGTATTGCCCAACATTTCCTGCTCGGCCGGCTCCCGCTCAGGCCGCTTCGCAAGGACCGGCTTGTCTTTAGTTTTCTCTTCCGGTTTTATCGCAGGCCCGGCTTTTTTATCTTGCTGGTTTTCGAGCTTATTGTCTCGTTGGTTGTCGCGTTGGTTGTTACGTTGATTGCCGGGTTTGATGCCGCGCCGCTGACCTTGTCCGGAGGTTATTACGGTGGATTCCGTTTTTGCGGCCGGTTGTTTATCGCTGGTTTTAGCGGACGTGCTCAATAACGACTTTTCCCGCGCTTCATTGGAATCATCAGTGATCAACATGTTTTTATCAAACGCATTGATAAAGTCTTCCGTGATTTCGATAAAGTCTTCATTATCACTGTCAAACGACGCCGGCAATTTAGGTTCGATACGTTTTGTGTCTTTTGCCCTGCCGCTCGCGAATTCCGGTTCTTCCGCCGTTGGTTGGTTGATTTTATACTCCGGGGCTTTTGCTTCGTTTACTTTTACTTCGGGTACTTTTGGTCCGGCAACTTTTGATTCAGCATTTTTAAACGCTTCGGCATTGTTTTTGGGAACACTGTTATTGGGAACACTGTTATTGGGAACACCGTTTTTGGAACCCGTGTTGGAGACATTCTTTTGAGTCGCTGTTTTCAGTTCTTCCGCGAGCTGACTGGCGGCATTCAGCGAGGCCTTGGCGTTGTATGCCGGTTCTTTTGACGACGCGGGCTGCACCGGCCCGGATGTCAGTTTGTTTTCATGGGCGTCTTGACCTTGAACCTTGAGTGGCGCACTGGAAACTTCCTGCTCGAGTTCTTTCCTAACCAGGTCCACCAGTTCGCCGGTTACGTTATGGGTTTCTTCCATGCAGGCAAACAGCATAATGCGGTCACACAGCATGTTGATCCGGCGCGGCACGCCTTCGGTGTGTTCATGGATTTTTTCAAAGGCTATTTCCGCAAAATGCGGATCATTTTTCCAATTAACGTGTTTCAACCGGCTTTCGATATAACGCCGGCTTTCATCCGCGGCCAGCGGTGACAGGTGAAAATTGGCAATGACGCGCTGCCGTAATTGTTCCAGGTCGGGGTTCTCCAGCATGTTGCGGAATTGCACCTGGCCCAGCATAAACGTCTGCAACAGGGCTTTATCCCCCACTTGCAGGTTGGACAGCATGCGTAATTCTTCAAGGGAACGCGCGGGTAAATTTTGCGCTTCGTCAATGACCAGCAATGCCCGCTTGCCTTCGCGGGAACGGGCTAATAAAAAGGATTCTATGGTTTTAAGCAGGGCCGCCTTGTCGAGGTTTTCGTAACGTAAGCCAAAGGACGCCGCGACCATGCGCAGCATGTCGTCCGCTTCCAGCTGGGTCGTGGTGAGATGGGCGACCACAATGTTTTTCTCACCCATTTCATCCAGCAAGATTTGCGCGAGAGTGGTTTTGCCGGTGCCGGGCGCGCCGGTGATAACCACAAATCCTTCGTTTTGGTGCAATCCATACCGCAGGTAGGCTAGTGCGCGTTTATGACCCCGGCTCGGAAAGAAAAACGCCGGATCAGGGCTTAAGCGAAAAGGCTTCCCTGTAAGATTGTAAAAGGATTGATACACGATATAACTCTCTTGAAATGCTAGAAATATTTGACCACAACTACCGGCATAGACGCTGCTAAGCTAATGTTAAACGTTATTTAACCTTGGCTTGCTCTCAAGCAATACATAAGGAAACACCGCCGAAACACTACAACAAACTACCGCTGCTAACTTAGCGCTATTTTTTGTAGAGTCATCGCAATGATTGATAATTTTTGTGGGTTTGCCTTACTTGCAACACTTAAAACACGTACAACTGTCTCAAGAACAAACAAAACATCGGTACAGACCGTTCAACGGCTATACGCCAATACCAGGACCCCTATCGGCTTAACCGCTTCCATTCATGAATGAAACATCCATAAATGAATCACACATTTTAAGCCAACCACATCAACCCGTGAATACCAGTTTCACTTCAGCAAGTTAGTCAATTTGACAGCTTAAAAACAGCTGAATAAATTGAGCTAAGCATCTGATGCGGTTTAGATTCCGACTACTATAGCTTTTTGCAATCGCTCAATTCAAGTGAAATTTTGACCACATCGGGCGCACCGTAGTTTGGATTGATTCCGCCCATTCGGATCCGTAGACTAGGCTGCCTTTGGGTCATGTCAAATTCATTACGATTTAATCAGAATATAAAAAATTTCTAATATCGAAACGATAATTACAGCTAACGTACCGGGCGGGCAAACGCAAAATTTCAACCAGGACTGATAAGTTACACTATACGGCTCGCTAGTAAATAAAAAGCGAATTTGATACGTCATTTAATCGTTTTACAGAATCTACATACTATATGAAATTCAATAAGTTACTTGTTGTTATCCATTATGGTTCCAACATAGGATACGCGATCGCGACATTAGAACGCGTGTTCTACCAGATGGCAAAACAGTTCGCAGAGAATGAATCCGGCATCCATTTCGCCTACAAGAATTTTGATAACGGCCCGCCGGAAACCCTGCCAACCGATTTTAAAAATATTATTAAATTCGATGCAAAAGATGGCTCTACTGAAAACTTAAACTTTATCAGTCGGTACATTTCCGAGAACGCTATTCAGCTGGTTTTTGGATTTGACTTCCCTGTTGCCCTCCCGACCTACAGCGCGATGCGCAAAGCCGGCGCCAAAAAGATTGTTTCCTATTATGGCGCATCCATGAGCGGCATAAACTCTGGAATCAAGCTATTACTAAAACGCCTTGAAGTATTCTTGAAGCCTCATAAACCCGATCTTTTCATTTTTGAATCAAAAGCCATGCGCAACACCGCTGTGGATGGCCGGGGCATCAATAAGAAAAATACCGCAATCATACGGCTAGGCGTCGACACCAATAGGTTTAAACCCAACCCGGAATCACTCTACGCGTACGAAACATTTAACATACCTCACAACCGCAAAATTGTTTTTTATTCCGGTCACATGCAAACAAGAAAATGGGTGTATGTTATCGTCAAAGCCGCGGCAGAATTAATAAACCAGCGCAATAGAAAAGATATTCATTTTCTACTTGTGGGAAACAAAATCGGAGAAGAAAAACAATTTGATGAGTATTATACAAATACGCCAGCCGAAGACTACATCACCTTCGGTGGATACCGGAACGATATCCCGGATATTCTGCCTTCCTGTTATGTGGGTACGATTGCTTCTACCGGCTGGGACTCTTTCACCATGTCGTCGATTGAAATGGCATCCACTGGACTTCCACTCATCGTCTCACGGTTACAGGGCTTGGTAGAAACAATCGAAGAAGGTAAAACCGGCTTTTTATTCGACCCCGGCGACCATAACGCCCTTGCGGATAAAATTGAATACTTCATTGACAACCCTTCCATTCGAAACGAATTCAGCAGTCAAGCCAGGAAGCGAACAGAAATGGAATTCTCAAAAGAGACTCAATTACAAAACCTGGTGTCCGCCTTGAATGGACTAGAATAATAATCAAGGCCATATTCGTTTAGTAGAATATATTCAATGGGTATTGGATCGTAGACATTTAATGCTTTTGTAACTTTGAGGTGTTATTTCGAATTTTACGCCGCAATGACAAGACATGCCAAAATGATGCTTCTATGGCGCCGAAAGACCACGGCAATACTTTGCCAATACCCTTAAATTTCCTTTCCTGACCCACTTGCTCCATTGTTGATCCCGCGATTGCCTCAACTGCGAGCACCTGAAACGGCGATGCTTCTATCTTCCATCGGTATATATCTTCAACTTGTGGCGCACGCGTTGTTTTTTGATGATGCTCTTTTTCCCAATCAGCAATGTTATCAGCCGCGTGCTCATAAAATTTGAGCATATTTTCTTGAAAATCAATATCTAGGAAGTCACAAATTTTCCTCAACGTAATTTCAGTTTCCGTAGTCAAGTCCTCATAAAATATCTCCAGATATTGGTTGCATGGTAAATTTCTACCAGCAGCAATACCCGCAGATACACAATCTGACCAGTAACGGGCAATTGTCGGGACAACTGTGCCTCGCCAGCGTTTCTTTAGCAAAGAAAGGCAAACATCACGACCGTCCCTGATCACATGGATAAACTGGGCTCCCGGGAAAAGTTGATTCAGCCGATTGATTTCTTTTACATAATCAGGTGTTTTATCACCCCAGCGGCTTTTGCCAGTTCGAAGTAATAGAATTTTATAGATTGCACAAACAAGATCTGACAAATCTGGTTCTTCGATCTGTTCGAGCAACAATTTTAGCTGACTATTGCCGATCTCTAGATCGCACCAACGTTCATGCTCAGTAATGATTTTATAAGCAACCCCAAGCTGGCTTTCATCTAGCGGGGTATTTAAGGGAAGAGCGTCCATCAAGTTTGTTAGAAACCAAGTTTCCCTTGGTACATGCACATCAGAATGCTCGTTGAGCATCAGACGCAACATTGTGGTGCCTGAACGATCCGCGCCCACAATAAAAAATGGTCGCACCATAACCACTGCATACAACTCCATTTGTTTTGCTGGAGCGTGCTAGCCTAACACACTTCGTTAATAATTTATATAGCTCGAAAGTTCAGCTGCAATAGCCGCATGACCTAATGCGTTAGGGTGATCATCAAGGATGAAATACATGTCGTTGTTTAATATGTTCTCAATTCGAACAATTATGATGGCTTTTGACCATTTATTGTTTGCGCTCACCTTTATTTGCCGCTGTAGTTCATCTGCAAATACTGATTTATTTTGGTTATGTGGCGATATATCAAATACGACTATTTTCAGTTTTGCCAGGTCTATTTTTGATGACTCCAGAACATTAATAAAATATTGCACTTCTTGTTCAATCGTTATATTTTTTTCGCTTTCAATTTGTGTAGTGGAATATTTCTTCCGCAGTTCACTTTGCAATTGCACAAGCACATTAAATGCAAACTTGCCCGGGAAATAAGTCAGATCTTTCTGGGTTGACGCCACGGTATCCAGATATTTTTCTTCGCTCAGAATATTTAAAGCCCCTTTGGTAAATAAAGTTGCATTTTCTGAAACATCATTCGATGTATATTGCAGTACAAGATATTCGGCAGCAGATAGATCAAGCCGTTCTAACAACCTGATCTCGCGTACCGTGCCATAAGAAGAAACTCCGGCATTTAGAATTTTTAAACCAGTTGATTTCTCTAAGCGTTGAACAAAAGTTTCATCCTGATCGACTCCCCAGCCCATGGTAAAGGAATCACCGAGCGCAATTACTTTTGGGCTTTCTAATGACTCTTCATCGTCCCTCAGTCCCAGGCTATTAATATGATACTTGGTACTGAACTCCCGGTTTTCAAATAAACATTCGCCCGGTTTCAGAAGATATGTCACATACGGATCATATTGAGCGCATTCGGGCATAACCTGAATGACATTCCGGTCAAATCGGCTGTAAATGTTTTGGACAAGATGCAACGGTAATATTCCAATTTTTGGAGACGACAATGATATCGCCACGATCGCTTCCAGCAATGCTATTACAATCACAATAATAACAGCCAATTGCACAACCACTATTGCTAATTTTTTAGGAAAAGCGTTTTTCATTTTCGTATACTTGCTCTTGAATTTTTTTTATTGCATTTTAATGCCAAAATATATTTGCATTAATTCCGTT
>DATCIR010000331.1:0-10402 GCA_036507695.1 Gammaproteobacteria bacterium
ACTCCAATAGCAGCAGCGTAAGAGGATAGCTGCCGTGCATTCCCGAATTGGTGTTTCCCGTGAGGTTGAAAGTTGTGTTCCATACCGGAATTTTTCGGTCGTTCCGGCAGAAGCCGGGCTTAATCATTATGATGGCTGCGCAGTGGTTTAAAAAACAAAAATAAGGGTCTTCCGAATAATCAGTGGGCAACTCAACGCCGATATTAAACGCAAAGACGCAGTGGCGCAAAGGGCGACGGGTTATTTTAAAGAATTGTATAGGTTGGTATTTTGGACTCCAATATGACAGATCAATAACGTCTCGCGGCAGATACGACTGCATGAAGTGTAATAGTTTGGATTCTTTGCGTTAAAGTTATTCAGGCGTTGGGTTACCACCGTTTTTTCTGACGAGGCAAAAATAAAAATTACATAAAGTTTTTATGAAATTTTTATGTGACCGGACCCGCGGCTATGCCGATAATTGACGTAGCTATAACGTGATGGCAAACGGTTTTAATGAATCTCCCGATGAATTTTACTTCCGCTAATGACGTGCCTTTCCGCTGTCCGCTGCCCTAGCCAGCCTATCTCATTGACAATGAAATCTCTAACTCATTCGAGTGACCAGGCAAGATACCTGTTATTCCACTGCATGCCGGGCCGTTAAGCAACTGTTGATTGTATGCATTGGCGCGCGATTATACGATTATTCGGTATTTTGCTGCTGCTCTACAGCGTAAGTTTTCTGCCCTCGATTATTATCGCCTTGCTGTACCAGGACGGGCAATGGGATATTTTCGGCGTTTCCTTTGTGATTACCGCCACAGCCGGGCTGGCGCTGTGGTTGCCTAACGCCCGGCAACAAAGCGAACTGTCCGTGCGCGATGGATTCCTCGTGGTGGCTTTGTTCTGGGTGATGTTAGGCGCCGCCGGGGCGTTACCGTTTATTCTCGGGCTGCATCTGACTGTGACCGACGCTGTGTTCGAATCCGTATCCGGATTTACCACCACCGGCGCGACGGTCATCGTGGGACTGGATCAGCTGCCGCGTTCCATTCTGTATCACCGGCAGCAAATCCAGTTGCTCGGTGGCATGGGCATCGTCGTTCTGGCGGTCGCTATCCTGCCTTTGTTAGGGGTGGGTGGTATGAAGCTGTACCGGGCGGAAACGTCGGGAGTCACCAAACACGAAAAACTGACCCCCCGGATCGCGGAAACAGCACGCGTTTTATGGACCATATACCTCGTGCTTACTATCGCTTGCGCCCTGGCCTATTGGCTCGCCGGCATGGATCTGTTTGACGCGGTGGGTCATTCGTTCGCGACCATTTCCACCGCCGGGTTCTCGACGCACGATGCGAGCATCGGTTACTATAACAGCCCCGTTATTGAGCTCATTGCCGTGGTCTTTATGCTGGCCGGCGGCGTGAACTTCGCCATTCATTTCATTGCCTGGCGGCATATGGCCATCCATCCCTATACCACCGATGTGGAGGTTCGGGGTTTCATCCTGATCTTTTTATTCTCGACCCTGTTCGTCGCCGCCAGTCTCTATTGGACCGGCGCTTACACGGGGACCTGGGACTCAGTGCGGTATGCGATGTTCCAGGTTGCCTCGATTCTTACCACCACCGGATTTGGCACGGCCACGTTCGCGGAGTGGCCACTGCATATTCCGCTGATTCTGGTCATGCTCGCCTTCACCGGCGGTTGCGGCGGCTCGACCTCAGGCGGGATCAAGGTGCTGCGCATTATCCTGCTCGCCAAACTGGGTGTGCGGCAGCTTTTCCTGCTGGTCCATCCGCAAGCCGTAGCGCCGGTTAAGCTGGGTAAGCGGCCGGTATCAGATGATGTACTGTTTTCGGTGTGGGGGTTTTACGTGCTGTACATCGTCACCTCGCTGCTACTCACCGTCGCGATGATGGCCGCCGGGCTGGACCTTGAATCCGCCTTCGGCGCCGTGGTTGCCACCATCAATTTGCTCGGTCCGGGGCTGGGCGAGGTGGCGAGCACCTTTGCAACCGTCAATCCAGTGGTCAAGTGGTTGGGCATCTTCGGCATGCTCGTGGGACGGCTGGAAGTTTTCACCTTGTTGATCCTGTTCCTCCCGGCATACTGGCGTCACTGAGCGCCGGCGCCGGTTCATCTGCAGTCATCCCAAAAGTCCTTCCCGCTTTTATCCGAAACGGGCAGCGTCACTCCGAGTATGCGCTGGGTGGGGAATTATGATGTTTCATACTTGAATTTTTACGTTTTAGGTATCTATACTGAAACATCTTATATGGAGCCACCCCAACCATGATTACCGCCGTTCAATTGCGGGCCGCCCGCGCCCTGCTGGGCATGGACCAGCGCCAACTGGCGGATGCCGCGGGCGTATCGCTGCCGACCATTCAACGCATGGAGGGCAGTGACGGGCAGGTGCGCGGTAATGTCGATTCACTGGTTAAGGTCGTGGACGCCCTGGAGAGGGCCGGGGTGGAGTTGATCGCCGACGGTGCGGCCAGTAACGACGGCGGGCGCGGGGTGCGGTTCAAGGCCAAGCCGCCATCCGCTGCGGAGGATCGCGGACCATGACCGCAACACTGTGGTCTTCAACGACGTGGTTTTCAACGCCGTGGTTTTCAACAATGTGGTCTTCAACAACGTGGTCCTCAACACTCTGGTGGGCCGGGGCCGCCGTCGGGTTGGCGTTGCTATCGGCGCTGTTATCGCTGTTCACAGCCTGGAAGCCGCGATTGCTGCGCTCGGTGGTGATGCCGGTGTTTGCGCTGGCGGGCCTGGCGGCGCTGATTGCCGGCTTGCTGGCCTTGATTACCGGCAGCGTGGCGACGGCGGAGCTGCCCCTGGGCTTGCCGTGGCTGCCGTGGCGCGTGCGGCTGGACGCCCTGGCCGGGTTCTTTTTTTGCGTCATCGGCGTGGTGAGTTTCGCGGTCGGGCTCTACGCGCCGGGTTATGTGCGCGGATTTGAACACGCCCGCGACCCACTGCCAGCGTTAGGCGGTTTTACCGGCCTGTTTCTCACCGGCATGCTGCTGGTGGTGCTGGCCGATGATGCTTTCCTGTTCATGGTGGCCTGGGAATTAATGTCATTGTCCAGCTACTTCCTGGTGGTGTTTCATCACGACCAGGCCGCCAACCGGCGCGCCGCATTCCTGTACCTGCTCATGGCCCACATCGCGGGCCTCGCTATCCTGCTGGCATTCGGCGTGATGGCTTCCTTTGGCGGGGATTTTGGCTTTGACGCCATGCGCGGCGCCGAGCTGTCCTTCGCCTGGGCCAGCGCGGCCTTTGTGCTGGCGTTTTTCGGTTTCGGCACCAAGGCCGGCCTGGTGCCCGTGCATGCCTGGCTGCCGGAGGCCCATCCCGTCGCGCCCTCGCATATCTCCGCGCTGATGTCCGGCGTAATGCTGAAAGTGGCGGTCTATGGTTTCATCCGCGTGGTGTTCGATCTCATTGGCGAGTTTCATTGGCAGTGGGGCGTCATAGTGCTGGCCATCGGCAGCGTATCGGCCTTGCTGGGCGTGCTCTACGCGCTGATGCAGCATGATCTCAAACGCCTGTTGGCCTATTCATCCGTGGAGAACATCGGCATCATCTTCATCGGTTTGGGGCTGGCATTGCTGTTCCTGGCCAACGGCCGCGTTATTATCGGCACGGTCGCGTTTGTCGCCGCGCTGTATCACACCATCAATCACGCCCTGTTCAAGGGACTGTTGTTCATGGGCGCGGGCGCCATCCTGCACACGGCTAACGAACATGACCTGGATAAAATGGGCGGCCTGCTGCGGCGCATGCCCTGGACCGGATCCTTTTTCCTGATCGGTTGCCTGTCCATTTCCGCTTTGCCGCCGTTCAACGGCTTCGTTTCCGAATGGTTCACCTTCCAGGCGGCGTTGCAGGCCTGGCAGCTGGAAAGCGGCGTGCTGCGCAGTATAGTACCCATCGCCGCGGCGGTGCTGGCGTTGACGGGCGCGCTGGCGGCGGCGTGCTTTGTCAGGGTCTATGGCGTGGCTTTCCTGGGACAGGCAAGAAGCCGCCCGGTGCGCCGCGCCGGGGCCGTGCCGCTGAGTATGCGTGTTGGCCAGGGCGTGTTGGCCTTGTTGTGCCTGTTGCTGGGCGTGTTGCCAACAACATTCATTGACTTGTTCAATGTAGTGCCGCAACAAGTGCTGGGTCATGGCCTGGCCCACGCCACCAGTCAGGGCTGGCTGTGGCTGACGCCGGTGTCGCCCAAAACGGCCAGTTATGGCGCGCCGCTGGCGGCGCTGGCCTTATTCGCGGTGATCGGCCTCGGATGGTGGCTGTTGGAGCGCGGTAAACGGCGCAGCCGCCGTTGCGACGCCTGGGATTGCGGCTTCGCGCCACCGACGATGGCCATGCAGTACACCGCCACGGCGTTCGCGCAACCAATCCGCCGCGTGTTTGGCCTGCTGTTTCATATTGACGAAGCCGTGGAGCCGCAACAAGACGGCCGCCTGCGTCATCGACTGCAGATAACGGACAGACTGTGGGGCTTGCTTTATCTGCCGGTGGCGCGCGCGGTGGAAAAAGCCGCGCGCCGGGTGGTGCGTTTACAGTCCGGCAACGTGCGGGTGTATCTCGGCTGGACGCTGGCAACCTTGTTGGGGCTGTTATGGATCATGGCATGAACGCTTCATCCTGGGTGCTGTTGCCGATACAGGCGCTGCTGTATATCGCGCTCGCTCCGCTGTTGGCGGGTTGGGTGCGTAAAATAAAAGCCCGCTTGCAAAACCGCCGCGGCGCGCCCATTTGGCAGCCTTACCGGGATATTTACAAGCTATTTACCAAGGAAACCCGTATCGCGCATACCGCCTCGCCGCTGTTTGGTATCGCGCCCTACGTGGTGTTTTCCGCCACCTTACTGGCCGTGACCGCGGTGCCTTTACTTTCAATTGCTTCGCCGGCGTCCGCCATTGCCGATGTCATTGTTATCGCCGGCCTGTTGGCGCTGGCGCGATTTTTTCTTAGCCTGGCCGGTATGGACGTGGGCACGGCCTTCGGCGGCATGGGCGCATCGCGGGAGATGTTTGTTTCGGCGCTGGCGGAGCCCGCCATGTTAATGGCGGTGTTTACGCTGGCGATGACGGCGCATAGCACCAACCTCGCCAGCGTGGTGGACTATCAGTTGCACAACGGCGAAATTTTACGGCCCTCCTATATGTTCGCCCTGGCGGGACTGGTGCTGGTGGCCATCGCCGAAACCGGGCGCATACCGGTGGATAATCCGGCGACGCATCTGGAACTCACCATGATTCATGAAGCCATGATCCTGGAATATTCGGGAAGACATCTGGCAATGATGGATTGGGCGGCGCAATTAAAGCTGCTGTTATATGGCGTACTGCTGGCTAATGTGTTTTTCCCCTGGGGAATCGCGCAGGAAATGAGCGCCGCGGCGCTGAGTGTGGCTTTCGCGGTGATCGTTCTCAAGCTCGCCTTGCTCGGCGTACTGCTGGCGGTGAGTGAAACCGTGCTGGCGAAAATGCGCGTGTTCCGGGTAACGGCCTTTCTCAATTTGGCGTTGTTGTTCGCCTTGCTCGGACTGCTCAGCCACGTGATCCTGGAGGTGGGCGCATGAATCTGGAGCATTTGTCGTTGTTGCAGCAACTGATGATCGTGTTGGCGGCGGTGGTATTGTTCACCTCCTTCGTGCTGCTGGAACAGGCGCGGCTGGTGGCGGCTATTCATGTATTTGCCTGGCAGGGTGTGCTGGTTTCACTGGTGACGGCCATCGTTGCCGCCAGTGGCGGGCTCCTGCATTTGTTTTTTTCCGCGGCGCTTACTTTTGGCCTAAAAGCCTTGCTCATCCCCTGGATGTTGCACCGCCTGGTGCGCCGCCTTCAGTTGGATCGGCATCGCGAACCCTTGCCGCGTCCCGCCCTGGTGGTCATGGCCGCGCTGGCCTTGGTGATCTTCAGCTATTGGCTGGTGCTGCCCATCGTGCAGGAGGAATTGATATTTACCCGTAACATCGTCGCCGTCAGCCTGGCCGTGGTGCTGATCGGATTATTGATGATGGTAATCCGCACCCAGGCGGTGGCGCAGGTGCTGGGTTTTATGTCGATGGAAAACGGGCTGTTTCTGGCGGCGGTTTCCGCCACCGGCGGCATGCCCTTGGTGGTGGAACTGGGCGTCGCTTTCGACGTGCTGGTGGCCATGGTATTGTTCGGCGTGTTTTTCTTCCAGATTCGCGAGAGTATCGATTCCCTGGACGTGGACCGCATGAACCGGTTAACGGAACGGGCCGACGACCAATGATAAAGATATTATTGTTCACCGTGTTCACACCGCTCGCCGGCGCGATACTCCTGATCGGCGTCCGGCGCCTGAGTATAGCCGGTTGGCTGAATGTTACCGTTGCCGGCGCCACGTTTATCGCGGCGCTGGCTTTGGCCATTGAAGTCGCGGCTGAGGGGGTGATTACCGGCCTGGTTTTCCGCATCGATTCTTTTAATGTTTACCTGCTGGTGTTGACGGCCTTTGTCGGCATGACGACGTCGATCTTTTCCCGGCCTTATATGCAGTACGTATGCGAATCCGGCAAAACCACTGAGCGCGGCCTGCGTTTATACCACGTGATGTACCAACTTTTTATGTTCACCATGATGCTGGCATTGTCCACGGATAATCTCGGCATATTATGGGTGGCGATTGAAGGGGCGACGCTGGCCACCGTGCTGCTGGTGTCCCTTTACCGCACGCCGGAAGCCATCGAAGCGGCCTGGAAATATTTTATCTTGTGCGGCGTGGGCATCGCACTGGCATTGTTCGGCACCGTGCTGTTGTATTTTGCCGCGCAGCACGTGATTGATGATCCCGCCGCCGGTTTGAGCTGGAGCGCGCTGTATGCGGAGGCGGCGAGGCTTGAACCCTCGATCATGAGCCTCGCCTTTGTATTTTTGCTGGTGGGTTACGGCACCAAGGTCGGCTTGGTGCCCATGCACCAGTGGCTGCCCGACGCCCACTCGGAAGGCCCCACGCCGATGTCCGCCGTATTGTCCGGCTTACTGCTTAATGTCGCGCTGTACGCCGTGGTGCGGTTAAAAATGCTGGTGGACGGTTCATTGGCATCCACCACCTCGCCGCAACTCGCCGGTTACCTGCTGATGGGTTTCGGGCTGGTGTCGTTCCTGGTGGCGGGACTGTTCCTGCACCGGCAGCGCGATATCAAGCGCATGTTCAGTTACTCTTCCATTGAGCATATGGGCCTGATGACCTTCGCCTTTGGCCTCGGCGGACCGCTGGCCACGTTCGGCGCGTTACTGCATATGTTGGTTCACTCACTGACCAAATCAGCCATCTTTGTCACCGTGGGGCATGCCGCGCATATTGCCGGCACCCAGACCATCGATCACATCCGCGGCCTGATCCGCACCCAGCCGGCCGTGGGTTGGAGTTTGTTGATCGGCGTGGCGGCGATCGCCGGTTTTCCGCCGTTTGGGGTCTTTACCAGTGAATTCTTACTGCTGACCGCCACCATGCAAGCGCAACCGGTGTTTACCGTGGCTTTGCTGGT
The DNA here is from genome assembly GCA_036507695.1 of Gammaproteobacteria bacterium. GTDB lineage: Bacteria > Pseudomonadota > Gammaproteobacteria > SZUA-152 > SZUA-152 > JAKEGK01. The sequence goes on from DATCIR010000331.1 coordinate 7,523, forward strand.
GGGACTGGTGGTGGCGTTCGCCGGTTTGTTCCGGCACCTGCACCCCATGGTGTACGGTACGGCGCCGGAAGGCCAGATGCCAGTGCGGGCGAACATGGTTCCTGTCATGGTGCATTTGGGCTTGGTGCTCTGGCTGGGGATTTCCATTCCCGGTTTTCTGGCCCGCTGGCTGGACCGCGCGACGGAACTCATTACCGGAGTGAATCTGCTATGACTGGATTTAACTGGCTGCACGACTATTTAACCCGCCTGGAAGCCGAGCATGTGGTGTTGCGCGAGGACGGCGATCCGCAAACCCTGACACCGGTGCACCGCCTGGTGCTGGATGTGGAAGACTGGGGCAGCGCGGCGAAAATAGCGGCGGTAGTGGGTTGCCGGCACGCGGGGGTGTGGGGCGAGCAACTCGATGAGCATATTATTGTGCGCGCCTGCCTGGTGTTCGAAGGCGACTACCTGGCATTGGAAACCGCGGTACCGCTTAGCCATCCGGTGTTGCCGTCGCATACCCCGTGTTATCCCGGGCTTGACCGCCTGGAACGCCACTTACAAGACATGTATGGCATGGCTTTTCTGGACCACCCCGACAGCCGCCGCTGGACCCGGCATCAGGCCTGGCCGGAGGGCAGTTACCCCTTGCGCGATGATTTTCCGGTGAGCGGCCACTCGCCCAAACGCACCCCGGCGGACAGCGATTATCCCTTCGTGCCGGTATTGGGCAACGGCGTGTACGAGATTCCGGTGGGGCCGGTACATGCAGGCATTATCGAGCCCGGCCATTTCAGGTTTCATGCCGTGGGCGAAGACATACTGCGTCTTGAAGAGCGGCTGGGTTATGTGCACAAGGGCATAGAAAAAATCGCCGTGGGCCGTGATCCCTCGGGTCTGGCGCGGCTGGCCGGCCGGGTATCGGGTGACACCACCGTGGCGCATACCTGGGCGGCGTGTATCGCCATGGAACGCGCGAGCGGCGTGAACGTGCCGCCGCGGGCGCTGGCGATTCGCGCCATTCTGGCCGAACGCGAGCGCATCGCCAACCATCTCGGGGATATCGGCGCCATTTGCAATGACGTGGCGTTTAGCTTTGCGCAGATGCAATTCAGCCGTTTGCGGGAAGAATGGCAGCGGCAAAACCTCGCGGTGTTCGGACACCGTTTGTTGATGGACCGCGTGGTGCCCGGTGGCGTCGAACGTGATATCAACGAACAAACTGTGGCGCGACTGCAAACACAGGTTAAGGAGTTCTCGCACGCGCTGGAGAGTTTGTTGCCCATACTCGACGACCAACCATCATTAGACGACCGGCTGGTGACCGCCGGTATATTAAACACGCAGCTGGCGAAACAACTGGGTACCGTAGGTTATGTGGGCAAGGCCAGCGGCGTGGATTACGATGCGCGGCGCGACCACCGCTACGCGCCGTATGACCGGTTAGCGGTGGAATCGCCTTGCTTTACAGCGGGCGATGTGGCCACCCGCATACAGGTGCGCGCCGAGGAAATGCGCCACTCGCTCAAATTGTTGTCGATATTGTTGGATACGCTGCCACCGGGCGACGTGCAGGCATCATGGCCGGCTGCGCCGGTGGCGGGAGAAGGTATTGGGATCGTGGAAGGCTGGCGCGGTGAAATTATCAGTTACGTGCGTTTGGGACCGGACGGCCGCGTGCGGCGGTTTTTTCCGCGCGATCCCAGCTGGTTCAGCTGGCCGGCATTGGAGCAGCTTATTCATGGCAACATCGTGCCCGATTTTCCGGTGTGCAATAAATCCGTTAACGGGTCCTATTCCGGACATGATTTGTAAAGAGAAAATATGCTGAGAATACTCCACAAGATTCTGCAAACCGGCACGCTGACGGAACGCGCGCCCAAGAACGATGAACTTGAAGCCCTGGGACTTGAGGTCAAACGCTACCTCGATAAACATTTTCGCGGCAGCCTCGCCATTCGCCAGGTGGACGCCGGTTCCTGTAACGGCTGCGAACTGGAAATTCATGCGCTTAATAATCCCTATTACGACATCGAACGCTTCGGCGTGCACTTTGTCGCTTCGCCGCGCCACGCCGATGTATTGCTGGTCACCGGTCCGGTGTCGCGCCACATGGAAACCGCGTTGCGCCGCACCTGGCGCGCCACACCGTCGCCGAAGTATGTTATCGCCGCCGGCACCTGTGCTTGTGACGGCGGCGAGTTCGGTATTTCCTATGCCAGTTGCGGTGCGGTGGAAAACGTCATTCCGGTTGACCTCAAGATACCCGGCTGTCCGCCGGCACCGTTGGATTTGCTCAGGGGATTGCTGGTGTTGCTCAGCACCGCTCGTGCCGAAATAAAAACACCTTAATGCTTCTTTACTTGTATATGACATTCGTCAATATTTGATTGGTTGTAGTAATGACTCGTAATTGGCGACGTATTACCCGACCAGGTTGGCAATACCGTTGTCGACGATATCGCCGCCGGCATTGCCGGAGAGATGATTTGATGTGACGGTGTTTTCTTCCGCCACTGCCGCTATTTCCGTATCGCCTGGATCAACGCAATCACCCGCCACGGCGCCGCACAGCTTGATTTCCGCGCTGTTGGTTACGGTTTCGCTATGGTTTTCTCCGCGAATCCGGATAATGCCTTACCCATTCCGGTAGCGGCCTTGCATTCCGGAACAGCATGGCGTCCGGCGATGAAAGCGGGGTCGTTGTAACCGAGCCACACCTGCCCCGCCTCGTCCTGCCAAACCAGTACCTTCAACCTAGAATCCGCAGTTGGACGCGGTGGAGTGTGCGATTTTCGAAGTGCAGGGCAAGGCGCAAGGACGCGGAATGGTCGTTCCATTCCAAGGAGTTGCAACGCCGCCATGCGCTTTGACGATCGTGAAGACAAGCGTGCA
>DATCIR010000332.1:0-6351 GCA_036507695.1 Gammaproteobacteria bacterium
TGGCTTCAGGATCGAAGGCGCGTACGCTGGCGCCTTCCCGCCACAGCGCTTCCATCAGCACCCGGCTGGGCGCTTCGCGCATGTCATCCGTATTGGGTTTGAAGGACAAGCCCCAGAGCGCAAAGGTCTTGCCTTTCAGCTTGCCGTTATAGTGCCGGGAAATTTTGTTGAACAACACATGTTTCTGGCGATTATTGACGTTTTCCACGGCGCTTAACAGTTCCGCCGGGTAGTCCACTTCCCGGGCGGTGCGTTCCAGCGCCTGCACGTCCTTGGGAAAGCACGATCCGCCATAACCGCAACCGGGATAAATAAAATGATAGCCGATGCGGTGATCGGATCCCATGCCGATGCGCACCTGTTCAATATCGGCGCCCAGCCGCTCCGCCAGGTTCGCCAGCTCATTCATGAAACTGATTTTGGTGGCCAGCATGGCGTTGGAGGCGTATTTGGTCAATTCCGCGGAACGGATGTCCATGGCAACCATGCGATCACGGCTGCGGTTAAACGGCGCGTACAGCGCGCGCATTAATTCCGTGGTGCGCGGGTTGTCGGTGCCGATCACGATGCGGTCCGGTTTCATAAAGTCGTCGATGGCCGCGCCTTCTTTGAGAAATTCAGGATTGGATACCACATCAAATTCCATCGCGTTTTGCCGCGCTTTTAGTTCGTTATGAATCGCGGCGCGAACCTTGTCGGCGGTGCCCACGGGCACGGTGGATTTGTTAATTACCACGCGGTATTCATTCATATGCTGGCCGATGCTGCGAGCGACCGCCAGGACGTACTGTAAATCAGCGGAACCATCTTCGTCGGGCGGAGTGCCCACGGCGATCATCTGGAACAGTCCATGGGCGACACCTTCGGCGGCATCGGTGGTAAACCGCAGGCGTCCGGATTGGTGGTTTTTCGCGACCATGGGTTTCAGGCCGGGTTCGTAGATGGGAATATCACCTTGATTGAGGCGCTCGGTTTTGTGTTTATCAATGTCCACGCACAGGACGTCGTTGCCGACTTCAGCGAGGCAGGTGCCGGTCACCAGGCCCACATAACCGGAGCCATAAATTGTCACTTTCATGCTCGATACTCACTTCTTATTGCGGTTGCTTTTTGCAGGGTGAACCATAGCAAAGCTGCCGTGAATAGTCATGTAACAAATTCACCTGCGATAGGATTGACATTATTATCGGGCGGCCGGGGCGGGAATTGAAAATTTAACGGCGTTGATGGATTCACTTTCGGCCATGCCGGGCCGATATTGGATTAATTGTGCATTAATGCCCTGTTTTTGTTCACGAAAAACCCTTATTATTGCGTGTTGGATAACCGGTACGGCGGAATGACCCGTCAGAATCCCAACAAGCGCCTAAAATAACAGCAATTCCAGGTTGACTCATCGTGTTTCGCATATTTAAGCAATATATACCCTCATCGTTTTTCATCCTGGCCGCCGTGGAATTCCTGGTGCTGATTTTCGCGATCTACGCCGGCATTGCACTGCGCTTTCTGGGCGACCCGGTAGCCGTGCCGAGTGGCGGCACAATTTGGCCCATTGCAGTTACGTTTGCCCTGGTATTCTTCCTGGCGCTCGCCGCCATGGGCCTGTATCAGCGGCGTTTTCGCCATGGCACCGCGGGCATGGTGTTGCGTTTGGCGGCCGCCATTGTACTCGGCGGTATGGCGATCAGCGTTTTGTATTATCTGGCGCCCGTGATGTTCGTTGGCCGGGGCGCGACGGCCATTTCTGTACTGGTCGCCTTTGTCCTGCTGCTGGTGATTCGCTATATTTTTATTCGGACCATCGACCAGGATACTTTGAAACGCCGCGTGCTGGTGCTGGGCGCCGGGCAGCAGGCGCAACAAATCAGTCAACAATTGCGCCGGCGTACGGACCGGCGTGGATTTCTGGTAGTTGGCTATGTGCATGTGCGCGGTGAGCACGACGTGGTGGAGGAAAACCTGATACTACGTCCGGATGTGCCCTTGCTCACCTTGGTAAAACGTCTGCAGGTCGATGAAATCGTTATTGCGGTGGGTGACCGCCGGCGCAAGAGTTTTCCGGTGCACGAATTGCTCGATTGCAAGCTTAGCGGCGTGGACGTGATTGATCTATTGGGATTTTACGAACGCGAGGTCGGCAAGATAAAACTGGATGCGTTAAATCCCAGCTGGTTAATCTTTTCCGACGGATTCAACCAGAGCCTGTGGTTTAGTATTGAGAAGCGCCTGTTTGATATCCTGGTGAGCTTATTATTACTCTTTGTCGTATGGCCGGCCATGGTGCTGACAGCACTGGCGATCAAACTGGAAGAAGGTTTTCGCGGGCCGATTCTGTACCGGCAGGTGCGGGTTGGCAGGCATTGGAAATTGTTTAACGTGTATAAATTCCGCAGCATGCGGGTGGATGCGGAAAAAAACGGCGCGCAATGGGCGCAGAAAAATGATCCCCGCCTAACCCATGTCGGCGAGTTTATCCGCAAAGTGCGGCTGGATGAGTTACCGCAAATCTTTAATGTGTTGAAAGGGGATATGAGTTTCGTGGGTCCGCGTCCCGAGCGCCCGGAGTTTGTCACCAAGCTGACTGACCAGATTCCCTATTACGCCGAACGGCACCGGGTAAAACCGGGTATCACCGGCTGGGCGCAGGTATGTTATCCCTATGGCGCATCCGAAAAAGATTCTCTCGAAAAACTACAATATGACTTGTACTACATCAAGAACTATACCCTGTTTTTGGACTTTGTGGTGATTCTGCAAACGGCCCATGAAGTGTTGTGGGGTAAAAGCGGGCGTTAATTCACGCGCGCGTAAACCAGTGACGGGCTGGACAGCATCTGAATGGAATACTTTGGAATTATCAGCTATACCTTAGCCGCCCTGGCATTTTTTGCGTTTGCGGGCGTCGTGGCCAGCCAGCTCAAACAAGGTGGTCAGGTGCTGGTGCTGTTTGCCGCCCTGTTGCTGAGTAGTTGCTGGGCGGGCGCGGCCGCGTATCTGGCGGCTGGGGCATATTTTGAGTCGCTGACGCTGGAAGCGCTGGAATCCTTGCGCAATATCGCGTGGACGATTTTTTTGTATGTGTTGCTGCTGGCCGCGGCAAAAAATACCCGGGCATACGGGATGCTGAAGAAGTTGTCGGCGTTCATCTATCTATTGATCGCGGGCCTGGTGGTTTTAATCATTTATTTCACGCTGGACATGGGATTTTTTATCAGCGACCGGGGCTATGAGTACCGCGCCATTAGCCATTTGTTGTTTGCGGCATTGGGTTTGTTCCTGGTAGAACAACTCATGCGCCAAATCGACCCGGATCAGCGCTGGGCGATTAAATATCTGTGTTTTGGCCTGGGTGGTATGTTCGCCTACGAATTTTATTTATACGGCGACGCCCTGTTGTTTAGAAGCATTGACCCGGATATCTGGGATGCGCGTGGTATGGTCAATGCGTTCACGGTGCCCTTGATTGCCATTTCCGCGTCCCGCTATCAAAAACTGACGCTGCATTTATTCGTATCGCATAAATTCGCCTTTCATACCACCGCATTGTTAGCCGGAGGTTTTTACCTGCTGGCGATGGGTATGGGCGGTTATTACATCAAGGTATACGGCGGCAGTTGGGGCGGCGTGATGCAGGCGGTATTCCTGTTTGGCGCCGCGGTCGTGCTGCTGGCCTTGTTGTTTTCCGGAGCCATTCGCGCGTCAATCCGGGTATTTCTGGCCAAGCACTTTTATCACTATCGTTATGATTACCGTGAGGAATGGTTAAAGATCACTGAATTACTATCCGGACAGGCAGAACCGCATGAGCTGCAGAGCAATGCATTACGGGCCATCGCGGATATTGTGGAAAGTCCGGCAGGACTGTTGTGGCTGCAACGGGATATGCAGGATTATGAGCTGGTCCTCAATTGGAACCTGCCGGCAAGTAAGGCGCAGCCGATCGCCGGCAACGATAGCATGATCCGGTTCCTGGCCAGCAGCCAATGGATTATTGATCTGGATGAATACGCGAACGATAGCAGCGCCTACCGTGAATTACGCGTGCCGCAATGGTTGCGGGAATTATCCGAAGCCTGGCTGATTGTGCCCCTCATGCATCAATCCCGCTTGTTGGGGTTTACGGTGTTAACGCACGCCAGGGCAAAAGATAATCTGGATTGGGAGATTCGTGACCTGTTGCGCACGGCGGGGCGGCAAGTGGCGGGTTACCTGGCGTTACTGGAGGTGAGTCTGGCCCTGGCCTCGGCGCGGCAATTTGAGGCGTTTAACCGGCTATCCGCTTTTGTGGTGCACGACTTAAAAAATATCGTGGCGCAACTGTCGTTAATCTTGAAGAATGCGGATCAACACAAGGCCAATCCGCTGTTTATCGATGATGCGTTATCGACCATCTCCCATGCGACCCAGAAAATGAATCGGCTGCTCGCGCAGTTACGGATCCAGCATTCCGCCGCCCAAAACATTACCCGCCTTAAATTGCCGGATATTGTTCGCCAGGTTGTGAAAAACCGGTCGCTTGCCGAACCGCGGCCCGTAATCACCCAGATGGACGATTCCGCGCAGGTTTTGGCGGATAAAGACCGCTTGGCCGCGATCATTGAACATCTGGTACAAAATGCGCAAGAAGCAACGGCCCGTGACGGCTTTGTGAAATTACGCGTTTATACTGAACAACCTGCTGGGCAGGGTCAGGCAAATCCGGGGTTGGTAAATCAGGGTCGGGTAAACCGTGGTCATATAAAAATAGCGATTGAGGACAACGGCTGCGGTATGAGTGAGGAGTTTATCCGGGATCGGCTGTTCAAGCCATTTGAAACCACCAAGGGTAACGCGGGCATGGGGATAGGTGTGTATGAAGCTTGCGAGTTTGTCAAAGCCCTGGGAGGGCGAATCGAAGTATCCAGCCGGATTGGCGAAGGCAGCACGTTTTTGCTAAGTTTGCCGTTGGCTGAAAGCAAGGCGAGCGAGGAAGTTGTTTCCACCCCCAAGAAGGTCAATAGATGATCCTAGAATTCGCAGTTGGACGCGGTGGAGTGTGCGATTTTCAGAGTGCAGGGCTAGGCGCTGCGCTCTATGGAAGGGAATGCGGAATGGTCGTTCCATTCCAAGGAGTTGCAACGCGGCCATGCGCTTTGACGATCGTGAAGACAAGCGTGCCATCCACTGCGTAGCGTTGTTCACCCAACCGGTGAACCTTGTTCGTGCATGAAAATAGAATGACATCATATGGGTAGCTATTTTATAAAGTGGTTAACTGCGGAATCTAGGATGATACTATGCCCAATCCAAAATTAAGGCCGCTGCTGGTTATCGAAGACGATCCCGGGTTGCAAAAGCAACTGCGTTGGAGCTTCAAGGGCTACGAGGTTACGATTGCAGGCGACCGGGAAAGCGCATTGAACCAACTGCGTGCACTAAAGCCCGCCGTGGTGACCCTGGATCTGGGCTTGCCGCCCGATCCCGCCAACGCCAGTGTAGGACTGGCGGTGCTGGAGGAAATCCGGCAAATTTCTCCTCACACCAAGGTGATTGTTGTTACCGGCAACGACGATCGGGAAAACGCCTTGAAAGCGATTGGTTTGGGCGCCTACGATTTTTACCAGAAGCCGATTGATCCGGATGTGCTGGCTTTGATCATCGACCGTGCGTATCGCCTGCATGAATTGGAAAAAGATTACCGGGAATTACAACGGCACCACCCGGATACCGCCTTAAAAGGCATAATCGCCGCCAGTCCGCAAATGTTAAAAGTATGCCGTACGATTGAAAAAGTCGCGCCCACCAATGTTACAACCTTGTTGCTCGGGGAAAGCGGAACCGGCAAAGAAATCATTGCACGTGCTATTCACGGCCTCAGTACGCGGGCCGATAAACCCTTTGTGGCGATCAACAGCGCCGCCATTCCCGAGACCTTATTGGAAAGCGAGCTGTTTGGTTATGAAAAAGGCTCGTTTACCGGCGCCACCAAACAATCACCGGGAAAACTGGAGTATGCCGACGGCGGCACTTTCTTTATCGATGAAGTGGGTGATTTGCCGCCCGCATTACAAGCCAAAATCCTGCGCTTTCTGCAGGAACGGGTGATCGAGCGGATTGGCGGGCGCAAGGAAATTCCCATCGATGTGCGCGTGGTTTGCGCCACGCATCAGGACTTAACCCGCTTAATCCAGGAAGGCCGCTTCCGGGAGGATTTATATTACCGCATCAGCGAAATCGTGATTGAGATACCGCCCTTGCGTGACCGGGAAGGGGATATCATCTTGCTGGCCCGTTCGATACTGAACCGGCTGAACAACGACGCGGGCGGCAAAAAGAAAAATTTTTCGGATGACGCGCTTAACGCCTTGAGCC